>CAZMUG010000008.1:0-35301 GCA_964569165.1 uncultured Gaiellales bacterium
TTCGCGCTCTTTCCGCGCGTCTCCCAGGAGAGCAGGCCGGCGCGTGTGAGGTCGTCCACGGAGGCATCCGCCACGCCGTCGAGGAGTCGTATCGCCTCCGTCTTGCCGGAGCTCGGCGGGCCTATCAGGAGCGCCCAGAGAGGCTCCTCGTCCGTGAGCGCCTTCGAGACGGCCACGGCGAGTGCAACGGCCACGTAGTCGGCCTCGGAGGGGTCGAGCAGCATGTACCGGCGCACGGCTTCGAGTACGTCGCTTACGGCGGCGCCGGACGTAACCGGGCTCGCGGTGATCGCGTCGAGCGTCGCGCGGATCGGGTCGCTCACGCCCGAGCTCCTGGCGGGTAGCGCGTGCAGAGGTCGACGGCGAGCTCCTCGACGAGCCGCTCGTCCTTGGGGGGAGTACAACGGCGCCCATTCTCGATCAGGAGCGCCGCCCTGATCGCGTCGACGCCGAACCCTGCGCGCCTCATCGAGCAGCCCTTCCGCATGAGGAAGTCGTGCCGATCACCCTCGCTGACGGGGCACTGATCGTCAGCCCGGACGCCGTCGTCGTGCGCTCGTCGGGCGATGACGAGCGTCTCGAGAATCGTCGCGGGTGCGAGTGCGAGCTCGTGCTCCCAGGGTGCCCGCCCGTCGACGAAGGCGTACTCGGCTCCGGTGTCTCCGTGAAGGGACGGCGGCGCTACGAGGTACCCATCGCGCGAAGTCTTGAGTCCGCTCCCTGAGAGCTCGATCTTCGCCGGGAACTCATACGCGGGCGCTCGGTACCAGAGGTGAAGCCCGCCGTCCACGCGGCCCGAGCGGACTGTCACGGTCGCGGGCCAGCCGGTAGGTACGAGCCTGTTACTCAGCGAACGCCCGCCCACGCCGTCGACGTCGACGCCGATCAGCCCTGACGCTCGGAGCACGACGACGGGGTTTCGTCGCAGCCCGCGCGACGTCAGGAGTGCCTCGCCCCTCGCAGCGTGCGGGAGCCTCTCTGTGCGGTTCCAGCCCTTCGAGGTGACGGCCTTCGCCGCGTCTCCGGCGAGTCCGTCCGTAAACGCGATCGCGAGCCCGAGCTCACCGTAGAGCCGGCCGAAACGCCCGAGCAGCTCGAGACGGTCGCTCACGCTGCCTCCACGAATCGCCGGTAGTCGGCGACGTACTCCTCGGGATCAGCGACGAAGCCGAGCAGGACGAGGCCTGCGTATCGTCCCTCGGTGCAGATCGAGACGAGGTTGCGCCCCTGGCGCTCGTCGTCGGAGAACACGAGCTCGAGGTACCCGGCGCCGTCGACTGGGCCGACGAAGCGCCGACCGGAGACTTTCGCGAAGAGCCCGAGCATCGCGTCGAGGTCGAGGACGCCGGTCACCCGATAGGCTCGCTACGATCAAGGCGGGTGATCTGCGAGCGGCGCTCTGGCGGGCGCCGTTCGTCGTTCACGGGGACGCCCCCTCGCGGTGCCGCTCGATGTAGCGACGGATTGAGCTCGGATCGACGAGCACACGCCCTCGAACCCGAACCCGCACGAGCTCTCCCGCATCGAGCTCGCGGAGAACGGTCCTGCGGGACACCCCGCCGAGCAGCCTCTGCGTCTCCTCGATCGTCGGGAGCGGCTCGAGCGTCGTCGGCTCGCGGCCGTACAGTGTCTCGGTGTGACCAGTCATACCCGAACGGTGCCAGCGCGCGAGCCCTCCGAAGTGGGACATTTCGGGCCGGGCGGCAGGCGCTGGGGACGGGACGGGACGCCGGCAGAGCGCGCATCCGAGGTGTCGATGACCCCGGTCATCGTGCTCAGCGACGCGCTCGGCGTAGATGAGGCGTTCCGTCGCTACGCACTCGAGGTCGCCGGCGATCCCTCGCGGGCCGATGCAATCGCGATCAGGTACGCCCGGCACGGTGTCGGGCGGCAGGTCGTCGCGGCGATGCTCCGCAAGGCCGCGGCAGCGCCGCCGCAGTTCCTCACAACGCGACTGATGAGCATGAGCAGGAGCCGGGGGTGTTTCATCTATGCGCCGCTCGAGCCCGGCGATCCGCGGAACGCCCTACGGACCGGCCGGCTCGAGGATCTCCGCCGCGGTGCAGAGATCGTCTGTCGTCGGGGGGCCGGTCTGTGCCTGAGGT
Organism: uncultured Gaiellales bacterium; assembly: GCA_964569165.1. Lineage (GTDB taxonomy): Bacteria > Actinomycetota > Thermoleophilia > Gaiellales > Gaiellaceae > GMQP-bins7. The sequence continues at coordinate 2,106 of CAZMUG010000008.1, forward strand.
GCGGCGTGGCCCACAACCGAGACGATCACTATTGCCGCGCTTGCGCGCCCAGGACGATCGCCGGCGTGAGGTCCGACCAGTACGCCGCGCGGGAGATCCTCAGAGCGGTGGCCGAAGAGCTCGGATTCGAGTCAAGGAAGGGACCGAAAGTTCGGCGTGCGCTCCGCCGCCGTGCCTGATCTCATGAACGTAGCACCCCCGCCGCCGCTCGATCGAGCGAGATCGCAACCCACTCCTCGAGGCTCCAGCCGGTCGCCGCCGCCGCCTGCTGCCAGCGAGCCCGCCGGCGCTCGTCCACCACCCCCTCGAAGTCGACGTCGTGGTCGGCAGGGTCCGGGTCATCGGCGAGCACGACGCGATTGTCGTTCCCGTAGCGACGGTCGCCCTGGCCCTCATGTTTCGAGCGCATCCAGTCGGTGCAGCGCTTGTAGATGACGTCGCAGATCCACGACTCGTAGTGCGAGCCGCCCCGGGTCGTGTAGGACGTCGTCGGGTGGTCGGGTCGGAAGCGCATGGTCGCGAGGAGTGCCTTCTCGGTCACGTAGCTCGCGAGCTCCTCGCGGCGCTCCGGTGACAGGTAGGGGATGTTCAAGCGGATGTAGTCGGCCGTCACCCGGTACGCCGTCCGCTGCAGGCGCTCGCCGGTGAAGCCCTGCCGTTCGAGCGCGAGCTCCGTCCAGGCGCAGCGCTCGACGAGCTCCAGGGCACGCGCCGGGTCGAGTGTCTGGACGAGCGGCCGTGCGATCCGTGTCGCGGGCTCCGCGACGGGCGAGCCGGTCGCCGGCACCTATGCGAGCTCGCCGAGTTCGACCTGCTCCACCTTGATCGAGCAGGTGAAGCCGAGCTCCTCGGTCACGTCCCTCCCCGGCTTCGGCGAGATCGAGAACCCGCGGGCGGTCGGGGTGCCCACGATGACGAGCCGAAGCGGCGTCCCGAGCCGGAGCGCCTGCAGCCAGAGGAGATCATCCTCCGACGTCCGGTCGAGCTCGGTCGAGCCGGTCCAGCGCACGGTGAGCTTTGTCGCCTTGCGCCCGGTCGACTCGTCCTTCGGGATCGGCAGGTCATAGCTCGCCGCCTCGAACGTCGGGAGCTCGGCGACGCTCATGCCGCACCCCTGAGCGCCGCCTGCGTCGGCTGCGCCTCCCAGGTGTGCTCCGCCGCCGCCAGCATCAGAGCTCCGACATGAGCACGCCGATCACGGGCCCAGGTAGACCGGATGTACCCATTCCGGACAATCGCGGAGCATCTTTGTCACGAGCGGGTGGTCGCCGCGGATGTGCCGGCCGCGAGCGAAGTAGTACCCACCGATCCAGAAGTTCTCGTCGATGATCAGGTAGTCGACTCGCGTCCGGGGCCTCGACTCTTCGGCCTGGACGGATCGGCCTGCGCGCTTCGAGAATGGCCTCATCACTCGTCCTCGTCTCACTCGCGCACCTGGGCAGCCGTGTTGACGTAGGCGGGGAAGGTGACGACCGAGAACTCCCGGATCCGTGCCTCGCGCACCGTGCGCTCCTCGAGTCCTTCGGGGTTGTGTGCACTCCTGCGGGGGTAGCGCTCTCGATCCGTCTTCACGTTGAAGAAGCGAACGGAAGACCCGTACAGCCCGGCGCGCAGGCCGGCCAGCACCAGCTGAGGCACACCATCGAGCAGGCGCGCGGTGTAGTGCGCTCCGTCGGCGCGCTCGCGCAGCTCCTCGACCTTGGCAATCGGCTGCAGGCCGATCGTCGCGTCTTGGCCGTGCTCGAAGAGGACGCGAATCCGCGAAGCGTGCTCCTTGAGCGTCTTCGCGAGCGATCCTGGAGCGAAGCGTTCGAGGAAGTGACCTTCGGCCCTCGAGTTGATCTCCGTCCATTCGCCGTAGGGAACCATGCGCCCCTCGAGCAGCGGGGATCCCGAGCCCTCGACGCGCAGGTGCACCGCCGACTCGACGGATCGCTGGACGTAGCCGCCGCTCTCGGCGACGACGAAGGGCTCGGCGAGGTAGTCACGGATGAGCGGCTTGGGGGGGAGCAGGTAGTACTCACCGGGCTCGGCCAGGTAGTCGCGAACAGCACGCTTCGGCGTATAGATGCCCGCGCTCACGAAGCCGCCCCGTCACGCTCAGGCGGACCAGCCGCTGCAGCGACCGGCCCGCCCTTCGCGCCACGACTACCTGTGAGGAGGGAAGCCTTCAAGTGCTCCACCAGAGCCCGCCTGACTACGGCGCTTGCGGAGCGATCCTCGGCCCGCGCACGCTCCTCGAGCGCGCCGGCCAGGTCATCCGGGATCACCGCGGAAATCTTCGTCACGCTTCCGCCTATCGGCGAGCGAGGCGACGAATCTGCGCGGCCGAGAGCAGCGTCGCGGCGGCGACGTCGTCGACGTTCTCTCCCGCCTCGACGACGGCGTGCACTGCCTCCTCGAGCTGGCGACGCGCGAGCGACATTGGCCCTCCGAGGCTCGGCCAGGTACGGACGCAGGCCGCAGCATGTTGCGCATCCCCGAGCATGCCACGGAGCGCCGGGCCCCCGAGCTCCTCGTCCGAGAAGCCGAGTGGGCGACCGCCGCTCGTTCGCTCGCTCGAGCGAGGAAAGCGCGGCACCGGGTTTCGGCGACGCCAGCGCTCGACTGCGCCGCGTTTTCGCTCAGCGACACAGCGCCGGCAGAACTTCCGAGGCCGGCCGGTGGAAGCCATCGTGATGCTCGCCCCGCAGGCGGCGCAGGTAGCTGCGGTCACTGTCACTTCGCGACCCCTATCGGGGTTTCGATTTGGGGTTTCGATCTCATAGAGAGGGAAACGCGCACGCGCGGGGTGCGGAATCCGTTTTCGGATTCACGAGGCGACCCCTCCCCCCACCCCCCGGCCGGGGAGGGTCCTGTCAGTTCACGCCGCCGGCGTCGAGCACACGCTCCTCGATCCGCAAGTCGGCCGCGAGCTCGGGATCGTCGCCGCGGACCTCCTCGACGAAGCGCTCGGCGTCCTCGCGGCGAACGAACACTTCGAGCGCGTCGCCGAGCGGGTGGTCGGGCGAGACGGCGTCGTCGATGATCGCGAAGACGATCACGCGCGGACGATGACGTGCTCGAGCGTGGCGCGCAAGTTGTCCGTTCTGGACATGTCTCGGGGTTGCACCGGGGTATGCACCGCATGTGATTTCGCGGCATCTGCGGCACACCCGACCCGCATAACCAAGCGGAATCGGCTTGGCTATGCGGTATCGAATGGGCCCGCCTGGACTCGAACCAGGGACCAACCGATTATGAGTCGGCTGCTCTGACCAGCTGAGCTACGGGCCCGCGGCACCGAGCGTAACGGACGGTTCCGTTTCGCCGGGGGCAGCCGCGGCTGACAGAATGTCGGCCCGTGAAGACGTTCCAGCTCGAGCACCAGTTGCGAACCGCGGGCGGCCTGACCGTCACGGATATCACGGAGGACGTGCAGGAGGCGGTCCGCCAGAGCGGCATCACGGACGGCATCTGCAACGTCTACTCGCCGCACACGACCTGCTCCGTCCGCGTGAACGAGTGGGAGCGCGGCTTCCTCGAGGACTTCGCGCTGCTCCTGAAGCGGCTCGTCCCCTCCGAGCACTACTACGCGCACGACGACTGGGACCGCCGGACGGAGAACGTCTGCGAGGAGGACATGGAGGCCTCGAACGGCCACTCGCACTGCATGTCCATGCTCCTCGGCCCCGCAGGCGAGGCGATCCCGGTGCAGAGCGGAGAGCTCTGCCTCGGCCAGTGGCAGCGCGTGCTCTTCCTCGAGCTCGACCGCGAGCGCGACCGGCGCTGGCTCGTCAAGGTCGTCGGGGTCTGAGCTCTACTCCGGCGTGACGTAGGCGGCGGTCAGGCCGCCGTCCACGACGAAGGCCGCCCCGTTCACGAACGACGACTCGTCGCTCGCGAGGAAGAGCGCCGCGTTCACGATCTCGCGCGGCTTCCCGAGCCGGCCCGTCGGCCAGTGCACCTGCCGCCGCGCGAAGGCGGTGGGGTCGTCGCCGTAGATCGCGAGCAGGAGCGGCGTCTCCACCGGCCCGGGGCAGAGCGCGTTCACGCGAACGCCCTCGCGTGCGAACTGCACGCCGAGCTCCTTCGACATCGCGAGCACGGCACCCTTGGACGCGGTGTACGAGATCTGCGAGGTCGCTGCGCCGAGGATGGCGACGAAGGAGGCGACGTTGATCACGGAGCCGCCGCCCCGCTCGAGCAGGTACGGGATCCCGTGCTTGCAGCAGAGGAAGACGCCCTTCGTGTTCACGTCCTGCACCCGCTGCCACGCCTCGACGGTGGTCGTGAGCACGGAGTCGTCGTCGCCGGGTGAGATCCCCGCGTTGTTGTAGAGGACGTCGATCCCGCCGAACCGATCGGCGGTCGCGCGCATCAGCGCGGCGACTCCGTCCTCGTCGGCGACGTTCACGCCGAACGCGAACGCCTCGCCCGGGCACTGCGACACGGTCTCCTCCGCGAGCGCGAGGTCGACGTCTGCGACGCAGACCTTCGCCCCCTCCCCCGTGAAGACGACCGCCGCCTCGCGGCCCATGCCGCCGCCCGCCCCGGTGATCACGCACACCTTCCCGTCCAGCCTGCCCGCCATGACCTACCCCTCCGTGGAGATGAAGACGCTCTTGACCTCCGAGTAGCCCTCGAGCGCGTGCATCCCGAGCTCGCGGCCGAACCCCGACTGCTTGAAGCCGCCGAACGGCGTCTGCACGCGCACCGACGTGTTCGCGTTCACGGACAGGACACCCGACTCGGTCGCGCGCGCGACGCGCAGCGCCCGCGCCCCGTCACGCGTCCAGATCGAGCCGGAGAGGCCGAACGGCGTGTCGTTCGAGATACGGACGGCGTCGGCCTCGTCCTCGAACGGGATCACGGCCGCGACCGGGCCGAACACCTCCTCGCGCGCGACGCGGTCGTCGTTCGACGCCTCGACCAGCGTGCACGGGTACCAGTAGCCCGGCCCCTCGGGAACGTCGCCGCGGAAGTAGGGCTCGCCCTCGACGAAGGACGACACCGTCTCGCGATGTGCGGCCGAGACGAGCGGCCCCATCTCCGTGGCGTCGTCCTCGGGGTCGCCCACTCTCACGCGGCGGGTCGCGTCCACGAGCAGGTCGAGGAAGCGGTCGTACACCGAGCGCTGGACGAGGATGCGCGAGCGCGCGCAGCAGTCCTGCCCTGCGTTGTCGAAGACCGAGTACGGCGCCGCGGCCGCCGCCCGCTCGAGATCGGCGTCCTCGAAGACGACGTTCGCCGACTTGCCGCCGAGCTCGAGCGTGACCCGCTTGATCGTTTCCGCCGCGCCCTGCATCACGAGCCGGCCGACCTCGGTCGAGCCGGTGAAGGCGATCTTCGCGACGTCCGGGTGCTCGATCAGCCGCTGGCCCACGACCGAGCCCTTGCCGACGAGCACGTTGACCACGCCCTCGGGGATCCCCGCCTCGAGCACGAGCTCCGCGAGGCGCATGGCCGAGAGCGGGGTCAGCTCTGCCGGCTTCAGCACCACGGTGTTCCCGCACGCGAGCGCCGGCCCGAGCTTCCAGCTCGCGATGTTGAGCGGGAAGTTCCAGGGGACGATCAGCCCGACGACGCCGAGCGGCTCCCGGAACGTCGCCGCCACGCCACCCGCGACGGGGATCGTCTCGCCGAAGTGCTTGTCCACGGCGCCCGCGTAGAAGTGGAACACCTGCGCGACCATCCCCACCTCGCCCCGCGCGCCGGAGATCGGCTTGCCGACGTTGCGCGACTCGATCCGGGCGAGCTCCTCCGCGTTCTCCTCGACGAGTGTCGCCAGGCGCCGCAGCAGCCGCGCGCGGTCGCCGGGCGTCACGGCACGCCAGGCGGGAGAGGCGGCGCGCGCGCGGGCGACGGCGGCGTCGGCGTCCTCGACGCCCGCCTGCTCGAGCTCGGCGATCGGCTCCTCGGTGGCGGGATTGAGGACGGTGAGGGTCATCGCCCGGATTCAAACACGGCTCGAGCCTAGTAGCCCGGAAGCCCGCGGCTCTGCCGCATCCGCCAGAAGCCGTACACGATCAGGGAGAGCACGGGAAGGACGAAGAAGCCGACGATGCAGAGCGCCTTCGCGGCTCCGGAGAGCGCGTGCTGGCGCAGCACGTCGACGATGAAGAAGAACACGACCAGCACGTACATGGCGATCAGGAAGAAGGTCACGGGCTCTCCTCTCGGGATTCGGGCGGGGGCGAGAGCCTACTGCCCGCGGGCGGCGCGGTAGCGGCGGGCCTCCTCGACGAGCGCCTCGAACAGCGCCCGGTCCTCCCCGGCCTCCGGATGCCACTGGACGCCCACGACGAATCGCCGGGTGGGGTCCTCGAGCGCTTCGAGCGTCCCGTCGTCGGCCCAGGCGCACTCCTCCAGCCCCTGACCGAGCCGGCCGACCGCCTGGTGGTGGTGCGACGAGACCTGCGACGACTCGCCGACGATGGCGGCGAGCCTCGTCCCCCGCTTGACCTCGACCGGATGGTGCGTGAACTGGCCGGGCACGTCCTTGTGGACCCCGTTCCCGACCGCCTCGGGGAGGTGCTGGACGAGGTCGCCGCCACGCGCGATGTTCAGGAGCTGGAAGCCGCGGCAGATCGCGAGCGTGGGCAGGTCCCGCTCGAGCGCGCCGCGCAGGAGCGCGAGCTCGCCGGCGTCGCGCCGCGCCTGGGGCGTGTCGGTCTCGGGATGCGGCGCGGCACCGTACAGCTCCGGGTCGAGGTCGGCGCCGCCCGAGAAGATCACGGCGTCGAGAGCGTCGAGCGTCTCGGAGATGCCCTCCTCGCTCGGCGGGACGAGCACGGCACGTCCGCCCGCAGCCTCGACGGCCTCGACGTACGCGAGCGGGACGAGCGCTGCGGGAAGATGCCAGACGCCCCAGCGTGCCTCCTGCGCGTACGTGGTGATCCCGACCACGGGCCTCATGCCGGCTCCGTCTCCACGATCCAGAGTGTGCCGTCTCCGCGGGCCGTCCCGCCGTGACACCCGCGGTCAGCCGCGCTCGAAGTAGCGCCGGCGCTCCCAGTCCGTGACGGTCCTGTCGTAGAGCGCCTGCTCGGTCCGCGCGTAGTTCAGGTAGTGGTCGACGACCTGGTCGCCGAACGCCGCGCGCGCCGTCGTCCCGGACTCGAGCGCCGCGATCGCGTCGCGCAGCGAGGACGGGAACCGCTTCGCGTTCGACACGTACGCGTTGCCCTCGAGCGCGGGCGGGAGCGGCAGGTCGTTCTCGATCCCGTGCAGGCCGGACGCGATCATGGCCGCGAACGCCAGGTACGGGTTCACGTCGCCACCCGGGATCCTCGTCTCGACGCGTTTCGAGGCCCCGTGACCGACGATCCGGAACCCGCAGGTCCGGTTGTCGTGCCCCCAGGCCAGCGACGTCGGCGCCCAGCTCCCCGCCGCGAAGCGCTTGTACGAGTTGATCGTGGGGGCGAAGAAGACGGCGAGCTCCTCGGCGCAGGCGATCTGCCCCGCGAGGAAGCGGTCGAAGAGGGCGTCGTCGTCCGCGAACGCCGGCTCCCCGTCGCGGAAGAGCGAGGCGTGGATGTGGCACGAGCTCCCGATCCACGACTCGAAGGGCTTGGCCATGAACGTGATCGAGCAGCCGTTCGCGTGCGCGATCTCCTTCGCGCCGTTCTTGTAGACCACGTGGTTGTCGGCCATGGTCAGCGCGTCCGCGAAGCGGAAGTTGATCTCGTGCTGGCCCGGCCATGCCTCGCCCTTGGACGTCTCGACGCGCATCCCGGCCGCCTGCATCCCGTTCCGGATCTGGCGCAGGAGCCCCTCGTCGTACGTGGACGCGAGGATGTGGTAGTCGAGGATGTACGGCACGGAGGGCGTCAGCTCCGCGTACCCGTTCGCGTGTGCCTCCGCGTACGTCTCCTTGAGCAGGAAGAACTCGAGCTCGGAGCCCAGCATCGGCGTCAGCCCGAGCTCCGCGGCCCGCGCGACCTGCGCCCGCAGCACCTGGCGGGGCGAGGGCTGGACCGGCGACCCGTCGTGCCACCCGACGTCGCCGAGGACGAGCGCCGTCGCCTCGAGCCACGGGATCCGGCGGAGCGTGGAGAGGTCCGGGGTGACAGCGAAGTCGCCGTACCCCTGCTCCCAGCTCGCGATCTCGTAGCCCGGGACCGGGTCCATGTCCATCTCCAGGGCGAGCAGGTAGTTGCAGCCCTCGACGGTATGGCCCGCCTCGACCTCCTCCACGAAGAACTCCGCGTGCAGGCGCTTGCCCAGGAGGCGTCCCTGCATGTCGGTGAAGGCGACGATGACAGTGTCGAGCAGGCCCTCCTCGACCTCCGCCTTGAGCTCCCCGAAGCTCAGCACGCGCGGATCCTAATCGGTGCGGCCGGTGGTTGACATGACAACGTCGGGGTGCGCGTAATACCCCCCTGCACACGGCAGGCGACCCCTAGGAGGGCACATGAGCACACAGCCGCCGCCCGGCTACCACACCTCGGAGGACGAGAGGCTCCTCCACAAGCTGGGCTACGCGCAGGAGCTCTTCCGCGCGATGGGAGGGTTCCGCAACTTCGCCATCAGCTTCACGATCATCTCGATCCTCGCGGGCTGCCTGACGTCGTACAACATCGGCTTCGAGCACGGCGGCCCCATGTGGATCACGTACGGCTGGCTGCTCGTCGGGGCGATGGCGACGGTCATCTCCCTCAGCATGGCGGAGATCGCCTCCGCCTACCCGACCGCGGGCGGCCTCTACTACTGGGCCTCGAAGCTCGGCAGCCCCGGCTGGGGCTGGGCCACCGGCTGGTTCAACCTGATCGGCCAGGTGGCGGTGACCGCAGCGATCGGATACGGCCTCGCCCTCTTCGGACAGGCGCTCTTCGACTTCTGGTTCTCGTACTCGGAGCACATGAACGACTGGTTCGGCGCGTCGTTCGACTGCTCGACGTACATCCTGTACGCGCTCTTCCTGACGGCGGCGGCCCTCATCAACGTGTTCGACATCCGGATCACGTCCGGGCTGAACGCGTTCTCGGCCTGGTGGCACATGGTCGGCGTCGTCGTGATCGTCGGGATCCTCATCTTCGTCCCCGACAACCACCAGTCGCTCTCGTACGTGTTCACGGAGACGGTGAACAACTCCGGCTTCGGCGACGGGACGACCTCGTTCGGCCTCCCCTTCCTACTCGTCCTCGGCCTCGGGATGCTGCTCCCGCAGTACACGATCACGGGGTTCGACGCCTCGGCGCACACGGCCGAGGAGACCCAGAACGCCTCGCGCGGAGCAGCTGTGGGGATGTGGACCTCGGTCGTCGTCTCGGTCATCTTCGGCTGGATCCTGCTCCTCGGAGTCACCTTCGCCATTCCGAGCACGCAGGGCGCCCTCGACACCGTCAACGCTCTCGGGCTCCTCGTGCCGTGGATCTGGGCCAACTCCATGAGCCAGGACTGGGCGGAGGCGCTGCTCTTCATCTGCGTCGTCGCGCAGTTCTTCTGCGTGACCGCGTCCGTGACGTCCGCGTCGCGAATGATGTTCGCCTTCTCCCGCGACGGCGCCGTCCCCGGACACCAGCTCTGGCGCCGTGTCTCACGGCACCGGGTTCCCGTGTGGTCCGTGTTCGGGATCTGGTTCTTCGCGGGGGCCCTCATGATCCCCGCGGTGTGGAACTACTTCATCGGGTACGCCGTCGGGACCGCGATCGCGGTCATCGGCCTCTACATCGCGTTCATCATCCCGGTGTACCTCCGCTGGCGGCTGGGGGACAGCTGGGACGAGCCCAGGGCCTGGAGCCTCGGGAAGCACTACAAGTGGATCGACCCGCTCTCGATCGCCTGGGTCGCGCTCATCACGGTCATCTTCGTCATCCCGCTGTACAAGGTCGGGCTGCCCTGGGAGGAGGGCTTCGACTGGCAGTTCACGAACTACACGATCCTCTGGTTCGCGGGCATCGGACTCGTGTTCGGCGGCTGGTGGGCGCTGTCCGCGAAGCACTGGTTCAAGGGACCGGTGCGCATGGGCAGCGAGGAGGAGCTGGAGCGGATGGAGGAGGAGCAGCTCGCCCAGTTCGAGCTCCCCACCGAGGCGGGCGCGTAGCCGGCCCCCGGGCGCACCCCCAACTCACTGCACACGGAGGGCGCCTGCGGGCGCCCTCCGGCAACGTCAGCCCCGGAGCGCCTCCGCGAACGCGGGCGCTGAAGCCGTCCGCTCCAGGCGCTCGAAGTGCTCGGCCGCGTAGGCCGCGAAGTCGAAGTCGAGCTCCGAGACCGCCGACTGGACGACGCCCCACATCGCCTCGCGGAAGTCCGACATGAAGCGCATGAGCTCCAGGGCCCGAGCGTCCTCCTCACGGGCCGCGCCGAAGTAGGCGGCGAGGAGCGTCTCGCGGCCGCCCGCGTCGAGCTCGTGGTTGATCGAGAAGTTCGCGAGGTCGAAGAAGCGGTCGCCCATGCCCGCGTACTCCCAGTCCACGATGCGGAGCTGCTCGCCGTCGGCGAGGAAGTTCGCGTTCAGGAGGTCGTTGTGGCACGGGACCGGCGCCGCGCCGCCCAGACGCTCCTCGATGCGGCGCGCCGTCGCGCTCGCCCGCTCGTAGTCGGCCGGAACGGTCCCGCCTCGCGCCAACGCCGTCTCCCGGTACGTCTCGACCACCCGGAACGAGTCGAAGCGCCCGGCGATCGGCGGCCCTTCGTGGAAGGCACGCAGCGCCGCGCCCACCCGCTCCAGGGTCTCCGGCTGGCGCATGACCTCGAGCGGGGGGATCTCCCCGACGACGAACCTGGTCACGAGCCAGCCCTCGGGCTCGACGAACGCGACGACCTCGGGCCCGATCCCGAGCGCGGCGGCGGCGCGCGTGGCCTCGACCTCGACCGCGCGGTCGATCCCGAGCAGGTTCGTGTCCCTGCCCGCGACGCGAAGGACGAACGTCTCGCCGCCGATCTCGACCTTCACGTTGTGGTTCGTGATGCCGCCGCCGAGCACCTCCCAGCGGGCGCCGCCGCCCGGCCACACCCTCTCGACGGCAGCCGCGAGATCGCTCACGCGCGGATCCGCTCGCCGCGCGGGTCGAAGAGCGGCTCCTCGGCGACCTCGCCCGCGACCCACTCGCCGAAGATCTCGACCGCGACCCCGGTCCCGACGCCGTGCTCCGCCGGCAGGTACGCGTACGCGATCGACTTCCCGACCGTGTACCCGTAGCCGCCGCTCGTCACCCGGCCGACGAGGGCGTCGCCCACTCGAACCGGCTCCGAGCCGAGCGCGACCGCGCGGGGGTCCTCGAGCGCGAGGCACCGCAGGCGACGTTCGGGCTCGCCGGCCGCCGCGAGTGCCGCCCGGCCCCTGAAGTCGCCCTTGTCGAGCCGGACGGCGAAGCCGAGCCCGCCCTCGAACGGCGTGTCCTCCGGGGTGATGTCCGCGCCCCAGACGCGGTACCCCTTCTCCAGGCGCAGCGAGTCGATCGCCCTGTACCCGCCGGCGACGAGGCCGTGCCCGCGACCAGCCTCCCAGATGACGTCCCACAGCCGCAGGCCGTACTCGGCGGGGCAGTAGAGCTCCCACCCGAGCTCGCCGACGTAGGTGACGCGGAGCGCGAGGCACGGCACCGGCCCGACGGCCAGCTCGCGCGCGGTCAGGTACGGGAAGGCCTCACCGGAGAGATCGGTGGTCGTCAGGGGCTGCAGGATCCCGCGTGCCTCCGGCCCCCAGAGCCCGAGGCAGGCGTGCTGCGAGGTGACGTCCGCAACGTGGACGGACCCGTCCCGGGGGGCGTGCTGGCGGATCCAGGCGAGGTCGTGCTGGCCGAACGCGGTGCCGGTGACGATCCGGAAGCGGTCCTCCGCGAGGCGCGTGACCGTGAAGTCGCACTCGATGCCCCCGCGCGTATTGAGCATCTGCGTGTAGGTAACCCGTCCGACGGCCCGCGCCACCTCGTTCGCGCACAGTCCCTCGAGGAACTCCGCCGCCCCGCTGCCCGAGACCTCGATCTTCGCGAAGGAGCTCTCGTCGAAGAGAGCTGCGGCCTCACGGCAGGCGACGTGCTCGGCGCCGATCGCGGGCGACCACAGCTTGCCGGCCCAGCCGCGAGGGCGGAGCGACTCGTCGCCGCGGGCCGCGTTCGGCTCGAACCAGTTGGCGCGCTCCCACCCCGACTTCTCGCCGAAGACCGCACCGAGCTCCCGCAGGCGCGCGTACGCGGGAGAGACGCGGAGCGGGCGGCCCGCGGAGCGCTCGTACCCCGGGTACTTCACGTCGTAGTACGTCTCGTAGATCTCCCTCGTGCGGGCGAGCGTGTACTCGCGGCTGCGGTAGGCGGCCCCGAACCTCCGTGAGTCCATGTGCCAGACGTCGAGCGAGGGCGTTCCCTCGACGACCCACTCGGCGACGAGCTTCCCCATGCCGCCGGCGCCCGCGAGCCCGTGCGCGCAGAACCCGGCGGCGACCCAGAAGCCGCGCACGGCGGACGGCCCCAGGATGAACTCACCGTCCGGCGTGAACGCCTCGGGCCCGTTGACCAGCTTGACGACCTCCATCTCCTCCAGTGCCGGAACGCGGACGAGCGCGTTCGCCATGAGCTCCTCGAACCTCGGCCAGTCCTCGTCGAGCAGCCGCGAGTTGAAGTCCGCCGGGATCCCGTCCAGCCCCCAGGGCTCGCAGCGGCGCTCGTAGCCGCCCATGATCAGCCCTCCCGACTCGGGCCGGAAGTAGACGAGGAGCGACGGGTCGCGCATCGTCGGCATGTCGGTCGGGAGGCCCGAGGGCTTCGTGATCAGGTACTCGTGCGCCATGGGGACGATGGGCACGTCGACGCCGGCGAGCGCGCCGAGCTCGTGCGCGTACATGCCGCCGGCGTTCACGACGATCTCGGCCTCGATCGACCCCCGGTCGGTCTCGACGCCCGTGACGCGGCCGCGCTCGACGGCGATCCCCGTGACCCTCGTGGACGTGCACACCTCGGCGCCGCGCCGGCGGGCCCCCTCGGCCAGCGCGAGCGTCAGCTGGCTCGGATCGATGTAGCCGTCCGTGGGCAGGAACGCGGCGCCGAGAACGCCCTCGGTCGTCAGCGGCGGGAAGAGCTGCTGCGCCTCCCCGGCCGAGATCAGCTCGAGCGGAAGGCCGAACGTCTTCGCCCAGCCGGCCTGCCTCGCGATCTCCTCCATCCGCTCCGGCGAGGAGGCGAGGCGCAGCGAGCCGACCTCCTTCCAGCCCGTCTCCAGCCCGACCTCGGCCTCGAGCGACCGGTACAGCGCGACGCTCTCCATCATCATCCTCGTCAGCGAGAGCGAACCCCGCAGCTGGCCGACGAGCCCCGCGGAGTGGAACGTCGAGCCGCTCGTGAGCTCCGCGCGCTCGACGAGCACGACGTCGTCCCAGCCGAGCCGCGTGAGCCAGTAGAGGATCGAGCAGCCGCCGACGCCTCCGCCGATGACCACCGCGCGCGCCCGGTCACGCATGGGCGCCAGCCTAAACTCGACGCGTGCGGCTCGTGATCGAACCTCGTGCCCGGGAGCTCGTTCAGGAGCGCGGCGGCGCCGTCTACGTCTGGGCGCGGGGGACGCGCTGCTGCAGGGGTCGAACGTTCTTCCTCGAGTGCTCGACCGAGCCGCCCGAGCGGGAGCTCGAGCTCGTGCACGCGGCCGACGGCTTCCAGGTGCTCACGACGCGGGCGCTCCGCCTTCCGGACGAGCTCCACCTCGAGGTCGACCGACGGGGCCGGCTCCGCGCGTACTGGAACGGCCAGGCCTGGATCGGCTGAGGGTCGCGCGCAATTTGCGCGAAGTTCCGTCCGGACCGGCCTTGATCGGACGCGTCCGATCGCGTAGGTTCGTGGCTGCGCCGAGCACGGGGCGCCGGTAGGACGAAGCCCCCCGAGGAGCACTACGCGGAAGCGGAAGGTTCGTCGGGAAGGTGGACGAAAGCGTTCCCGGCTCGGCGAACTCTTGGTGGGGCGCTTCAGCGCCCCACCGCTCTTTCCTCTCTCTTCAGCCTGTAGAACACAAGCGGCGATCCGCAGGCTCACCCTGTGTGAAAAGAAAAGATCGCAAATAGCGACAACTTCACGTCCGGGGCTCTTGACGGCCCTGGACGGCCCGCCTAGGGTGCTGCTTGCACCGAGTACGGAGCGGCCGAGGTTGATGGCTCTCCGACAGGCAGTCGCCTCGGCGGCGGTCGGTCGGGAAGCCGGACGAAGTCGCCACCGGCTCGGTGCATTTTCGTTGCGCGCATATCCTGGCCCGCGTGCGCCGCCTCCTCGCCCTCGTCAGCTCGATCGTGTTCGTGGACGCGATGCTGTTCACCGCGCTCACGCCCCTCGTGCCGGGCTACGTGGACGAGTTCGACCTCTCGAAGACCGGCGCCGGGCTCCTCGTCGGGGCGTTCGGGGCAGGCTCGATCCTCGGCGGCATCCCCGGCGGCCTCGCGGCCGCTCGCTGGGGGCCGAAGCGCGCCGTGGTGGGCGGGCTCCTGCTCCTGGGCGTGGCGAGCTTCGCGTTCGCCGCGGCCGACACGGCGCTCGCCCTCGGGGCCGCGCGCTTTCTCCAGGGCGTGTCGAGCACGGCCACCTGGGCGGGCGCGCTCGGCTGGGTCGCGGCGGCCGCCCCGGCGGGCAGGCGGGGAGAGATCATCGGCACCACGTTCGGCGCCGCGGTCCTCGGCTCGGTCCTCGGCCCGGCCTTCGGCGGGCTCGCGGACCTCGCCGGCATCAGGGTGTCGTTCGCCTCGGTGGGCGTGGTCGCCCTCGGGTTCGCCCTCGTCGCGGGGAGCTACCGCTCCTCCCCGCGGGAGCCGATGCGGAGGCAGGGCCTCGTCCGCGCGCTGAGGGATCCACGGTTCGTGGGCGGGCTCTGGCTCAACACGCTGCCGGCGATCCTGTTCGGGATGCTCGTCGTCCTCGCCCCGCTGGCCCTGGACAAGGCCGGCTGGGGCGTCCTCGCGATCGCCTCCGCGTACTTCGTCGCCGGGCTCGTGGAGGCGGTGATCAACCCGTTCCTCGGGCGCGCCACCGACCGCGTCGGGCGGCTCCTCCCGATCCGCTCCGCCCTGGCCGCCTCGTGCGTGGTGGCGGCGCTCCTGGCAGCCGCATCCGCCCCGCTCGCGATCGCGGCGCTGGTGACGCTCGCGGCGATCAGCTACGGGAGCCTGTACACGCCGGCGATGGCGCTCGCCTCGAACCGCGCCGAGACGGCGGGCCTCGCCCAGGGAGTGGCCTTCGGCATCGTCAACACCGCGTGGGCGCTGGGGCAGCTCTCGGGCCCGGCGGTCGGCGGAGCGCTGGCCGACTCGCTCGGCGACGCCGCCCCGTATCTTCTCGGCGCGATGCTCTGCGCGATCACCCTGGCCGCGACCTGGCCGGCCGCCTCTCCGCGAACGGGTCGTCCCCGTGCAGCGTGAGGACTGGGACCGCCGGTACGCGGCGGTCGAGAGCCTCTGGGCGGCGAAGCCGAACCGCTTCCTCGTCGCCGAGACCTCGTCGCTCCCGCCGGGCCGCGCGCTCGACCTGGCGTGCGGAGAAGGCCAGAACGCCGTCTGGCTCGCGACGCTTGGCTGGACGGTGACGGGAGTGGACTTCTCGGCGGTCGCGATCGGGAAGGCGCGAGCGCGTGCCGCGAGGGAGGGCGTCGAGGTCGAGTTCGTGTGCGACGACCTGCTCGAGCTCCACCCGGACGCGAGTGCGTTCGACCTCGTGCTCGTCTTCTACATCCACATCCCGGCGGAGGGGAGGCGGACGATCCTCGAGCGCGCGGCAGAGGCACTCGCCCCCGGAGGGACGTTCCTCCTGGTCGGGCACGATCTCGCGAACCTGACCGACGGCGTCGGCGGGCCGAGCGATCCCGCGCTCCTGTTCACGCCTGACGACATCGCGGCCGAGGTACCGGGGCTCGTCGTCGAGAAGGCCGAGCGCGTGCTGCGCGACGTGGACGGCTCGGACCGGCCGGCGATCGACGCGCTCGTGCGGGCCCGCAAGCCGTCCTCCTAGGCCAGAGCGCGGTCGCGCACGGGCGGGAAGCGCTCGAGCACCCAGCCCGGGCCCAGCGGCTCGAGCCGGTAGTCGCGGCCGTTCACGAGCGCGTAGTCGCCGCGGCGGGGATCCATCGGCAGCCGTGACTCGACCGGGTACCAGCGGTTGTGGCGGTCGATCAGGTCGTTCACCTCGTCGAAGGGCTCGCTCCGGGCAGCGGCGATCCACCTGGCCTCGAACTCCGCCGCGTCCACGCACTCGTGCGCGAGCGCATGCCATTCGTCGCGCAGCCGGGCCTCGTGCTCGGCCGTCGCGTGCTCGATCTCGCGCAGCCGCAGCATGTAGGGGAGCGGTCCCCTCGTCGCCACCAGGTACGCCTCCGCGCTCGGCCTGAAGAGCCGGGGACGGAGCGGGATCGGCTTCCCGCGGAGCTGGATCGCGCGCAGGTCCTCCTCGAGCCCCTCGAGCTCGCGGCGCTGCCGCGGCGTCTCCGGCAGGACGACGCCCTGCCGCATGATCGCGTCGCGCTCGGCGCGTCTCACGCCTCCATTAGACCTGCCGGGACCGAAACGCTGCGGCGAGCCGCGCACGCCAGGACGGGCGCGACGTCGCCCTGGCCTCCGCCGCCGGAGCCTTTCCTGTGCGGCCTCTCGACGAATCTGGCTCGCGCTCTCGCGGCTGCATGAGCTCCTGGGCCCCGAGACGCCGCTCCAGGCGCTCGAAGTCGCCGCGGATGGCCGCGCGCATCTCCGCGAGCTGGCTCTCCTCCCGCACGCCGCGGTCCTTCAACGGGCGTGTGGCCGAGTCCTGCCGGAGCTCAGGCCGGCGTCGCGAACACGGCGGTCCAGAGGACCGACTCGCCGTTGCCGAGGATGTCGTCGGCCCGTGCGGGCGCGACGCCGAGCTCGCGGTAGGCGGGGCGCAGGAGGTTCGCGCGGTGCGCAGGCGACTCGAGCCATGCTCGGACGACCTGCCGGGCGCTCACCCGACCCCACGGGCCGGTGTAGATGTTCTCGCCGAACCGCGTGAAGCGGTAGCCGGTCTTCCTCACCTGCGCGGCCGGCTCGGTCCCGCACGGCGCGTGCGAGAGCTCGCCGCAGGAGGCGATCGCACGGCCCTTCAGCGCAGCGGCCCGCGCGAGCACGCGCCGTGAGGTGAGCACACGGAGACCGTCGCGCGAGCGTGCGCGGTTCACCAGGCACACGATCGCGCCGGCCTGGACGGCCGCAGGAGCCGCAACGTCGTCGGCGCCGCTGCACGCGCGACCCGGCGCGAGATACGCGTCCGCCGAGCTACCGGCGCCCTCGGCGCGGCCCGCCACGAGGAGCGCGCAGAGCGACAGGAGCGCCGCTGTCCAGACGACGGCAAGGGCCCCCTTCGGCACGGCCGCGGGCATCACGACTCACACCCTGCACGGACCCCGGCCGTGATCCTTCCCCCGTCCGGGGGTGCGCAGTCTCCCCCGATCGGGTGATCCTGTCCCCCCTCAGGGATCACTCGGGGAATCCGTCACCTCCCCCGGATGGTGCGTACGCCAGGTCGCCGCCGACAACAGCCCGAGCACGAGCGTCGGCAGCACGGTGAGCGCGCGGTAGACGAGCGTCGCGGCGACGGCCTCGACGTTCGGAGCGCCGAAGGCGACGAGCGCCCCGGTGAGCCCGACCTCGACGACGCCGAGGCCAGCAGGCGTGATCGGAAGCGCTCCCAGGATCCGTACGAGCGCCCACGCGGCGAAGGCCTCGATCCCGGATACCTCCGAGCTCGTGACACCCGTGATGCGGAGGCAGACGACGAGCAGCACGAAGACGGTCAGATGGCCGGCGAGGGTGGCGAGGGTGATGACGTGCCAGCGCCGCTCGAGGAGCCCGAGCGCTCCCCCCCGGAACCGGGCGAACGACTCGCCGCCCCATCCCACCGGGCCACGGCGAACGATCCGGAGCGCTCGGTTCGCGCCGCGCGCTCCCACGTCCCCGATACGCCGCGCCCAGGACGCGCGAGAGAGCACGAGAGCGAAGCCCGCGATCGCGACCGCGAGCACGATGGAGCCGATGAGCGCAGCAGTTCGAAGCGCCGGGTGGCTCTCGTCGATCGTCGTGAGCAGGACGAGCGCGACGATCGGGAACGCGAGGTTCGCAAGCTGGTTCCAGATCCCGGCGACCGCAACGGCGAGCGCGACGGCTGATGATCCGAACTTCCACGAGCGCAGCATCGAGTACGAGGCCGCCATCCCGACGGCGGCTCCCGCCGGCGAGACGATCGACAGCGCGGTCGAGGCCTGCGTCATCACCAGCGCCTGTCTGAAGCGAAGCCCCGGCAGGGACGCCATCCAGGGCGGCGGGAACGTCGCGAGGTTGAGCACGACCGCCCCGGCCAGCACAAGCCAGTCCTGCCAGTCGAGCCCCCGAACGACCGCGAACACGTCCCGGTAGCTCGCAACCTGGGGCAGGACGAACGCGAACACGGCGACCGCGACCGCGATCGATCCGGCCGCACCGAGGAGTCGCTTGTGCGTCTTCGTGAGGCGGCGCGGCCCGCGCGCAGGCGGCGTGGCGTCCGGCATCACGGGGAACCCATCGTCGACCGTCATCGAAGCCGCCGGAGTCTCGCACGAAGCGTCTCCCGACCGCCCGTTCGTCGTCATCGCCCGGCGTGTGGCCGGCGCTCAGGGAAAGCGCGGGGAGACGACCGCGGCGGCGCCTGCAGCCAGCAGCAGGAGCGCGCCTGCGATCGCGACGAACAGCCACGTGATCTCGCTCCGGCGCTCCTCGCGTCCGAGCCGGGAGCCGAGGTTCTCGTACGCGCGCGTGAGCGTGCCCGCGTCGCGCGCCTCCGAGAACTCACCGCCGGTCATCTCGGAGATCGAGCGGAGCGTCCGGGGATCGGGCGGGACCGGGATCAACTGGCTCGAGTCCTGGGATCCGGGGATACCGCCGAAAGACCCTCGCTCGATGACCCCGTCCGGCGTTCCGAGCGCGATGGTGTAGACGGGGAATCCGGCCTCCCTGGCGAGCTTGGCACCCTCGAGCGGCTGCAACAGGCCGCGCGTCTGCGCGCCGTCCGAGAGGAACAGGATCGAGACGGGGCTCGTCGACGGCTCGGATCCGTCGTCGTCGTCACCCGGGGAGGACTGTGCAAGAGCACGAGGCGGTACCGGCCCTCGCGCGGCGGCGGAGCCATCCTCCGGAACGAGATCCGTCACCTGCCGGCCGAGCAGCACCGCAGTCCGCAGCGCATCGCCGATCGCGGTCCCGCCGGTGACGAGGTAGCCGTCGATGCCGACGACCGCAGCCTCGACGAGCTCGTGGTCGGTCGTGGGCGGCGTGGCGACCTGCGCCTCCCCGGCGAACACGATGAGCCCGACCCGCAGGTCGTCCGGGGCCTCTCGGAGGAACGTGTGCAGTGCCTCCTGCGCGGCGGCCAGCCGCGACGGCGCGACGTCCCGTGCCTGCATCGAGCGGGACGTGTCGACGACGAGGATCACGGTTGCGCGCTCGGCGAGGAACGTCCGCTCCACCTCGGGCCGGGCGCTCGCGACGACGAGCGCGGCGAGGCCGAGCACGAGCAGTCCGGCGGGCACGTACCTCGCCCACGGGCGCCCGGAGACGACGGCTGCGAGCACGTCGAGGTTCGTGAACCGCAGCGTGTAGCGCATACGGCGCCGGTCGGCCCACCACCAGAGGAGGACCGCCGCCGCGAGAACGAGCAGGCCGAGGAGCATCCAGGGGCTCTCGAAGCTCAGCGAGAGCACCGTCGGCATCGTCACGTCGATCTGGTGCACAGCGCATGCACCTGGACGAGAGCGCGAACCGTGGAGATCTCGGCGTCGCCGCGCACGGCTACCACGACGCTCGAGCGTCGCGCCGACTGTTTCGCCGAGACGCTCGAGACGAGGCTCGCGCTCGGCGGCGTGCGCGTCGCGAACGCGAATGCGAAGGAGCTGCCGACGAGGCGCTCACCCGCAGCGCAGCGCTGGAGGACGGTGGTCGACCCCGGGCGCACGCGCACCTGCCTGACGCGCCGCGTCACCGGACGTCCCGGCTTCACCGCGGACGCGGACGTCGGAACGCGCGTGCCTGCGCCCGACCCCGGGATGCAGCCGATGATCGGGCGGAACGTCGCGGCCGCCCGGGAGCGCCCGACGTACATGCCGACGAAGACCACGGAGCGGGAGGTCGAGATGCCCGGGTTGACCGGCGTCCCGAGCGTGCCCAGGAAGCCGACGTCGATCGCGCGGACGCTCAGGCGCGCGTCCAGGCCACCCACGACGTGGCCGCGCGGACACGTCATCTGGTACTCGACGCGCTCGCGCGACACTCCCGTCGACGAGGGCGCGACGACCCACGGGCCACGCACGGAGACGCACACCATGAACCCGTTGCACTCGTCCGAGGCACCGGCGGACGCGGCGACGCTCAACGCGCAGCCGGCCACGGCCAGCGCGAGGAAGGCGCGAACGGCCCTCACGGCACCCTCTTGAAGAGGAACGCGGAGACGGTCGCGGCCACGAGCACCAGCGCACCGGCGAGGGCGGCGAACACGTCCGTGACCTCGCGATCCTCCTCGCGGGTCCCGAGCCGGGACCCGAGATCCTCGTAGACGCGGCTCAGGCCCTCGGCGTCGGGCGCCTCGAAGAACTGCCCGCCCGTGGCGGCGGCCACCTGCTCGAGCGTCTGTGGATTCGGCGGCACGCGGATGAACCTCGTGTAGCCGCCGGTCAGCTCCTCCTCGACGACGCCGTCGGGGGTACCGACGAGGACGGAGTAGATGGGCACGCCGCGCTTCCTGGCCTCCTTCGCCGCCTCGGCCGGCTCCACCCTCCCGCCGTCCTGTGCGCCGTCGGAGAGGAGCACGACGGCACGCGGCGCCCGGTCCTCCTTCGCGTCACCGGCGGGCTGTCCGACGCGCAGTGAGAGCGCGACGGCGTCCCCGATGGCGGTCCCTTCACCGGGTGCGAGCGTGTCGAGCGCGGCGTTCACGAGCTCCCGGTCGGTCGTCGGTGCGACGGCGACGGCCGCACGCGTCGCGAAGGAGACGACGCCGACCTGGTACTTCTCGGGGACGGTGTCGAGAAACGTCTTCGCCGCGGCGCGCGCGGCATCGAGCCGCGTCGGTTGGACATCGTCCGCCTTCATCGAGCGCGAGACGTCCATGGCCAGGACGATCGTCGCCTCCTCCTTCGGAACGGTCACGGTCGCATGCGGGCGGGCGACTCCGACGATCATGAACCCCAGCGCGACGAGCAGGATCGCCGGCGGGACGTACCGGACGCGCCCGGGCCCGCGGTCGACGACGTTCGGGAGAAGATCGGGGTTCCCGAACTCGGCCTGGGACGCGACGCGGCGCCGGTCTCGATCGATGTAGAGGGCGACGAGAACCGGAAGCAGCGCGAGCCCGGCGAGCACGATCGGCCACGTGAAGCTCATGCGGGGCTCCGCCGGAGAAACGTCACCAACGGTCGCAGCCAGTCGCCGGACGTGCCGAGCACGACATGCCGGGCGCCCACCGACGAGAGCGTGCGTGCGAGCTGCGCCCGCTCCGCCGCGGCCGCAGCGGAGAACCTCTCGCGGAGCCGGCGGCTCCGGGTGTCGACGCGGACCTGCCGGCCGGTCTCGGGGTCGACGAGGTAGAGGAGCCCGACGTCCGGCAGCTCCTGCTCGCGCGGGTCCCGGACCTCGACGCCGATGACCTCGTGGGCTCCCGCCACCTCGAGCAGCGGCTTGCGCCAGTCCGTCTCGCCGCGGAAGTCCGAGACGACGACGACGAGCGAGCGCTGGCGCGCGAGCGCACCGACTCGGGCAAGGGCGGATGCGAGCGTGCCGTCTCCGGGGCCGTCCTCCGGTGGGTCGCCCCGCATCGCCGCGAGCAGCCCGACGAGACCGGCGCGCCCCTGGCGCGGCGGGATCGCCCGGGACTCCCGGCCGCCGAACGCGACCACGCCGAGGCGGTTCCCGCGCCGTGTGGCGAGGTGGCCGATCGCGATCGCGACTCCCTCGGCGACGTCGGCCTTGCGGCGGTCCGCGGTGCCGAACTGCATGGACGCAGAGCCGTCCAGCACGAGCCAGGTCACGAGGACGCGCTCCGCGAGGTCCACACGGACGTGAGGAGCGCCGGTGCGCGCCGTGACGTTCCAGTCGATGCGGCGTACGTCGTCGCCCGCGACGTACGGGCGCATCATCGCGAGCTCGGACCCTGCGCCGAGCAGGCTCGAGCGGAAGTCCCCCGCGAGGAGCCCTTCGACCCGGCGTCCGATCGAGACGTCGAGGGCGCGCAGGAGGCCCTCCGGCATCGCCCCGGGCCCCGGGCGCGCCGGAGTCGGGCTCGGCAGGAGTCCGCTCGCCGAGGTCACGCCGCGGTCTGCCGGGACAGGTCGAGCTGTGGGACCGGCACGGCTGCCAGCACACGGTCGAGGATCGAGTCCGGCGTGACGTCCTCGGCCAGGGCCTGGTACGAGAGGACGAGGCGGTGCCGCAGCGCGTCGCGCGCGAGCGCCTGCAGGTCGTCGACCAGCGCGTACTCACGACCGCGCACGAGCGCCAGCGCTCTCGCGCCCTGGATGAGGCTGATCGGCCCGCGGGGGCTCGCGCCGAACGAGATGTACGGCGCGAGGTCGGCGAGACCGTGGGCTGCGGGGTCACGGGTCGCCGTGGCGATGTCGACCGCGTAGCTCACCAGCGACGGGTCGACGTAGACGCCCACGACGGCGCGCTGCAGCGCCTCGAGCCGCTCGAGCGACAACGCCTGCCTGAGCTCGGGAGGCTCGACGAGCTGCCGCTGCACCACGGTCAGCTCCTCGTCGTGGCTCGGATACCCGATGAGGACCTTGAGCATGAAGCGATCGATCTGCGCCTCGGGGAGCGGGTAGGTGCCCTCCGACTCGATCGGGTTCTGCGTCGCCATCACGAGGAACGGCTCCGGGACCGGGAACGTCTCGTGCCCGATGGTCACCTGGTGCTCCTGCATCACCTCGAGGAGCGCGGACTGGACCTTCGCGGGCGCCCGGTTGATCTCGTCCGCGAGCAGGAAGTTGCAGAAGACGGGGCCGAGCTCGGTGTCGAACGTGCCTTCGCCGGGACGGTAGATCCGCGTGCCGACGAGGTCGGATGGAACGAGGTCGGGCGTGAACTGGACGCGCGCGAACGACCCGCCGAGGACGCCTGCGGTCGTCTTGATGGTGAGCGTCTTCGCGAGACCCGGCACGCCCTCGATCAGGAGGTGGCCCTGGGCGAGCAGGCAGACGACGACCCGCTCGAGCATCGCGTCCTGCCCGGCGATGATCCGGCGGATCTCGAAGAGCGCCTGCTCGAGCTCCACCTTCGCCTCCTCCGCGGTGAGCTGAGGCTGGTCGGGGGTCTCGGCGGTCTCGGCGGTCATGTGTGCACTCCTCCTCCGTTGTGGCTCGGAAGCTCGTGGGAATGGACGAACGGCCCGGTTCCCGGGTGCGCGGGCCCGGATGCCGCGCCCGGCACCACCTCCATCGACATCGAGCGCGCACAGCGTGACCCGGGGCGAGTAGCACGGAGCGCGCGGAGCACGTCTCGCCGCTCGCGGCCGCGTCTCCCGCGGGCTGCCCGACGGGCGGTGGCACTGGGTTTCGCCGGCACGCGACATCCGAGCGAGGCGTCGTGCATTCGGAGACGGTAGCTGGAGAACCTGAGCGAGGCCTAAGATCGCTCGGCCTAGGATGGAGACATGCCGACCGGCGCTGCGATCGCGACGTTCGGGCTGTCGAAGACGTACGGGGGCCGCGTCGAGGCGCTCGTCGACCTCGACCTGACGGTGGACCGCGGCGAGGTGTTCGGATACCTCGGTCCGAACGGTGCGGGGAAGAGCACCACCATCCGTCTCCTGCTCGGCCTCATCAGGCCGACGCGAGGCCGGGCGACGCTCCTGGGGCTCGACACGCTGGCGGACGGCGTCGCCGCGCGCCGGACCGCCGGATACCTCCCCGGCGACCTCCGCCTCGCGGACCGCCTCACGGGGCTCGCCCAGCTGGAGTCGCTGGCGCGCCTCCGCGGCGGCGGCGTCGACCGCGCCTATCGCGACGAGCTGTGCGACCGGCTCGACGTCGTGCTCGACCGGCCGATCCGGCAGCTCTCGCGTGGGAACCGCCAGAAGCTCGGAATCGTGCAGGCCTTCATGCACCGGCCGGAGATCGTCGTGCTCGACGAGCCCTCGTCCGGTCTCGACCCGCTGCTCCAGGCCGAGCTGAGGCGCCTGCTGCGAGAGACGGCGGCCGCCGGCTCCACCGTCTTCCTCTCCTCCCACTCCCTCGACGAGGTCCAGCACGTGGCCGACCGGGTGGGGATCATCCGCGCCGGCAGGCTGACCGGTGTCGACGCGGTCGAGAGCCTCCGGGAGCACGCGCTTCGCCACGTGGCCGTGACCTTCGCCGCGCCCGTCGACGCGGAGGCCTTCGGACGGCTCGACGGCGTCCGCGTGGTCGGCGTGGAGGGGAACGTCGTCCGGCTGACCGCGCCGGAGGCGGCCATGGGGATGCTCCTGCAGGCCGTCGCGCCGCACCGTGTCCTCGACTTCGTCGCGGAGCCGGCCGACCTCGAGGAGATCTTCCTCGAGCGCTACCGGGAGGCCGGCGATGCCGGCTGAGCCGTTCCGCCGGGGGATCGCCGACCATCGGCGCGCGCTCGTCGGCTGGTGCCTCGGCATCGCCGCCTACGTCGCCCTCATCGCGGCGATCTTCCCGTCGATCAGGGGCTACCCGGACCTCGACGAGCTCCTCGCGAGCTACCCGGAGGCGCTGAAGGCCCTGTTCAACCTCCAGGGCGGCAGCATCACCACCGGTGCCGGGTACCTCGACGCCGAGCTCTTCAGCCTGATGCTGCCGCTGCTCGTCCTCGTGCTCGCCATCGGCTCAGGCGCCCGCGCGTTCGCGGGCGAGGAGGACGCCGGCCGCCTGGAGATCCCGCTCTCCTATCCCGTCCGGAGACGCGACACCGTGCTCGCCAAGGGCGCCGCAGTCGCAGTCGAGGTGCTCGCGGCGAGCGCCGTCGCCTGTCTCGCGATCGCGGTGCTCGACCCGATCGTCGGCCTCGAGCTCGTGAAGTCGAACCTCGTGACCGCATGCCTCTCGATCGCCGCGCTCGGGATTCTCTTCGGCTGGTCCGCGCTCGCCGTCGGCGCCGCGTTCCCGAGCCGGGCGGCCGCGATCGGCGTGCCGGCCGCCGTCGCTGCGGCCTCCTACCTCGTCGGCGGGCTGCACTCGCTCGCCGGCTGGCTGGACCCGTTCCGCTTCGTCTCGCCGTTCTGGCTCGTCGGCACCGCCCAGCTCCGGAACGGAGCCGACCTGCCAGGAGTGCTCCTGGTCCTCGTCGTCGCGATCGTCGTCCTCCTCGCGGGAGCCTGGCTCGTCGAGAGGCGCGACCTCGAGTCGCCGTAGCTACGCGAGCGGCTCGACGAGAGCCACCGCCCTCACGACGTCGTCGACGAGGAACGCGATGCCGCGGCCGTCGCCGTGGGTGAGCTCCGCGAGCTCGACGCTCTCGCCGAGATCGACCGCGTGCCGGTACTCGAGCCGCGCTCGGTGAGGCCGCCGCAGGTCGGGCTGCCCGTGGAGCCGGTCCTCGACCGCCTTCCAGTAGGCCGCGTTGTTGACGTGTCCCATGAGGTCGAGGTCGGTCGCGCGAACCGGCCAGGCCGTCCGCGGCGCGTCCGCGGGCGGGTCGGGAAGCACGAGCCGCGTGGAGGCCGTCCTGCCCTGGGCCGCCTCCCGGAAGGCGTCGAACCCCTCCCCGATCCGGCCCGGCCGGCCGTCGGGCCCGAGGTGGACCCAGACGCTGTCCACCTCGACCCGCCCGCCCGCGTCGCCGGCGAGCGACCAGCGGCGCGCGGCGGCGAGCGACGCCACTCCGCTCCCCCAGGTCGTGATCTCGAGCTCGCGGTCCCGGAGGAGCGGCGTCACGGACTCGATGCGGATCGCACGCAGCACCCAGAGGTGCTCCGGCGCTCCCCAGCCCGTCTCGTCCGCGTCGTCGGTCGCGGCGTCCTGGAGGAAGCGCGCGACGGCGTCGAGCCGGACGCGCCCTTCCGGGTCCATGTCGGAGAGCCGTACGCGGGCGCCCGTCCGGTAGATGCGCCCGGAGGTCGGCGGTGCGGGCAGGGCCTCCATCGCCCGCACCCTATGCGAGCTCGAGGAGCATCCTCCCGTCCTCCCCACCGGGCGCGTACTCGACGTAGCCGAGGGACACGTAGAGCCGCCGGGCCGGATTGTCGGCGTCGACGCTCAGCGAGAGCCGGGTGATGCCTGCCTGGCGCGCACGCTCGTGCGCGGCGGCCAGCAGGCGCCGGCCGATCCCGCGACCCCTCCAACCGTCCACGACGGCGATCGCGAGCTCGGGGGTCTCCTCGTCAACGTATCCCTCGCCGTGGTCGTCCTCGGTGAAGAGGCGGAACCAGACGAGCCCGACCGGCCGCCCGCCCTCCTCTGCGACGAGACCGACGTCCCCTTGCCTCCCCCACTCCCGGTGGAAGGGCTCGACCTGAGGGTGCGCGAGCACCCACTCGAGCGGAGGCAGCTCGACACCGGGCCTCCACGCGAGCGCCGCATACAGCATCTCGTGCAGGAAGGCGGCCTCGTCCGGGCGCAACTCACGGATCTCCAAGGATCTCCTCCTCGAGCGGGACGAACGCCCCCAGCAGGCCGTACCGGCGCGTCCCGGGCCTGCGCCGGCACTCCGGCTCGTACTCGTCCACGAGAGCACGGAGTCGCCGCTCGAGCTCCTCGGCGCGCTCGGGCGTGAGCGAGACGATGTGATAGGAGACGGTGCCCGGGCCGGGGCCTCCCGCCGCCCGCTCCAGGGCCTCGTCCAGCTCGTCGGCGATCGCGCCGAGCAGCCCGCCGCCGGATCCCGGCTCGAGGTCTCCCGTGAACCGCACCCGTTCCGCCACTCGGCCGTACAGCCGCTCGGTGTGCCGGCCCTTCGCACGAGTCCCGACCTCGCGGACGAGCCCACGTCGCTCGAGCAGACGGACGTGGTAGTAGAGCCGGTTCGCGGGCCTTCCGACCTCCTGCGCGAGCTCGGACATCGAGCGCGGCTCCTCGAGGGCCCTGAAGATCCGGTAGCGCACGGGGTCGTAGAGCGCGGCCAGAACTGCGGGATCGTCGATCTCGAGCCTCTCACTCACGATTGGAATATTCTGTGACGGTTGAAGAATTGTCAACCGGAAGCGGCAGTCATTGCGCCCGGCCTGGATAGGGTGTGGGCCGTGGCCGGGAACACGCCGCAGCCGCAGGCGGAGAGCGCGCTCGGGCGAAAGCTCCTCGCCGTCGCGGTCGGCGCGATCCTCATCGTCGGCACGTACGTCTTCCTCGTGTCCGTGCTCCCGCGCTGGTGGGCGCAGCAGGTCGGCGACCAGGTGTCCGGCGACCTGACGACGGGAGGACTGCTGGGCTTCGTCTACGGCTTCCTCGCAACCCTCCTCCCCCTGCTCGTCCTCGGCATCGTCTGGCGGTTCGGCCGCCGGACGGCGTGGGCCTGGATCGCCGGCGTGGCCGTCGCCCTCTTCTTCGCGTCCCCCGTCCTCGTGACGCTCGGGATCACTCTCGGCACCGGAAGCGCTGCGCACGCGGCCGACCGCACGCTGGACGTCAACGCGCCCTGGTTCCGCGGCGGGATGGTGATCGGAGTCGCCGTGGCGCTGCTCCTCGCGGCCTTCCTCGCCTACGTGCTCGTCACCCGGTCGCGGGCCCGGCAGAGCGCGCGAGAGGCGCGCGAGCAGCTCGCAGCCCCGCACGAGTAGCTCGGCGCGCGGGTGCGGTCGTCCGCACCCCGACTGGCTGGTCTACTCCACCGCCACCGGCCCCGGGCTCGTCGATCCTCCGGGCATGTCGAGTGCCGCGCACCTGACCGCTGCCCCGAGGGCGACGGCCCACCGCCGCGCGCTGCTCGGATCGCCTTCCGTCGTGCTCTTCCTGGCGCTCTTCGCGAGCCAGGCCGGCGTGCCGGTTCTCGCGCCCATCCTGAGCGACGTCGCGGATGAGTTCGGCGTCTCGATCGCGACCGCCGGCCAGCTGCGCATCGTCGCCGCGCCGCTCGCGGCCATCGCCGCCCTCGTCGCGGGCCGGATGCTGGCCCGTATCTCGCCGCGCGCGCTCCTCGCAGTCGGAACCGCGCTCCTGGCCGTGGGCTCCGCCGCCAGCGCCCTGGCGCCGAGCTTCGAGCTGCTCGCTCTCGCGCAGGTGCCGACCTGGGCGGGCTCGGCGACGCTGACTGCGGCCGGTATCGCCGCGGCGGCCGCCTGGAGCGAGCCGGACAGGCGCATGAGACTCGTCGCACACTCGCTCGCGGGCGCTCCCACGGCCTGGATCGTGGGCATGCCGCTCGTCGGAGTCGTCGCGGAAGTCGACTGGCGGCTGGCCTTCGTGGTCCTTCCGCTTCCCGCGGCGCTCCTCGCAGGTGTGGCGCTCGCGGGCAGGCCTGCCGACAGGCCCATCGCCGGCGTCCGCGCCTCGCTGGCGGGGCTGCTCGGACGGAGTCGCGCCCGCCGCTGGGCGCTCGGCGAGCTCCTCGCGAGCTCGGCCTGGTCGGGCACGCTCGTGTTCAGCGGAGCGCTCTTCACGGAGGTCTACGGCGCAACGCCCACCGAGACGGGCGTCGCGCTCGCGCTCGTCGCGGCCGCGTACCTCCTCGGCAACCAGTGGGGCGGGCGCCTCGATCCCGCGCGCGCACGCCGCACGATGCTCGAGGCCAGTGCCGCCGCAGCTGTCGGGGTCGTGCTCACCTGGGCGCTCTTCCCCGGCGTGGCGGCCACGATCGCCCTCATGGGCCTCGCGAGCTTCGTGACGGCGTCGAGGACCGTGGCGGGGACGGCCTACGGGTTCACGGTCGCCGCCGACCTCGGGCGCGAGGTCGGCGCCATGCGCGCGGCGACCATGCAGGCCGGGTACCTGATCGGCTCCGCCGTCGGCGGCGCCGCTCTCGCGCTCGGCGGGTTCGAGGCGCTCGCGGTCGCGTTCGGCGGGCTCTTCCTCGCCTCGATCCTGCCGCACCTCTGCCTGCGAGGCGTCTGCAACTCATCGCTGGCACCTGCCTCCGCCCGGTAGGCCAAGCGGTAAGCCGGGGTCAGTCTCGATCTGTGCATCACCGCGCCACGAACGTGCCCGATCCAGTGAGAAGGACCGCAGACGTGCGATGTCGTCGTCGTAGCTCGGGGTCCGGCGGCCGCTCGCCACGCGAGCCGCCCGATCGAGCGGGTCGGATGCGAGATCGGTGACGACTTCCCACCGGTGCGAGGTAGCTGTGTCGGAATGCAAGACCTGACCCCGGCTACCCTGCGGTGCGTCATGACCACAGCCGGGATCAGCGCAGGCACCGATGCCCTGGCGTTCCCGGCGCGCGAAGCTGTCTCGAAGGCAAGAAGGACCTCGGGATGACCACGCAGACGCCGCTTGCACCCTGGAATTCGGCCGCCTTCCTCGAAGCGGGCAACGCTGCCGAGAGGCTCGCGTCTCGTCTCCGCTACGCGGCCCTCGCGCCGTCCGGCCATGACACCCAGCGGTGGCTGCTCGGCGTGTCCGGCGTCAGCGTCGATCTGTACGCCGATCGCAGGCAGGCACTCCCAGTCGGCGCTTTGGCCCGAGCCTGGAGACCACACACTCGCCGCGCACGCCGTTCGACGAGGCTATCCGCGAGCGCTCGACTCGACCCCCCACCAGCCACTCCGCCACGCAGCCTAGGGTCTCGGAGGCGAGATCTCCTCGAGGAGCGCGCGACATGAGCCGCGGCACATGGGTCGGAACGGGAGTTGCGCTCGGCGCCGGTGTGGGAACGATCCTGGGTGCCCTGCTCGGCAACGTCGCGCTGGGACTTCTCATCGGTGCCGCCCTCGGCGTCGTCACCGGCAGCGTGCTCGAGCTCTCGGCCCGCGAGCGAGACGGCAGAGATCGCTAGGTCGTGTTCGGTGTGAATCTCCGGAAATGAACGGTGATCCGGACGGGACGCATGCGCACCTGCCCGAGCTCGTGCGCCGCTACCTCGCTCGGTCGCTGCCGCCGGGCCCTTCGACCCCGGCAACGGTGCGCGTACGCCAGACGGGCGAGATGTGGAAGCGGCCCGAGGCGGGCGCGATGAGCTTTTTGGCGACGGAGGACTTCGCCGTCGAGCGAGTCGCCTTCTCGTGGCGCGCCCGCTTCTCGATCGCCGGCCCGCTGCGGATGACGGTGGCCGACGGCTTCGCCGAGGGTGCCGGGCGCCTTCGCGTCTCGCTGCTCGGGATCCCGCTCCAGACCGAGACCGGGCCCGAGACGGACCTCGGCGAGGCAATGCGCTATCTAGCCGAGCTCGCCTGGGCGCCGCAAGCGATCGTCGCGAACCGTCAGCTTGCATGGCGCGAGCTCGACGAGAAAAGCGTGGAGGTGAGCTGCGCCGTCGGTGAGCGCAGCGCAGTTGTCCGCTGGGAGTTCGACGACGCGGGCGACCTCGTTCGCTCGACCGGCATGCGGCCGTACCGGATCGGGAAGACGTTCGTGGAGCGACGCTGGGGCGGCGACTTCGGCGCGTACGAGGACTTCGCCGGAATCCGGATTCCGGGAACCGGCCAGGCGTGGTGGGAGCTCCCCGAGGGGCGCTTCGTCTACTGGAATGCGCAGATCGAGGCGATCGAGCTGATCGGAGCGTAGGTACAACGGCCCGGGCGAACCGTCGCCTCCAGAGCGGCACCTTGCGAGCGCCACGCTGGCATTGCGACCTGGATCACGGCGAGTAGTCGACGGGGTCGAGCTGCCAGGTATCGGTCAGCCAGCGCGGCACGAAGTCCTGGAGCGCCCGGTCGAGAGCAGTGCCGACCGCCTCGTCGACGACCCACCACGAGACAACCGCCCGGGCGCCGACGGGAGACCGCTCGTCGGGCGGGTCGATGTACACGCAGCCGAGGAGCGTCGTCTCCTCCCCGTCGAGGACGGCGTAGTTGAACGTCTCGTGGGCGGCGATCTCGGCCTCGTGCCTCGCGAGGTCGACCCGGTCCTGCTCGTGGGTCATCGTCTCGGGCGGCCAGCCCCAGGCTTCGCCGTACTTGGCCCAGAGCCGCTCACGAGAGCCCATCACCGCCGGGTAGTCGATGTCGACGTCGCTCTCGCGGATCGGCCGTAGGTGATGCCCCGTCGCGAGATCGACGCGCACGGGATGCTCGAAGCCCTCGCGGAGCCAGCCCATCACGCGAGTATCACCCACCCCGCGACCGTCGGTGCACGCAGGCCCGCGACTCCCCGGGTGGGCGCCCATCGAGCCTGTCGTGATCCTGCGTGCCCGCGGCAGGACTCGGCCGACGTCACGGACGCAGACGGGGTCGAGTCGCCGGACGCGAAGACCCGCCTCACCTCATCGCAGCCACTCAGCCCGCCGGGAGCCGGGGTCAGGTCTCGATCTATGCACCGCGCCACGGGTGCGCGAGCGACAGGGGCGGACGCGCGATGCCGTTGCCGGAGCCCGGGGTCAGGCCGCCGCCTGGCACGGAGATCAGCCGATCGACCGGGCCTGACGCGAGATCGGTGACGACCTTCCATCGGTGCGACGTAGCAGTGTCGGAATGCAAGACCTGACCCCGGCTTCGCACACCGAGTCAGCTCACGACGTAGCTCAGGATGGCGTTGAGCGCGGTGGCGACGATGAGGCTCGGCCAGATGCTGGCGGTACGCCAGGCTGCCCAGCCGCCCACGAGCCCGATTGCAGTAAACGCGTATACGGCGACGTAGACGACTCCCTGGGTTGGCGACAGGAAGGCTGCTGCGAGCATCTGCGGCATCGCGAAGAGCGCGGCCTGGACGACGATCGCGCGCGTCGGTTTCGTGTGCCGGCAGAGCAGCTGGAGTAGCCAGCCGCGAAAAAAGAGCTCCTCGGCGAAGATCGTGACCAGCCCGCTGAAGAGGACGAAGGCAGCCCAGGCGCCGGCCCCGTCGAAGTGCACGAGCCATCCGAAGGTGATATCGACGGGGTCGACTGCGAGCGTCTCGTGGACGAGCCCCGCGTAGGCCTCCGACCACGGCTCGACGGCAGTCGTGAGGCAGAGAACCAAGACGGCCGCGACGCCCGTGGTGAGCGCGAGCTCTCTGACAGGCACTCTCCGAATCCCGATGCGGGCCGGGTCGCGGTGGTGGAGAAGGGTAGCGAGGGGCACAGCGAGCCAGATGGCGGTGAAGATGGGCAGGGCTCCGCCGAGTCCCCAGGTTGCGCCGACGGCGGCGGCAAACGCGCCGAGGATCCAGCTGGCCGCAACGGCTGCCGCGGGCCCGCCCGGCGGGCGCTCGTGCTCGGCCGACCACGTCCTCTCCGCCATCAGCAAGGGAGTTGGTCCGCTCGCGGTGAGCTGCCCGCGTCATCGGACGACGACGCGGTCCCCCGGCGAACCAGTGGCCAGTACAGGATGAGGGCCAGGAGCGCGAACGCGAGGCCGAGCGCGATCATGAAGACCGCGTCTCCGCCCGACGCGTTCGGGTCGTCGTCGACGTACATCGCTACGGCCATCGCCGCCACGGCGGGACCGACGAGCCCGAACCAGCCGGCGACGGTGTAGGCCGCCTTCTGCGCCCAGGCCGTTTCGCGAACGAGCCCGACGCATGCCGCGACCGTGAGCGGCAGGAAGACACCCAGGTCGAGCAGCGCGATCGTCCAGAAGAAGGACGGCCCGGCGAGGTAGCCCTCATCCTTGGGGGTCGCGCTCATCGCATCGACGAGCGCCGGCAGGTAGCGGAAGAAGGCGAGGAAGGCGAGGGCCGGAAGGACGATGAGGCCGACCCTGCGATCGCGGCGGCGTGAGCGCGGGATCCGCTCGACCTCGATCGCGCTCCAGGAGCCGAGCGCGACGATCCAGCCGGACGCGAACAGAAGCAGGAACAGCGGAAAGAGCCGCTCGTTGTTGCCGGGTAGGCCCGTGTAGTCCGGGCCGAGGACGTACTGCGCAACCATGTAGCTCGTGTACGCGCCGATCCCGAGCGCAAGCGCGAAGCCGAGCAGGTGGCCACGTACGACCAGGACGCCTGCAGCGAGCGAGAGGGGCACGACCACGAACAGCGAGACCGCGTCCAGGCCGATCACCTGGTTCCGGAGCGTCTCGGTAACCCGGTAGTCGATCACGCCGCTCGCGAGCGGGCCGAGCAGCGCGACCGAAGCGAGCCCCAGGCCGATCGCGAAGAGCCCCAGCGCCAGGCACCTCCGAGCACCCAGGCGCAGCCCGCTCACCTCGAAGTGGCGCGCGGTCGGCGGTTGGACGACAACGGACATCGCAAGGCCTCCTTTCCGTGCGGCGCCGATCCCAACCGAATCGATACGCATCCGTTTCGCTATTGGAGTGTGTCGTGCCTCGCG
>CAZMUG010000009.1:0-32690 GCA_964569165.1 uncultured Gaiellales bacterium
CGTCTTCGCGCGGCTCGTCTCGCTCCTCGGCGGCCAGCGCGTCACCGACACGACCTCCGGCTTCGTCGCCCTCAGCCGCACCGGCGTCGAGCTCTTCGCGTCGGAGTACCCGCACGACTACCCCGAGGTGGAGGCCACGCTCGTCGCGCTCCGCAGCGGCCTCCGCGTGACGCAGGTGCAGGTTGAGATGCGCGAGCGGGCCACGGGGTCGTCGTCGATCACGTTCGTCCGATCGCTCTACTACATCGTCAAGGTCATGCTCGCCCTGCTCGTCGCCAGCCTGCGCCGGTACCCGCGTCTCGAGGCGGCACGGCGATGACGCCGGTCCGGGTCTCGATCATCGGCGCGATCGCGTCGATCCTGCTCATCCTCGTCGTGCTCGAGCTCGTGCGCGGGCGCCGGCTCAAGGAGCGCTACGCGCTGCTCTGGCTGGCCACCGGGCTCGTCCTGCTCGTCCTCTCGGTCTGGCGCGAAGGCTTGAACACGATCGCCGGCTGGCTCGGCGTCTCCACCTATCCGCCCGCGGTGCTCTTCGCGGTCGCGACGCTGTTCATCCTCCTCGTGCTCCTGCACTACTCCACGGTGATCTCGAAGCTCACCGACGAGAACGTGGACCTCGCGCAGCGGATCGCGCTGCTCGAGGAGCGCGTCAGCCGGATGCCGCCGGCGGACTGAACGCGAACACGTCCCCCGCCTCGGGGTCGTCGATCCAGTTCGTGCCGACGCCGATCCGATACGTGGCACCGGGAGGAGCCGAGTCGTCCACGTACGTCCGGTTTCTCGTCGTCGCGACGACCTCGGCTCGCAGGTAGCACGACTGGGCCGGATGACCGTCGGAGTTCTCGCACTCGACGTCCGCACCCGTCGACCGGTAGACGCGGTAGAAGACGTCCGCCCGCCACGGCCCGTCGTCCCACGTGAGCTTCCGGCTCGCGCCAACGGGCTGGACCTCCAGCCGGATGCTGTCGTCCACCGAGGTGAGGATGAAGTTCCCCTCGTCGTCCTGCGTCACCGCGAGCGACGGGCCCTCGAGCGGGGTGGAGGCGGCTATCGCGACCGCCGGCACGCCCACCGTCACCGCTGCGACGAGCGCCGCCCAGCCGGGCCGGACGGGGGACGGGATCGGCTGCCGGAGCCGAGTGCCGAGACGGCGTGCGAGCGTGGGCACGAGCACCGGGATCGACGCGAGGAGGAGGAGGTACGCGGGCCACGCGGGCATCAGGAGCCGCCAGAACGAGCCCGACTCGATGGTCGCCCGGGGGGAGAAGCCCTTGACGACGACGAACGCGGCGAGCCAGCCACCCAGGAGGGCGGCCAGCGCCGGCCTCCGGACGCGGACGACCGCGAGAAGTCCCGCGAGCGGCGCCCACTGGACGAGCCTGGCGCTCCAGAAGAACTCGCGCAGCTGGCCCATCTGCGCTCTCCAGTGGTCGAGGTCGAGGTCGACGTACCGCCCCACGTCGATGGAGACGGCAGCCGTCGCCGCCCCCGCGGCGAGCCGCGCTCCCTCCACGCTCAGGAGCGGGATCTGTCCGAGCCCGCGTTCCTTCCACAGCGCGAGGAGAAGGAGCGAGGGGATCACTGCGGCGAGACACGCGATCCCCGCGCGCCACCGGCGGGCCGCGGCGTATGCGAGCACGACGCCGACGCCGAGCAGCAGGTTCGGCGCCTTGAGCGCTCCGGCGGCTCCGAGCAGAAGGCCGGCGAGCACTGCGTCGGCATACGGCTTCGACTCGAGCGACCGCGCGACGAAGACCGCGGTCGCGAGCACGAGCACCATCGACGGGAAGTCGGACATTGCCGTGAGGCCGAGCGCCTGAGGCAGGAAGGTCTCGCTCCACCGCTCCTGGTACCGGTCCACCCAGAGCGGGATGGAGGCGAAGGGCGCAGCGACCCACAGGAGCGAGGCCCAGTAGCCCAGCAACCTCCCGCCGATGCGCGTCGCGAGGTCGTACACGCAGAGAAGCGCGATCGGGCCGAGAACCGCGACCTGCAGGATCACGAGAGGCGGAAGCGCCTGGACGAACGTCGGTCCGGTGACCCACATGATCGGTGCCAGGAGGTAGGACCAGACGTAGCCGAGCTCGGTGGGCGGGAGCTCGAGCTGGCCCAGCAGCCAGCTCTGCGTCGAGAGCCAGATCTGGTCGCCCCCCTGGAACCAGACCCACCCGTTGTGGTCGACCGAGAGCCCGAGGAGGAGCGTCCCGAGGATCTGCAGCGCGATCAGCGCGCCGAGGACCTCGCGGGGTCGCTCCAGCGAACGGTCGACGGCGGCGCCGGCCCGGTGCGCGAGATCGAGGGCGACGCTACGCGCGGACACCGGCCACGGCCGAGCGGTACCAGGCGACGGTGCGCTCGATTCCCTCCCGCAGCGGCGTCCGGGCCTCGAACCCGAACAGGTCGCGGGCGCGCGTTGCGTCCACGCTCCTCCGCGGCTGGCCGTTCGGCCTCTCCGTGTCCCAGGTGACGCCACCCGTGTAGCCGGTGACATCGGCGACGAGCCCGGCCAGCTCGCGGATGGAGATCTCCCGACCGGCACCGAGGTTCACGGGGTCGGGGTCGTCGTAGCGCTCGGCTGCGAGGACGAGGCCCTCCACGCAGTCGTCGACGTACAGGAACTCGCGCGTGGGCGAGCCGTCGCCCCAGAGCACGACCTCCTCCTCCGCCTCGATCATCTTGCGGATCAGCGCGGGGATGACGTGTGAGGTCTCGAGGTCGAAGTTGTCCCGCGGGCCGTACAGGTTGGTGGGGAGGAGGAAGATCGCGTTCAGCCCGTACTGCGCCCGGTACGCCTGCGCGCCCACGAGGACGGCCTTCTTCGCAATGCCGTAGGGAGCGTTCGTCTCCTCCGGATAGCCGTCCCAGAGCCCGTCCTCGGCGAAGGGCACCGGAGCGAGCTTCGGATAGGCGCAGACGGTGCCGACGACGACCACCTTCGGCGTCTCGTGGAGCCGCGCCTGCTCGAGGACGTGCGCGCCCATCATCAGGTTCGCGTACCAGTAGCGGCCGGGGTTCGCCCGGTTGGCGCCGATGCCCCCGACCTCGGCTGCGAGGTGGTAGACGAGGTCGGCTCTTGCGTCGCCGAACATCCGGCCGGCGTCGTCCATGGACGTGAGGTCGTAGTCGGCCTGGCGAGCAACGAAGACGTCGTGTCCGTCGGCCGAGAGGCGTTCGACGAGGTGCGAGCCGAGGAAGCCGCCGCCGCCGGTGACGAGGATGCGGGTCACGCGGTCCTGAGCGGCGAGCCGGTCGGCAGCCAGTCCACGCGCCCGATCCAGCGCTCGCGGTTCTCCGCGTACCAGCGAATCGTCTCGAGGATGCCCGCCTCCCACGACACCTTCGGCTGCCAGCCCGTCTCGGCCGTGAGCTTCTCGTGCCCGACGCGGAGTGCCGTGACGTCGCTCGCTCCGGGGCGGAGTCGCCCGGGGACGGAGGCGATCTGCCGGTCGTCCGGCCAGTAGCCCCCTTCGGCGCCGAGCCGCAGGATCGTGTCCGCCCACTCGCGCATCGAGACGTTCTCGCCCTGGCCGTAGACGTACACGTCGCCGGGCCTTCCCTGAGCGGCGACCGTCAGGTGGCCGCGGACCCCGTCGGTGCAGAAGCAGAAGTCACGCAGGGGGTCGAGCGCGCCGAGCTCGACGGTCTCGCGTGTGAGCGCCTGCGTCACGATCGTCCCGGTCACGTAGCGCGGGTTCTGGCGCGGGCCGTAGTTGTTGAACATCCGCGTGACCACGCCGGGCACGCCGAACGCGTCGAAGTAGTTCATGGTCAGGAAGTCGGCGGCGACCTTCGAGGTCGCGTAGATGGACTTCGGGTTGATGGGGGAGCGCTCGTGGAGGATGAGCCCGCCCTCGTCGTCGAAGTCGTGGTGGTGCGCGACGTGCTCGCTGACGTTCCCGTACTCCTCGGACGTGCCCGCGGTGTCGAACTTCTCGAGCTCGAGCTCCCAGTCCACGATCGCCTGGAGCAGGTTGAGCGTCCCGAGGATGTTCGCCGACACCGTCTCGTACGGGCGGTGCCAGGACTCGCCGACGTGCGCCTGCGCGCCCAGGTGGAACACGTAGGGGCGGTCCGGTGCCTCCCGGAGCTCGCGGACGAGGTAGTCGACCGAGGTGCGGTCCGTGAGGTCGGCGAAGTGCACCTTCATCCGCTGGCGCAGGTGCCCGATGTTGTTGAGCGCGCCGCTCGAGTTGGCCCGGACGAACGCGTGCACCGTCGCTCCCAGCTCGACCAGGGCGTCCGTCAGGTGCGAGCCCATGAACCCGTCCGCCCCCGTGACGAGCACCGTCCGGCCCGCGTAGACGTCGGCGAAGTCGCGCAGGAGGTCCTCGAGCGGGGCGCCTGTCCAGAGGGTGTCGTTCGGCATGGTGCGTACGCTTCCGCGTCGGTGGCCAAGTCTAGAGGTCGGTTCGGCCTGGGGTCCCTGACGGGTGCGGCGCTGACTGCGTCGTCCACGCTCGTCGTCGCCGCGTTCGCGGCGGTCGTCGGAGTCGTGATCGCGCGAGAGTTCGGGCGGACTGACGAGACCGACGGCTTCTTCGCCGCGTACGGCGTCTTCATCGTCATCGTGCTCGCCGCCCAGTCGATCCGGATCGCCGTGCTGCCGTCGCTCGCCCGTGCGCGGGGCGAGTTGCGGCTCGCCGGAGCGATCGCCGGCTTCGCCATCGCTCTCGCCGTCGTTGCGGCACCCCTGCTCGGGCTCTTCGAGGGCGCTTCCGAGCCGATCTCGCGGCTCCTGACCGGAGACGGCTCGAGCGCGGCCGTGGACGCCTGCTCGGAGGCGCTTCGGTGGATGATCCCCGCGGCTGTCGCGCATCTCTTCGCCGGGCTTGCGGCGAGTGGGCTGGCGGCGCTCGACGACTATGCGACTGCGGCGCTCGGGTACGCAGCAGGAAGCTCCGCTGGGCTCGCGTTCATCCTCGCCCGCGTCGAGGAGAACGGTCTGGTCGCGATCTCTCGCGGCATGCTGGTGAACGGGCTCGTCGCGCTCCTCGTGCCCGCGTCGGTGCTCGCGTGGAGGGCCTGGCGCACCCGGATGCCGGCAGGCGCCGTGCGCCCCGGGGGGCGTCCGCTGCGCTCGCGGCTCGGCCTCTTCGCCTCCGCGGCTGCTCTTCCCATCGCGCTCCAGCTCCTCTACGTCGTGTGCCTTCCCTTCGCCGGGCGTCTGGGGCCGGGCGCCGTGACGAGCTTCGGGTACGCGTACCTGCTGGCGGCGAGTCTCGTGTCCGTCACGGCCTTCTCGATCGGGCTCGTGTCGTCCGTGCCGCTCACCCGGGTCGGCCTCGGATCCGGCGCCGTGTCGCGCCACGTCGTCTCCGCCACCCGGGTCGCCCTCACCCTGATCGCACCGGTCGTCGGCGCCTTTGCGCTCACCGGAGGCGGGATCGTGGGGAGCGTGCTCGGCGATGCGTATGCCGGTGACATCGGCGCGGAGGTCGCCAGGCTCGTGGTGCTCCTGTCGGCCTGGACGGTCGCGTCGGTGGGCGTCAACGTGGCATTCCCGCTCACATTCGTCGCCGAGCGGCTCCGAGCGCTTCCGTGGATCGGTGCGGCGGCCCTCGCGCTGCAGTCGCTGCTCGCCTGGCTGGGCTCGGAGCTTCTCGAGCTCGACGGGCTCGCCCTCGCGCTCGCGCTCTCGACGTTCCTGGTCCTCGCCGCGCTCCTCCGTGAGCTGGGGGCGCTTCGGGCGGGCTCGCGAGGGGTTGCCGCCGCCGCGCTCGGCGTCGGCGCGCTCACCGTCGCCGCCTTCGT
Organism: uncultured Gaiellales bacterium; assembly: GCA_964569165.1. Lineage (GTDB taxonomy): Bacteria > Actinomycetota > Thermoleophilia > Gaiellales > Gaiellaceae > GMQP-bins7. The sequence goes on from CAZMUG010000009.1 coordinate 5,752, forward strand.
GCCGCCCGCTCTCGTCATGGGCTCGGTCGCGGCCGCGACGGTCGGCGTCGTGCTCTACGTCGCGCTCGTCACGCTCGTTCGGCCGGCGGAGCTCAGGGCGTCGTGGGCGTACCTGCGGGAGCTTCGCTAGCAACCGCGCGGTAGATCTCCTCGTGGCGCCGCGCGGTGGTCTCCCACGTGAACAGGGCGGCCCGCGCGAATCCCTTGCCGCGGAGTGCGTCGCGCCGCTCGTCCGCTTCGACCATCGCGTGCGCCATCGCGTCCACGTCACTCGGGTCGAAGTAGACGGCGGCATCGCCGCAGACCTCCGGGATCGCGCCCACGTTCGCGGCCGCGACGGGACAGCCGCATGCCATCGCCTCCAGGGGCGGTAGCCCGAACCCCTCGTAGAGGCTTGGGAAGACGAGACACGCGGCGCGTCGGTAGAGCGACGCGAGCGCCCTCGCCGGGACGACCCCGAGCGACTCCACGCCGTCCGGGAGCGGCCCGAGCCGCTCGTGGCCACCACCGGTGAGGACCAGTCGGAGGCGAGGCCGGGTGCTGCGCAGCGCGGAGAAGGCCTCGAGCAGCCGCAGGTGGTTCTTGTGCGGCCAGGGCCGCGCGGGATAGAGCACGAACGGCTCCGGCTCGTCGGGGCCCGGCGCGAACACGCCGTGGTCGATCGCGAGCGGAATGACGTGCAGCCGCGTCGGGTCGAGCTCGAGCGCGTCGAGTGCCCGCTCGCGCACGAACTCGCTCGGGACGACGACCGCGGATGCGGAGCGCGCGGCGCGGTCGTAGGCGATGCGGCGGAAGGACCGGCGAGCGGCTCCGAAGAAGTCGGGGTGATCACGGTGCTGGATGTCGTGAAGCGTCACGATGGTCGGCACGTCGGTCGCCGGGATCGGCACGGTGAGCGGGTAGTGGAGGACGTCCAGCGCAGAGACCCGCTCCTCGACTCCACGCGTCCGCCGCGCCGAGAGCGCCATCAGCGGAATCCGGGAAGGGCCCCGCTTCCCGACCCGGGGCTCGTCGACTTCCAGCGCGGGCAATCCCTCGGCTGCATCCCTGGCGTTGGCGGGCACGAGCACGCCGTACTCGAGCTCCCCGACACGCGCGAGCGCGCGGACGAGCTGGCGCGCGTACGTCTCCGAGCCGCCCAGGTCACCCGGGGCGAGAGTGAGGAGCGAAATGCCGATTCGCACGGTCTCAGCCTACTGGCCCGGTCCTACGGCCCGGCTAGAATGCCGCGATGCCCCCTGAGCAAGCCAAAAACGGCGGATCTGCAGGGATATCGATCGACGTCGACGAGCTCTTCCGGGCGCTGCGCGAGGAGGTTCGCCGCTCCGGCGCGGACCCCGGCGGCGGAGCGGCGAGCGAGGACGATCGCCGGACGGTCCGGGCGGAGGCCGAACGGCTCTGGCCGGTGTCCGCGGATCGGTCGCTACGCCTCCGTCCGGGGCTGCGCGGCGGCCTCGCCACGCCGGTCAAGGCGGTCCTCCGCAAGCTGATGCGCTGGTACGTCGAGCCGCTCGCGTACGACCAGCGCGCGTTCAACGCGGCGGCGCTCCGGCTGATCGACGACCTGCAGGAGCAGGTGAGCCGGCTCGAGGCCGAGGCCCGGTCCCTCCGCGCCGAGCGCCGATGAACATCGCCGTCTGCCGGCCGCAGGTGCCGTTCGCCCGCGGCGGCGCCGAGATCTTCACGGACCGGCTCGTCCACGAGCTCCGGGCTCGCGGCCACGATGCGGACCTCGTCTCCGTGCCGTTCAAGTGGTACCCGGGAGCGCAGGTGCTCACGCAGGCGTTCCTGTGGCGCCTGCTGGATCTCTCGGAGGCCGACGGGAAGCGGATCGATCTCGTGATCGGGACGAAGTTCCCCTCCTACCTCGTGCGGCATCCCGAGAAGCGCGTGTGGCTGATCCACCAGTTCCGGCAGGCGTACGACCTCGACCGGACCGCCCTCGGCCAGTTCGGCGAGTCTCCGGAGGACCGGGCGCTCAGGCGGAAGGTGCAGGCGCTCGACCGCATCGCCCTGGGGGAGGCCAGGCGGCTCTTCGCCACGTCGGAGAACGTGGCCGGGCGCCTGGAGGAGTCGACCGGCCTCGTCGCGGAGGTGCTCCCGCACCCGCCGCAGGCGCTCGACTACCGATCCGGCGCGTACGGGGACTTCGTGCTCTCCGTCAATCGCCTCGACCGTGCGAAGCGCGTCGACCTCCTGCTCGAGGCGGCTGCTCTCGATCCCTCCCTCGAGGTCGTCATCGCCGGCGACGGGCCGGACCGCGCGCGCCTCGAGCAGCTCGCGCGCGAGCGGGGCGTGAACGGGCGCGCCCGCTTCGCGGGAAGGGTGTCCGAGGAGGAGCTCGCGGAGCTCTACTCGGGGTGCCTCGCCGTCTACTACGCGCCCGTGGACGAGGACTTCGGGATGGTCCCGCTCGAGGCGTTCCTCGCGGAGCGCCCGGTGCTGACGACGACCGACGCCGGGGGGCCGCTCGAGGTCGTCGCCGACCGGAGGACGGGCCTCGTCGTCGCGCCCGAGGCCGCGGAGATCGCCCGGGCCGCGGGTTGGCTCCGGGAGCATCGCGACGAGGCCGCCGCGTACGGCCGCGCCGGAAAGGACGTCGCGAGCCGGGTGACGTGGGACCGCGCCGTCGAGAGGCTCCTCTCGTGAACGTCGCCTACTACTCGCCGATGCCCCCGGAGCGGACCGGCATCGCCGACTACAGCGCGCTCCTGCTTCCGGCGCTCGAGCGCCGGGTGGGGGTCACCGTCGCGCGCAGGGGGCGGGCCAGGGCGCTGCGCGGCACCGACATCGCGCTCTACCACGTGGGCAACAACCCCGACGCGCACGCGTGGATCGTGGACGCGCTCCGGCGTCGCCCCGGAGTCGTCGTCCTCCACGACTTCGTCGTCCACCATCTCGTGGCGGGCATGACGATCGGGCGCCGGGACGGTCACGGCTACCTCGACGTCATGGAGCGCGAGCACGGCGTCGTCGGGCGGCTCCTCGCGCACGGCGTCCTCGACAAGCGCATCCCGCCCCTCTGGGAGTCGAGGCCAGAGGACTTCCCGCTCGCGTCGTTCGTGCTCGAGCACGCGTCGGGCGTGATCGTCCACTCCCGGTACGTGCGCGACCTCGTGCGGGGGACGGGCTACCCGGGGCACGTGTTCGTCGTTCCGCACCCCGCGTGGCCGGTTCCGGCGATCCGCCCGGAGCGCGTCGCGGACGGCCTCGTGGTCGGCTGCTTCGGAGTCGTCAACGCGAGCAAGCGGATTCCGGAGCTCCTGCGGGCCGTGGCCGGCGTCCGCGAGGCGCATCCGGAGGTGACCCTCCTCCTCGTCGGCCCGACGTCCCCGGGCTTCGACCTCGAGCGCAGGCTCCAGCGTCTCGGGCTCGCCGACGAGGGCCTCGTCCGGGAGGGCTGGATCGACGAGCGCAGGCTGTGGGCGCTGATGTCCGGCTCTGACGTGCTCGTGAACCTGCGCCATCCGACCATGGGGGAGACCTCGGGCAGCGTCATTCGCGCGCTGTCGCTCGCAAAGCCCTCGGTCGTGAGCGACGTCGGCTGGTTCGCGGAGCTCCCCGGAGACGCGGTGCTGAAGATCCCCGTCGGGGACGACGAGGTGCCGACGCTCACGGCTGCGCTCGAGCTGCTCGTGACGCGGGGGGACGTGCGGGCCGCGCTCGGCGAGGCCGCCGTCGGCCTGGCGCGGCGGGAGCACGACGTGAATCGCGTAGCCGACCTGTACGCCGCCGCGCTCGAGCAGGTGGCCGGGGGCGCCGCCGTCGACGACGCCGTCCTCCGCGGGGTGAGCGCGGCTGCCGCGGACGTCGGGATCGAGGCGGGCTCGGCAGAGGCGAGCGAGATCGCGCGCCGGCTCGCCGAGGTCGAGCTTGGGTAGAGCTCTTCGCTCGGTTCCGGCCTGGGCCTGGCTCACCGCGATCGTCGTCGGCTCCTTCGTCTTCCGCGCCCTTCTCGGGCGAGCGGTGGTGGCGCCGTTCATCATGGTCGACGAGGTCATCTGGTCCGAGCTCGCACGGGGCATCGCCGACGCGGGCGAGCCGCTGCTTCGGGGCGAGCCCGATCCGGGCTACAGCCCCGTGTACCCGCTGCTGATCAGTCCCGTCTACGCGCTCTTCGAGAGCCTCCCCGAGGCGTACGCCGGGGTGAAGGCGCTGAACGCCCTCGTCATGTCGCTCGCCGCGGTCCCCGCCTACTTCCTCGCACGCCGGGTCGCGAGTGAGGGGCTGGCTCTCGTCGCGGCGCTGCTCGCCGTCGCCGTCCCGTCGCTCGCCTACACGGGCACCGTCATGACGGAGAACGTCTTCTACCCCCTCTTCCTCGTCTTCGCCCTCGTCCTCGTGCTCGTGCTGGAGCGGCCGGCAGCGCTCCGGATCGCTCTCCTCCTCGTCCTGCTCGTCGTCGCCTGCGCGACTCGGGTGCAGGCGGTCGCCCTGGCTCCCGCAGTGCTGCTCGCACCGCTGCTTCTCGCCGTCTTCGAGCGGCGGTCGTTCCGATCGACGCTCTCCCGGTTTCGCCTGCTCTACGGCGTGGTCGCAGGGCTCGTCCTGATCCTCCTCGCAGGGCTCCTCGTCGCCGGTCGCACCCCGCAGGACCTCCTGGGCGCGTACTCGCCGGTCGGCGACCGTGAGTACGACCTCGCCGAGGCGCTTCGCTACGTCTGGTGGCACCTCGCCGAGCTCTCGCTGTACGTGCTCGTCGTCCCTCTCGCCGCGACGATCGTCCTCGTCGGCCGCGCGCTCACGCTCGACGAGCGCCTGCAGGCGTTTCTCGCCTCGACCGTCGCGCTCCTCGCATGCCTCCTGCCGGTCGTCGCGACGTTCGCCTCGGAGTTCTCGGACCGGATCGAGGAGCGGAACCTCTTCTACGTCGCCCCCCTTCTCTGCATCGCCCTCGTCGCGTGGGTCGATCGCGGATCCCCGCGGCCCCGCGCCCTCGCCGCCGGTGCAGCTGCCGCAGCGGCGGTGCTGGTGGTGGCCATCCCCTTCGACCGCTTCCTGACGACGTCTGCGATCACCGACACCCTCATGCTGCTTCCGCTCTGGTCGCTCCGGGATCGGGTCGGAGACGACTGGGTCACGCCTGCCGCGGGCGCGCTCGCCGTCGGGCTCGCGGCGGCGTTCCTGCTCGTGCCCAGGCGCTATGCGGTCGCCCTCCCTCTCCTCGTCCTCGGTCTCTGGGTGCTCGCGATCCGGCCGATCTGGTGGGGGACGCACGGTTTCGAGCGGTTCTCCCGCGGGGCCCTCTTCCAGGGCATCCGCACCGCCGACCGGGACTGGGTGGACCGGGCGCTCCCGGACGGCGCGACGGCGGCGTTCCTCTGGACCGGCCGGACCGACCGGCTGACGGTGAACGAGACCGAGTTCTTCAACCGTGGTGTCGGGCCCGTGTACTACGTGACCGACCCCACGCCGGGCGGGTTGCCGGAGACGCGCGTCCGGATCGACCCTCGTACCGGACGGGTCACGTTGCCCGGCGGCGCGCCCGTGCGGGACGAGTACGTCCTCGCCGACTCGTCGTTCGAGCCCGACGGAACGCGTGTCGCCGAGGACCGCGGGTGGGGCGTCACGCTCTGGAAGGTGCGTACGCCGCTCGTGTCCGCCGTGCGCATCGACGGCCTGTACCCGAACGACACCTGGTCGGGGCCGGAGGTGACGTACGTCCGCCGGCGCTGCGCCGGGGGGAGGCTCTCGGTCTCGCTCTCGAGCGACCCCAGCCTCTTCCTCGAGCCGCAGCTCGTCGTGGCGCGATCGAACGGCCGGGTGGCAGGACGGGTGCGCCTGCAGCCCGAGGGGAGGGCGGTGCTGAGCGTGCCGGTGTCACCCGTGCCGGGAACGACCGACTGCCGCGTCGCCTACACGGTGACCCCGACTGCCGTGCCGGCCGAGGTGACCGGTGGCGCGAACCCCGACCCGCGCGAGCTCGGCGCGCACTTCAACCGCTTCGTCTACAAGCCGGGTCGATGAGGGTCGCCTTCGACGTGAGCCCGCTCTCGCATCCCCTGCTCGGGATCGGGAACTACATCCGGGGCTCGCTGGGCGGGCTCGTCGAGGCGGCGGGAGGCGAGCACGAGGTCGTCGCGTTCGCGCCGACGAGCGTGCAGGGGCCGGACCGGATCCGCGCGGCCCTCGAGGGCATCGACGTCGAGCTCCGAACGTGGCGGCTCCCCTTCTCCCATGCCGTTCGGACCGCGTGGAGCAGCGCGGGGCATCCCGCGGCCGAGCGCCTCCTCGGCGCCTTCGACGTCCTCCACTTCAGCGACTGGATGTATCCGCCGCAGCGGGCCGGTGTGCGCGCGACGACCATCCACGACCTCGTGCCGCTCCACCATCCCGAGTGGACGACCGCGCGCACGAGGTCGATGCACGGCCGGAAGTACCGGAACACGGCCGAGACGTGCGACGTCGTCTTCGTCAACTCGGCCTTCACGGGCCGTGACGTGACGGCGACGCTCGGCGTTCCGGCGGAGCGGATCCGCGTCGCGCGTCCGGCGCCCAAGCCGGTCTTCCGGCCCGACGGGCCGGGCGCCGATCTGGGGGCTCCCTACGTCCTCACCGTCGCGACGCTGGAGCCGCGCAAGAACCTGCAGGTGCTCGTCGAGGCGCAGCGCCTGCTCGGCGGCGACGTCCAGCTCGCGGTCGCCGGCGCGGAGGGCTGGGGAGAGCAGCCTCTTCTCGACGGGCCCGGCATCAGGCGGCTCGGCTACGTGCCCGACGAGGAGCTCGCCCGGCTGTATCGCGGCGCGGCGGCAGTCGCGTACCCGTCGAGGTTCGAGGGCTTCGGGATCCCCGTGCTCGAGGCCATGGCCTGCGGCGTCCCGGTCGTCGTGTCCTCGCACGAGTCGCTCGACGAGGCGAGCGGGAGCGCCGCGCTCCGCGCGGATCCGGACGACGCCGCTGCGTTCGCGAGGGCGATCGCGCACGCGCTCGGCGAGCGAGACCGGCTCGTCGCCGCCGGGCTCGAGCACGTGCGGGGCTTCTCCTGGCGAGCGGTCGGGGAGACGTTCCTTCGCGGCTACGCGGAGGCGAGCCGGGTGATCCGTCCGGAGGAGGTCCTGGTCGTCGTCTACCGCCCCGGGCCGGAGTTCCTCGTCGCGCTCCGGTCGCCCGAGCGCCACGGCTACTGGAACCCGATCGCGGGAGGCGTGGAGGAAGGCGAGGAGCCCGAGGCCGCCGCTCGGCGCGAGCTCGCGGAGGAGTCGGGCCTCGAGGAGCCGCTCCGGTTCGAGAGGATCCCCCTGGAGCTCGGCTACGTCCGTCCGGAGGGCATGCGAGTGGCGCTGCACGGGTTCCTCGCCGAAGCTCCGGCAGCGTTCGAGCCGGTGCTGGACGACGAGCACGTCGACTACCGCTGGTGCTCGGCGGAGGAGGCCGCCGAGCTCCTCTCCTACCCCGAGCCGCGGGAGGCGTACGCGTACGTGGCGCGGCTGCTCGAGGGCGAGGCATGAGGGTCGGCGTCGACATCTCCCCGCTCGTCCAGACGCGGGCGGGCACGGCGAGGCACGTCCGGGGGCTGCTCGGAGCTCTGCGCGGGCGCCCGGAGCTCGAGCTCGAGCTCCTGTCGTTCGGCGGGGCCGGCCGCGCGTCGAGCGTCGTTCGGGACGCGCTCTGGTACCCCGCCGGCCTCGCGCGACGCGCACGGGGCCTCGACGTCCTCCACTGCACGACCTTCCGCGGGCCGGTCTCGAGCCGCGTCCCGGCGGTGCTGACCGTCCACGACCTCGCGATCCTCCGCTTCCCCGACGCCTTCCCGCGCTGGCACCGGCTGTACGGCAAGGCGGGGCTCGCGCGGGTGCTTCGCAGCGCGGACGCCGTCGTCGCCGTGTCGGAGTTCACGAAGCAGGAGACGGTCACGCTTGCCGGCGTTCCTGCGGAGCGGATTCGCGTCGTCCCCAACGGGGTCGATGCCACGTTCACGCCCGAGGGGCCCCGAGCCGACGGGGAGTACGTCCTCGCGGTGGGGACCCTCGAGCCTCGCAAGAACCTCGCGCGCGTGGTCGAGGCCGCGCGGGCGGCAGGCGTCGAGCTCCGCGTCGTCGGCGCGCGCGGCTGGGGTGGCGTGGACGTGGCGGGCCGGGTCGGCGAGGTACCGGACCACGAGCTCGCCGCGCTCTACCGCGGGGCGCGCTGTGTCCTCTACCCGTCGCTGTACGAGGGGTTCGGGTTGCCCGTCGCGGAGGCCATGGCCTGCGGCGTGCCCGTGGTCACGTCGCGGGGCACCGCGATGGAGGAGGTGGCGGGCGGCGCGGCCGTCCTCGTCGACCCGTACGACGTCGGTGCCATCGCGCAGGGGATCCGCGAAGCGGAGAGCCGGCGTGACGAGCTCGTTCCCCTGGGCCTGGCGCGTGCCGCCGCGCTCACGTGGGCACGGGTGGCGGACGAGGTCGCTCGTCTCTGGGCGGAGCTGGCGTGAGGACCGTCGTGGTCGACGCCGACGTGCTCGGACGGCAGCGGACGGGCGACGAGACGTACGTGCTCAACCTCCTGCGCGAGCTGGGCCCGCTCGCCCCGGCGGCTGGCGTGCGGATCGTCGCGGTCACGCGCCGTCCGGCGCTCGTGCCGGCGGGCATCGAGCCGTTCGAGCTCGCCGTGCGCTCGCAGGAGCTGCGGATGGCCTGGTCGCTGCCCCGCGCGCTCGGCCGCATCGGCGCGGACCTCTGCCACACGCAGTACGCGCTTCCGCTCCGCGCCCCGTGCCCGTGCGTCGTCACCGTGCACGACCTCTCGTTCGAGCGCGAGCCCGGCCTCATGTCCCGGAAGGACCGGGTCGTGTTCCGAAGGGTCGTGCCGAGGGCGGTTCGCCGCGCCGCGCGCGTCCTGACCGTCTCCGAGCGGACGAAGGGGGACCTCGTCGCGCTCTACGGCGTGCCACCCGAGCAGGTCGTCGTCACCCCGAACGGCGTCGATCCCGCGTTCACGCCGGGGGCCGGCCCGCGCGGCTACGTGCTCTCGGTCGGGGCGGTCCAGGCCCGAAAGAACCAGATGGCCGCGCTCGACGCGGCGCAGGCGGCGGGCCTCCCGCTCGTCGTCGCCGGTCCCGCGAAAGACGCGTCGCTCGCGGCCGAGCTCCGCGCGGGCGGGGCCACGCTCGAGGGATACGTGCCGGTCGAGCGGCTCGCGGAGCTCTATCGAGGCGCCGCCTGCCTGGTGCAGGCGTCCCGGCACGAGGGCTTCGGGCTGCCCGTCGTCGAGGCGATGGCGTGCGGGACGCCCGTGGTCGCGGTACCCGATCCCGCCCTCGTCGAGGTGGCGGGCGGGGCGGCGGTGATCGTCGAGGAGGACCGGCTCGCGGACGGGATCCGCGCGGCTCTCCGTGACCGGGAGAGGCTCGTTGCGGCCGGCCTCGCGCGGGCACGGGCCTTCAGCTGGCGCGCGGCGGCCGAGCGGACGCTCGCCGTCTACGAGGAGATACTCGGAACGTGAAGGTCTCCGCGGTCGTCGTGTCGCACGGGCATGCGCGCGAGCTCGAGCACTCGCTTCCGGCACTCGTCCCGCAGGTCGACGAGGTCGTCGTGATCGCGAACGTGCCGGGCTCCGTCCGGTCGGTACCGGACGGTGTTCGGGTCATCGAGAACGCGAGACCGCTCTCGCTCGCGGCGAACGTCAACGTCGGGATCGCGTCGACCTCGGGCGAGTACGTCCTGAACGCGAACCCGGACGCGCTCCCGGCCGAAGGGGCCGTGCAGGCGCTCGTCGCGTTCGCCGACGCACACCCTCGCTGCGGGATCGCCGGCCCGCAGATGCGCTGGCCGGACGGGACCTGGCAGCCGTCGAGGCGCCGGTTCCCGACCGTCCGCGGCACCATCGTCCGCCGTACGCCGCTTCGCCGGCTCCGGTCCCCCTACGAGACGCAGAGGGAGCACTACGGGCTCGACGAGGAGGTCGCGGAACCGGTCGAGGCGGACTGGCTGCTCGGCGCGTTCCTCCTCATGCGGCGGGAGCTGCTCGCCGAGATCGGAGGCTGGGACGCCGGGTTCAGGCACTACTGTGAGGACATCGATCTCGCGTACCGGGCGCTGCGGGCGGGCTGGGAGCGGTGGTACGTCCCCGCGGCGCTCGTCACGCACGACTACGCAGCGGTGATCGACAAGCGGTTCCTCTCGCGGCACACGCTCTGGCACGCCAGGGGGATGGCCCGTTTCGTCCGCAAGCACCCCGAGCGCCTGCTCGCCCTGTGAGCGGCAAGGACGACCAGTACGCGCGGCAGGCCGGCGACTGGACGGAGCAGGCATACGCGGACGCCGTCGCGTATCTCGAGCACCGGGCCGAGCTCGTCTCCCGCCTCGGGCCGCTCCTCGAGCCCGGGGACGAGGTGCTCGACCTTGCCTGCGGCGACGGGGGCCTCGGCGAGGCGCTGCTCGCGCTCGGGCTCCGCTACCGGGGGGTGGACGCGACGCCCGAGATGGTGGCGGCGGCGAGAGCCAGGCTGGGCGATCGTGCCGTCGTCGAGGTCGGCGACCTCAACGACTACGCGCCGCCGTCACCGGTCGCTGCGACCACCGTGTTCCGGGCGATCTACTACGCGCGCGACCGGCGCTCCTTCTTCCGTCACGTCGCCGGCTACACGGAGAAGAAGCTCGTCTTCGACCTCAACCCGCGCCAGTACCGGCTCGACGACGTCCTCTCCGACCTCCGCGATGCGGGGCTCGGCTCCGTCGCGCTGCGGCCCTTCTTCGTCCCGCAGACCGTCGCCCTCCCTCGCCCCCTCGTCTTCGCGGCCAGGGCGCTCGAGCGAAGCGGGCCGCTCGCGCGGCTCGCGCTGAGGCATCGCTTCACGTACCTCGTCGCCGCTTCGCAGCGAGCCGGCTAGCCGCCCAGCAGCGGCTCGAAGCCGGCTCTGACGATCTGGGCTCCCAGCTGCCGGCGGTCGCTCTCCGAGGGGTCGACCTCGTTCGGCGAGAAGGTCGGGGTGACCTCGATCTCCATCCGCCAGGGCACTCCCGGGGGGCTGAGCGTGATGCCGTTCGTCTGGCAGTCCGGCACCTCGAACGACGTGGTCTGAGTGACCCGCTCGATCCGGGGCTGCTTGTCCGGCCCGATGCCGACGGGGCCGATCCTGACCGTCGCCTTGCCGGTCCCGCGCGCGCTCGGCTTCGGGCACCAGCCGAGGCGCGAGAGCTTCACCACTGCGAGCCCGGGCTCGTCTGCCGAGACGTCGTAGCGCGTGTACGAGGCTCGGGCGGTCTTCTCGCCGGGCTTCGCGACCATCCAGCCGTCCGTCTCCCGTCCCACGAGCGCGTCCTGCAGCTTGAGCGGTCCTCCATCGATGCGGTACAGGACGCCGTCCCTCCGGCGCGCGACGATCGGCGCCTGCAGGGCGACGCCGTTGACGGCCAGTGCGTACTCCGTCTCCGGTGACGGCGTGAGCGTGCCGTCGGTCGCGTTCAGGTCGGGCGTCAGGATCGGGCCGCCGACGTGGATCGCCGAGCCGTCGAGGCTCCACATCTTCCGGATCGAGGGGTTGAAGAACTCGGTGAGCCAGATGTTGGTGGGGTCGGAGATCTGCTGGCCGACCACGACGACCGAGCCCCCTCCGGTTGCCTCCTCGACCCAGTCGTACGGCTCCGGGAGATTCCGTGCGAACTGCTCCGAGAAGAGCCGCTCGCCCTCGGCGGCGTACACCTGCCCCGTCATGCTCCACGCCACGACGGCCGCTGCCGCGACGCCTGCGACCAGGCCGAACGCGACCGATCCGCGCCGCAGGAGCCCGAGCGCGACCACGACCGCCAGCGAGACGAGGCAGACCCCGACGAGCACGCGCTCGATGGTCCCCTCGGCCCAGCCGAGCTCCCGGTTCGCGAACGTCGTGATGGAGAGGCCGTGGGCCTCGTAGTACGGGTACTGATCGAGGTGCAGCGGTGTCGCCGCGACGACGTAGAGCGTGAACACGGCGGCTCCGGCGATCGCCCAGCCACGCCCGACCCCGCGGGCGAACGCAAGCGCGGTCGCCGCGAAGAGCAGGGGACAGAGGTAGATGAGGTTCCGCTCGACCACGTAGGTCCCGAACACGGTGGAGATGTATGCGCCCTTGATGCCCGCATAGGCGATGAAGATCACGATCGCCGCGACGCCGGTGACGACGAACGCGCGCGTCCGCGGGTCGCGCGGCTCGTCCCTGGGTCTCGCGAGGCCCGCGATGCCCGCGACGACGGGGAGGACGCCGATGCCGATCGCCAGCGCGCCGATCGCCCAGCTCGCGTGCTCGAGGATCCGGTCCTTGTACATGAGCGTCGTGTTCCGCCACGACGTGGACGCATGGCCCAGGGCCGCCCCCAGGGCGAGCGCGATCCCGGCGAGCAGCGTGATCGCGCCGGCCCAGTCCCAGCGGCTCCACTGCGCTCGCCAGCGTCGGCAGAGCTCGGACTGCCACGCGAGCCAGGTGAGCCCGGCGGCGAGGACGGCGAACAGGATCGAGAGCTGCGTGCGCGTCAGGGCCGCAACCGCCGCGACCGAGACCGCCGCCGCCACCCGTCCCCGTGCCGGGCGCTCGAGCGAGCGCGCGATGAGCCACAGGGTGAGCGTCGACAGCGGGTACGCGAGCGGCTCCTCGACCAGGATCGGCGAGTACGCGAGCGCCGGCACCGCAACAGCAGCTCCGGCCGCTGCGAGGGCGTACCACTTCGGGACGACCATTCGGGCGAGCCCGTAGGCGGGGAAGATCGTCGCGGTCATGGCGAGGACGAGGAGGAGCTTGGCGGCCGCCCACGACTCCGTCGCCGAGCTCAACCACCACACGGGAGCGAGGAAGTAGGCGACCAGGGTCGCCAGCCCGTACGGCTCCCCGCGGCGTGCGGGCTCGCCCGTCTCCGCGATCGAGCGCGCGAGCTGCGTCAGCTCGAGCTCGTCCGTGAAGATGGTCGGGACCGGCCGCCGCGAGGCCTGCCACGCGTAGAGGGCGGCGAGGCCGAAGTAGAGGGCGAGCAGCGGAACGGCCGCGAGGAACCGTGACAGGAAGTCCTGGCTGTTCCCGTCCGCCGGGCGTCCGTCGTGGGTCATGTTCGGCCCGCTCCGACCGGCTCTGGCTGGATGTACTCGACGCTGCGCCGGACCATCCGGCACGGGACGCCCGCCTCGTCCGCTCCGCGGACGACTGCGTCGAGCCGCTCGCGGGGCGCATCGGGAATCGTGACCAGGATCTCGTCCGCGCGCGCGGTCGCGACGGCGCGCGCCGCTTCGTCGAGGCTTCCGAGAACGCTGATCCCGAGGATGCGGCGCCGGCGCACGCGAGGGTTGTCGTCGAGGAAGCCCACGACCCGCGCCTCCCGGCTCTCCCGCAGCTCGCGGGCGAGGCTTCGGCCGGCGCTCCCGGCGCCGGCGACGAGGACGCGCCTGCGCTGGAGCCCGTGGCCGTGCGCCTCCGGCAGCAGCCGGAGCACGAGCCGCGAGCCGCCGACGAGCAGCGTGCACAGGATCGCGTCGATGGCGAAGGTCTGGACGACCGGGAACGAGCCGACCGGCCGCAACGCGACCAGGATGAGCGCCGCGGCGATCGACGACGCGATGCAGCCGACGGCGATGGGGATCGCGTCACGCGCGGTGGCGAAGCGCCAGACCCTGCGGTAGACGCCGAGCGCGACGAAGAGCACGTACCGGGCCCCCAGCAGGATCGGCAGCGCGGAGAGGTACACGGACCGCTCCCAGTCCGTCCCGAGGCCTCCGACGGCGAGCAGGTAGGCGGCGAGGAACGACGCGCAGATGAGCACGAAGTCGACGAGCACCTCGACGAGCCGCCGCGGCTCGAACACGAGCGCCCGCCAGAGCGAGGGCTCGGGCCCTTCCACGCCTCGCCTCGACCGCTGCTCGAGGTCGCTCAGGAAGCTCCCGAACTGGACGAGCAGCACGAAGGTCACGAGCACGCCCACCGCGGTCAGCCGCCCGTTGTCGAGGACGTTGTAGGCCAGCGCTGTCGCCCCGATCGCCGATGCGATGATCGCGAGGAGGAGCACCGCCTTCGTCTCCGAGAGCCCGTAGTACACGAGCCGGTGCGAGGTGTGATCGCGCCCGCCCTGGGTCACCGGGCGCTTCTCGACGAGCCTCGCGATCGTCACGAGCGTCGTGTCGAGGATCGGGATCGCGAGCACGAGGAGAGGGAGCAGGATCGTCGCGAGCGTCGTCCCGGCGACGGTCCACGACGCCGCGAGGGCGAGTGCCGCGAGGCCGAAGCCCAGGACCTGGCTTCCCGAGTCGCCCATGAACACGGCGGCGCCGCGCCGTGGCCGGAGGTTGTAGGGGAGGAATCCCGCGCAGGCGAGGCCGAGCGCGAGCGCGAGCACCAGCACGGTGTCGTTCTCGTGCTCCGTGAGCGCGTCGATCGCGAAGTAGCCGCAGGAGACGAGCGCGAGCGTCGCCGCCAGGCCGTCCATGTTGTCGAGGAGGTTGAACGCGTTCGTGATCCCCACCAGCCAGAGGAGGCCGATCGCCCAGGCGAGCACTTCGTTCCCGACGATCTCGACGTCGAGCCCGCTCGAGAGAACGACCACGGCTGCTGCGATCTGGGCGACGAGCTTCGCGACCGGGCTCAGGTGGCGCAGGTCGTCCACGAGCCCGGCGGCGAAGACGATCGTGACTCCGGCGAGGATCCCGGCGAGCTCCCCGCTCCACTCGATCGCACCGGCGGCGAGCGCGAGCAGCACTCCCGCGAGGAATCCCGCGAAGATCCCGACGCCGCCGAACGTCGGCGTCGCCTGCGCGTGCCAGCGCTCGTCGCTCGGCACGGCGACGAGGCGGCGTCCGACGGAGGAGCGGAGGAGGAGCCGGAGAACCGCCGCGGTGACGACGAAAGCTGCAATCGCGACGATCGCACCCACAGTCACGAAAGGGTAGTCGAGCCCCCCGCCGCCGTATCCTCCCGCCGTGTCCGTCTACGCCGATCTCATCCGCTACCGCGAGCTCTTCGGAAGCCTGTTCCGGCGTGACCTCCGCGCGAAGTACCGCGGGTCGGTGCTCGGGCTCGGATGGTCGCTCCTCCACCCGCTCGTGCTCATGCTCGTCTACCTGCTCGTCTTCTCCGTGCTCTGGCGCGTGGCGGAGGTCGGCAGCGACGACTACTGGCTCTTCCTCCTCTGCGGCCTCCCGGCCTGGGTCTTCTTCGCGACCGCGGCCCAGGCGGCCTCGCGGAGCCTGCTCGAGAACGCGAACCTCATCCGCAAGGTCAAGTTCCCGCGACAGCTGGTACCGCTCTCGATCGTCGGGACGAACCTCGTCAGCTTCGCCGTGATGCTCGGAATCGTCATGGCGCTCAGCCTCTGGCGGATCCCGGAGGCGCGGGGGACCGTCTGGCTGGCTCTTCCCCTCGGCGCGCTCTTCGCCTGCGTGGTCGCGGGCTTCGCGCTCGCCGTCGCGTCGCTGAACGCCGTCTACCGCGACGTGGAGCACCTCCTCGCTGCGCTGCTCCTGCCGTGGTTCTTCCTGACCCCGATCCTCTACAGCCTCGGCGACCTCCCGGGAGTCGACGAGTATCCGGCCGCGGCCTTCGTCCTGCACTGGGCGAACTTCCTGACGCCACCCGTGGAGGCCATGCGGTCGGTCCTGTTCGACGGCGACCTCCCGGCCGCGGCGGACCTCGCCTACACGCTCGCTGCGGCCGTCGTCGCGCTCGCGGCCGGCGGCTACGTGTTCAACCGCGTCGACGACCGGATCGCGACCGAAGTCTGACCACCGCGCGTCCCTCGTACAGCGAGTCGTCGCCCGTATAGGACGGCAGGCCCTCGTGCTCGCCGGGCTGAAGCCCGCTGAGCAGCGACGGGAAGAGGAGCGGGGGCCCGAAGCGCGGGTTGCGCCCGCCGCCCGGGGCCCACGGCGCGAGCCTCCTTCGGTCCGCGCGCGCATCGGCGCTCACCGCGCCTCCCACGGCGGCCCAGCCTTCCTCGTGTGCGTCCAGCAGCAGGCGTGCCCAGTTCGGGGCCGGTATCGCGCCGGGAGTGAGATGCGCGACCGCGACCGGCTCCTCGAGGACGATCGCCTCCTCCTGCGCCGCGAGGGCGGCCTCGGTCTCCGGATCGGGACCGCCGTGGACCACCACCGCGAGGCGGCGCTCGGCGATACGGGGCGCTACCCCGACCGGGAGGTCGAGAGCGCTCGACCCGACCTCCTGGAGCCAGAAGCGGAGCTCCTCGACGAGGTCGAAGACGAGCCGGTAGGGCCCTGGCGGGCGCGGTGCGAGCACGGGCACGTGGAGCTCGACGCGCTCGCCGGGCTCGACCACCCGCGGGAAGGCGGTTCGCGGGCCATCCCACACGATCGCGTTGCCGAGGGGGTCGAGCCAGTGGTACGAGAGCTGGAGACCCTCCCGCCCGCGGGAGCGCCAGGGCGCGGAGCCGGCGTTCTCGAGCTGGAGCACGGCACGGGAGGTCGTGCCGGCCCGCAGCGGCTCGAGCACGTAGGAGAGCCAGCGAACTGCGAGCGGGCCGAAGGGAACGGGGTGCTCGCCGACTCGCTCCATCGCCGAGCGTACTCTAGGCCCGATGCAGACGGGTGAGATCGCGGTCGAGGGCGTCTCTCGCCGCTTCCGGGTTCACGGCCGCGAGGCGCGGACGCTCAAGGACCTCGTCGTCCAGGGCGGGAGGACGCAGGCAAGCGACGTGTGGGCCCTTCACGACGTCTCGCTGCGGGTCGAGCCCGGCGAGGCGGTCGGGCTGATCGGCCGCAACGGCTCGGGGAAGACGACTCTGCTCCGGATCGTCGCCGGGATCATCAAGCCGACGACGGGCACCGTCCGTGCCGAGGGGCGAATCGGGTCACTGCTCGAGCTCGGAGCTGGGTTCCACGTCGACTTCACCGGACGCGAGAACGTCTTCCTCAACGGCGCCATCCAGGGGCTGCGACGTGCCGA
Organism: uncultured Gaiellales bacterium; assembly: GCA_964569165.1. GTDB lineage: Bacteria > Actinomycetota > Thermoleophilia > Gaiellales > Gaiellaceae > GMQP-bins7. Next base: position 22,583 of record CAZMUG010000009.1, read on the forward strand.
CATCCGCAGCCGGTTCGACGAGATCGTCGCCTTCGCGGAGCTCGAGCATGCCATCGACAGGCCGGTGAGGACGTACTCCTCGGGGATGACGATGCGGCTCGGCTTCGCGATCGCCGCCTTCCTCGACGCGAACGTGCTGCTGCTGGACGAGGTGTTCGCGGTGGGCGACGAGGCCTTCCAGCGGAAGTGCTTCGGGCGCATCTTCGCCTTCAAGCAGGCGGGGGGGACGATCGTGTTCGTGTCGCACGACGCAGCGGCGGTCGAGCGCCTCTGCGAGCGCTCGGTGCTGCTCGAGGCCGGCCGGGTCGCATTCGACGGCCCGACCCGGGAGGCGGTCACGCGCTACCGCCGCGCCCTCGCCGACGAGGCGAGCCCCGCCGAGCTCGGGGCCGGCCTCCGCGAGTGGGGCTCGAGCGAAGCCACGATCGCGGCCGCGTCGCTCGTCGGCCGGGAGGGATCCGACCGGCTGCAGTTCCTCTCCGGTGAGCCCTTCGAGCTCCAGGTCGCCCTCGCCATCGCGAACGGCGTGCCCCCGCCGCGGCTGCAGCTCGAGCTGCGCGACGACGCCGGCACGCTCGTCGCCGGGCATGCGGTCGACCTCCGGTCGCTCGGCTGGAGGCCCGGTGCCCGTGAGCGGAGCGTCCGCTTCCGGCTCGACGAGCTCCCGCTCGCGGACGGGCGGTTCCACCTCCGGCTCGGCCTCACCGACGAGTCGGGAGAGCGCGTCTACCACTGGCTCGACGACGCCCTCGTCTTCGTGGTCTACCCCGGGCAGGGAGAGCGAGGATTCGTACGCTTGGAAGGGAGCTGGCAACTCACAGAGAACTGAGCAGTCCGATGACCGCACGCACCTGTCCCGACTGGCCCGAGCTCATGGAGCTCGACCCCGACCTGCAGTTCAAGCACTACACCGTCTCGGAGGCGCACCTGCCCGCCGAGACGCTCGCGCGCATCCCGCACGTGTCGCTCACCGAGGTGGAGATCTGCTGCGACCTCGAGCACCACGTCGTCAACCCGGGCCACACGCCGCCCGAGGTGGTCGAGGCGCTCCGCGGGACCCACTGGTTCGACGTCCACGAGTGGGCGACGACGGGGCCCGGCGCCGACTCGGCCTCCGCTGGCCCTGCCACGAACGCGGCCTGAGCGCCCGAGTACGCTTCGCGCGTGCCGACGATCGTCGTCCCGTACCGGGGAGATGCCAAGCGGCGCCTCTCGTCACCGCTCCGGGCCGCGGCCGCCCTGGCGATGCTCGGCGACGTCGTCGAGGCGGCCCTCGCTGTCGGTCCCGTGCTGGTCGTGACCGACGACGCGGTCGTGGTGCCCGCGGAGGCGGAGGTCGTCAGCGACCCCGGCTCGGGCCTCGGGGCGGCGGTGGCCGCCGGGCTCGCCCGCATCGACGGCCATGCCCTCGTGCTCAACGCGGACCTCCCGTGCGCGACGCCAGCCGCGGTACGGGAGCTCGCCGCGGCCGGTCTCGCCCTCGCCGAGGCCCGAGACGGCACGACCAACGCGCTCTCGCTTCCGGACCCGTCGGTCTTCGCCCCGCTCTACGGGCCCGGGAGCGCTGCTCGGTTCCGCGCACACGCCGCGTTCGCGACGGTGCGGGTCCCGGAGCTCACCGAGGACGTGGACTCGGACGCGGACCTCGTACGGCTCGCGCCCCGGGCCGGGCCGCGAACGCGTGCGCTGCTCGCCGTTCACGCGTGAAGGTCGTCGTTCTCGCAGGTGGGGGTGGGGGAGCACGCTTCGCGCGCGGGGTCTGCGAGGTGGTCGCGCCCGGGGAGCTGACCGTCATCGGGAACGTCGGCGACGACGTCGAGATCCTCGGCGTCCACGTCTCGCCGGACCTCGACGGCATCCTCTACGCGCTTGCCGGCCTCGCGGACGACGAGCGCGGGTGGGGCCGTGCGGGGGAGACGTGGAATGCCCTCGAGTCCGCGGCAGCCTGGGGCGGAGAGTCCTGGTTCCGCCTCGGCGACCGTGACCTCGGCCTCCACCTCGTCCGCTCGCGCGCGCTCCGCGAGGGCCGGTCGCTGTCGGAGGTCACGGTCGAGCTGGTGCGGCGAGCCGGCCTCGACGTCCGGCTGCTCCCCGCGACGGACGACCGTCTGCGGACACACGTCGTCACCCCCGCAGGCAGGTTCCCGTTCCAGGAGTGGTACGTCGGGCGCCGCCACGAGGACGAGGTGGACGCGGTCGAGTACGAGGGAGCGGAGTCCGCGCACCCCGCGCCGGGAGCCCTCCGGGCGCTGGCCGAGGCCGACGCCGTGCTGCTCGCGCCGAGCAACCCGTACCTCTCGCTCGGCCCGATCCTGGCCGTGGCCGGGATCCGGCGAGCGCTGGAGAAGCGCGCGGTCCGCTCCGTCGCCGTCAGCCCGCTCGTCGGTGGCGCGTCGGTCACGGGGCCGCTCGACCGTATGCTCTTGCGGATGGCGGGCGGGACCACTCCCGGGCATGTGACACGCGCGTACGAGGGCCTGATCGACGCGCTGGTGATCGACTCGGCGGACGCCCCCGCCGGGGCGGACGTCGCGCTGATCGTGACCTCGACGATCATGGCGGATCGCGACGCCGCCCGCCGGCTCGCCGAGGTGGCTCTGGAGGCCGCGTGCGCGTAGCGGTCGTGGGCGGGACGGGCCCGTTCGGCCGCGCGGTCGCGATGCGCCTGCGGGACGCGGGGATCGACGTGGTGATCGGCTCTCGCGATCCCGAGCGGGCGGCGGAAGCGGCGCGGGAGCTCGGTGTCGACGGCGCGACGAACGCGGAAGCGGTCGGCGACGTCGATCTCGTCGTCCTCGCCGTGAACGCGGACGCCGCGCTTGCAACGGCCCGCGATCTCCGGCAGGAGATCGGGTCCACGCCGGTCCTCTCGGTCGCCTCGGAGCTTCGCTTCACCCGAGGCGGTGTCTTTCCCTGCACCGATGCGGTCTCGCTGGCCGAGCGGATCCAGGAGGAGCTCGATGCGCCCGTCCTCGCCGGTCTCCACTCGCTCGCCGCCGCCAGTCTCGCGGGCGAGGAGGCGCCCGACGGAGACGTGTTCGTGTGCGGCGACGACGCCGACGCGAAGGCGCTCGCACTCGAGCTCGCCGACGGCCTGACGGCCGGCCGGGCCCTCGACGCCGGCCCGCTCGCGGGTGCCCGCGCGCTCGAGGGCCTCACCGCCGTCATCGTGAACCTCAACAAGCACTACCGCGGCCACGCGGGGATTCGAGTCACGGGCCTCGGTTGACCGACGAGGTTCGCGTCGTTCCGCTTCGCGGGATCCCGGAGCTCGAAGCCGGGGACGATCTCGGGGCTCACATCGTGCAGGCCGCTGCCCGCCTCGGCGGTCTCGTCTCCGGTGACGTCGTCGTCGTCGCGCAGAAGGCCGTGTCGAAGGTCGAGGGGCGCGTCGTCCACCTCTCGGACGTCGAACCGTCGGATCGGGCCCGGGAGCTTGCCGCCGACGGTGACCCGCGCCGGATCGAGGTGATCCTGAGCGAGGCGCGCGAGGTTGTCCGCGCCCGCCCACCGCTCGTCATCGCCGAGACGCGGCACGGGTTCGTGTGCGCGTCCGCGGGAGTGGACGCCTCGAACGCGAAGGGGCCGGACACGCTCGTGCTCCTGCCGCTCGACCCGGATGCGTCTGCCGCTCGCCTGTGCGCTCGGATCCGTGAGCTCACTGGCATCGAGGTCGGGATCGTCGTGTCGGACTCGTTCGGCCGCGCCTGGCGGCGAGGGACGACGGACGTCGCGCTGGGAGTCGCGGGAGTCACGGCGCTGATCGACCTCCGGGGCGTGGTCGATGCCATGGGCTACGAGCTCCACGCGACCGAGATCGCCGTCGTGGACGAGATCGCCGGGGCGGCGCAGCTCGTCATGGGCAAGACCGACGGGATCCCCGCAGCGATCGTCCGGGGGCTCCGGGTCGAAGGCCAGGGGAGGGGACGGGACCTCGTGATGCCGCGCGAGCGCGATCTCTTCCGCTGAGGTCTTGGTGGAGCGCCTAGTGCGCGGTAGGCTCGGTCCCGTGCTTCGCCTCGCAGTGCCCGTCTCGCTGGCTGTCGCGGTGCTCGCCACCGGCGCAGCTCTCGCGGCCGGGAGCCCTGCGGCGGGCAAGAAGGTCTTCGTGGCCAAGGGCTGCGGCGCCTGCCACACGTTCAAGCCGGCCGGGACGAAGGGAACGATCGGCCCGGTGCTCACGAAGGCCCGGCTGAAGGCCGACGCGAAGCGGGCCAAGCAGGGCTACACGTCCTTCATCCGGACGTCGATCGTCGCCCCGAGGAAGTACGTGGCATCCGGGTACAAGCCCGTCATGCCGGCCGTGAAGCTCTCGAAGAAGCAGCTCGACGACCTCGTCGCGTTCATCGCGAAGGGCTGAGGCGGATCGCTCGGCCCGCGCGGTAGTCTTTCGCCGTGCGCACGTACGCGATCTGGGGTACCGCGACCTCTCCCGGTCACGAGGAGTGGGTCCGCGAGATAGCGCGGCAGTTCGAGAAGGACGACTTCGCCGAGGTGGACGACATCGCCGAGGCCGACTTCGTGCTCAACATGTTCGACGCGGCCGATCCGAAGGCGTTCCGGCGGGCCTCGCGAGGAACGTACTCCGCCGCGTTCTACGAGCTCCCGGAGGCCCCGGAGGACGTGCTCAAGGAGAGCTACCCGATGCTCGTCCGGACGCTCTCGAACGTCGTCCTCCTGCACGTGCCCGGGCAGGGCGTCTGGTTCACGACGATGGAGCGCGGCACGTACCACGTCGGTGACGACCCCGCCGAGATCTACGAGCGGCTCGAGCCGCTCGCGACCTCACGGCTCGTCATCGACAACGAGTGGGTGCCCGACCTGGAGCCGGAGCTCTGGGACGGCGACGAGATCACCGCCGACATCTCGGCCGCGGGCAGGCGCCTCGACGAGCTGGACCTGCTGCCCTCGCCGTTCCCGGTGGAGGAGTATCTCTCGGGACGGGACCTGCGCCACGTGATGCGCCTGTACAGCGTCGGCGGCCTCTCCTACGGCAACCTCTCCGCGCGGAAGGACGAGACGCGGTTCTGGATGAGCGCGAGCGGCGTGGACAAGTCGAAGCTCGAGACCGTCGGCCGCGACCTCCTGCTGGTGTCCGGCTACGCGGAGGAGCGTGGGGCGATCGTACTCAGCGTCCCCCCCGGAATCGAGCCGAAGCGCGTCTCGGTGGACGCCATCGAGCACTGGATGATCTACCAGGCGCATCCCGACGTCGGGGCGATCCTCCACGTCCACGCCTGGATGGAGGGGATCGCCGCGACCGATGTGAACTACCCGTGCGGGACGCACGAGCTCGCGGTTGCGGTCTCGGACCTCGTCGATCTCGAGCCGGATCCGGCACACGCGGTGATCGGCCTCCGCAACCACGGCATCACCTGCACCGGCGAGAGCCTGTCCGAGATCCTGGACCGGGTCGCGCCGAAGGTCCTGCGCCAGGTACCGATGACGTAGGGCGGGGTCGTCCCGCCGTCCGGGTCGCTACTGGCTCTGTAACGCTGCGTCGAGCGCTTCGCGCAGCTGGTCGGGGCTGCTGACGGTGATCAGGTACGGCTCGTCGTCACCCACCTTGATGAAGAGCGACGGCGTTCCGGTGAGGCCCGCCTGCTGCGCGTCGACGAGCGACTGCTCGGCTGCCTTGGTGATCTCCTCCGACTCCGCGTCCGAGAAGAGCTGCTCCACGTCGAGGCCGGGTATCTGGGACGCGATCTCTCGAACGAGATCGTCGGTCAGCCAGCCGCTGTTCTCCACGCCCTGGTTCCGGTAGAAGGCCTCCTGGAGCTCCCAGAGCCGGTCCTGCTTCGCTGCGGCCAGGAGGAAGCGCTGTCCCTTGCGGGAGTCGTCCCCGATGAAGGGGAATCCACGGAACTCGGTCCTGACCTTGCCCGGCCGGACGTATTCCTCCACGAGGGTCGGGAAGAGAGTCTCCGTGTACTGCAGGCAGGCCGGGCACTGAACGTCGGCGTACTCGATGAGCGTGACCCGTGCCTCGGGCGACCCGAGAAACGTCCCGTCCTGAGGGATGCCCTCGAGGTCGACGATGGGCGTCGTGCTCGCCGACGAGCCGTCGTTCCGGAGCAGCACGGCGCCGGCGATGACCGCAGCTGCGATCACAACGGCGACGCCGACGACCACGAGCAGCGTGGTCCGCGACGGGCGGCCGGCGGCCTGGTTCGGGTTCATCGCCATTCCCGGAAGTCTGCAGGCAGCGACAGCTGCGCGTTGCGAGAACCGTCGGGCAGGACGACCGTCAGCTGGCGACTGCGACGCGGGACTGGAGCTCCGCGTGCACCGCGACCACTCCCGGGACGCGCGAGACGAGCGCCGGGAGCACCTCCGCGTCGGCTGCCGTCTCGACCTCGCCCTCGAGCGTCACTGCGCCGTCAACGACGGTCACGGTGACACGGCCGGGCTCGAGCCAGAACGTCCGTCTGAGGATGTCGCCCGTGATCTCCTGGGCGATCTCCGCATCCGAGCGGGAGAACGCTCGGACGACATCCGCCCGCGTGAGGATCCCCACGAGCTTGCCGTCCTCGACCACGGGCAGGCGGTTCACGCCCTCGCCGACCATGAGGCGGGCCGCCTCGTGCACCGGACGGTGCAAGGAGACCGTGAGCGCCGGAGCCGACATCGCCTCGCCGACGGTCGTTGCGCGGATCTTGTCCTGGTCGCCGAAGTCGGGCTCGAGCAGCCAGCCCAACAGCCTGTTGCGGGACGACGTTCCGCCGGCCTTCACGAGGATGTCCGCCTCCGAGAGAACGCCGACGACCCGGTCCTCGGCATCGACCACCGGGACGCCCGAGATCTTCCTCTCGGCGAGGAGCCCCGCGGCCTCGCGAAGCGTCATCGTGGGCGGTACCGCCAGGACGTCCTTCGTCATGAGATCGCTTACCTTCATCAGACCTCCTTCGTCATCCCCACGGTCGCTGCGGTGAGCGGGGCGGGCATCGGTGCGCACCCTGAAGCAGGGTTCGGGTTTCCCGCCGCTCCGGGGTTGGCCGCATCCGGAAGGGACGGTTGGAGCACGCGTCCGGAGCGATCCGGTTACACCGGCCGTTACACCCCCCGACGAATGGCCGTCACTCGAACGAGGGAGTAGCTTCGGGCCATGATCGAGCTGGCCACGGAGCGGAAGACGTCACCCATCACGTCTCGCCAGCGTGAGGTCGTCGCATTGATCGCAGCGGGGTGCTCGAACGACGAGGTCGGTGCTCGGCTCGGGATATCCCCCAGGACGGCGAAGGCCCACTGCGACGTGCTCAGGCAGAAGCTCGGGGTCAGGCGTCGCCGTCAGATCCCGATCGCGTTCCGGCTGCTCACGGGCGAGGATCCGCTGTACGCGGGGCGCGGCTGGCCGGTTGTGGCGCGGCTTCCCCGCTGACCCAGGGCGCCCGCGTTGCGGCGGCGGGCGCCCCTCCGTCTGCCGGTGTTAGGGTCGGGTCCCCGAGGAGCTTTTCGGCGAGGAGAGCAATGACGGCCACCGTCCCTGTAGTGCGCCGCAAGCACCGAACCATCGAGCGGCCTCGCCTGTACGCGCTCCTGGACGAGTCCGGCGCCCGTGTGCGGACGCTCGTCGCTTCTGCCGGGTACGGAAAGACGACACTCGCCGAGCAGTGGGTCGAGCGTGACGGGCGCCGCGGTGTCTGGTACACGGCCCGGTCGGCGTCGACCGACGTTGCAGCCCTTGCCCTCGGGATCGCGCGGAGCGCGGCTGCGATCGTCGACGGGTGCGACACCAGGCTGCGCGAGCACCTTCGCGCGCTGCCGGCTCCCGCCGAGAACGTCGGCGTCCTCGCGGAGATCCTGGCGGAGGACATGGCCCCCTGGCCCGACGAGGCCTGGGTCGTGATCGACGACTACCACGAGATCGCCGAGGAGCCCAAGGCCGAGCGCTTCGTCGAGGCGCTCGTCTCGCGATCCGAGGTGCGGTTCCTCATCTCGAGCAGGCAGCGGCCGGCGTGGGTGTCGACGAAGATGATCCTCTACGGCGACGTCCTCGAGCTGAACCAGACCGCGCTCGCGATGGACAACGTCGAGGCCGCCGAGGTGCTCGTGGGCCGGAGCGGGGCGTCCGCCTCGGGTCTGGTCTCGGTCGCGAACGGCTGGCCTGCCGTGATCGGGATCGCGAGCGTGTCTGCCGCGGAGATCGACGCGGACGTGGAGCAGTTGCCCGAGTCGCTGTACCGCTACTTCGCGGAGGAGGTGTTCGCCGCGCTCGGGCGTGAGGTGCAGGCCGGGCTGACGACGCTCGCGGTAGCTCCGGTTCTCGACCGCCAGCTTGCGGCCGGTCTCCTCGGCCCGGAGGTGGCCGACTCGGTCTGCGCCGTGGCCCTCGACGTCGGCGTACTCGTCGAGCGGGGCCCCCGGCTCGACCTCCATCCGCTGGCAAGGGCGTTCCTCGAGGAGTGGAGGGGCCAGATCGGGCTCGAGCCGGCGGCGGGTGCGATCGACGTCTGCCTCGAGCACTATCGAGCCGCTCGGGAGTGGGATGCGGCCTTCGAGGTGCTCGCCCGGGAGGGCGAGACGGGCGAGCTTGCCGGCCTCCTGTCCGCGGCGCTCGACGAGCTTCTCGAGACCGCCCGTCTCTCGACGGTCCAGCGCTGGTGCGAGCTCGCCGCGACAGCCTCTCTGGGAGAGCCGATCTTCGCTCTCGCGCGCGCGGAGGTGATGTTGCGCCACGGACGCCACGTGGAGGCGATGGCGCATGCGGAGGACGCGGCGAGCAGAGATCCGCAGCTCGCGTTCCGATCGCTGTCGCTCGCCGGGCGTGCAGCTCACCTCGCGTCGCGCGAGCGGGAGGCGCTAGGTTTCTACCGCCGCGCGGAGGAGATCGCCGAGAGTGAGAGCGAGACCCGCGATGCCATGTGGGGTCAGCTCATGTGCTTGGTCGAGCTCGAGTCTGATGACGCCGCCCAGATGCTCGCCTTCCTGAAGCAGGAGGTTCGATTCGCCGACCCGAGAGACGTCGTTCGTGCGGCGACCTATGGGCTGAGTTACCAGATCAAACTGGGAAACCTCGACCTCGGTGAGGCTGATCTTGCGCTGACATTTCTTGACCGTGTGGCAGACCCACTGCTCGTCTCGGCGTTTCAGAGCACCTATTCAGCCGCCCTGGGACTCACCGGTCGGTATGTCGAAGCTCGGATGATCTCCGATGCCTTCCTGGAGACGATCGAGCAATATCGTCTGGACTTCGCGAAGCCCTACGCGCTGTGTGCCGCCTCTCTTTGTGCAGCCGGGCTCAAGCAGTGGGTCTACTCACGCGAATGTGCCGAGGCGGCACTTTCGTTCTCGCGCGCGAATCGTGACGGACACGCCCAACAGCTCTGCCTTTCGCAACTTATTCGCGTATTGGTTCAGCAAGGACGCCATCGCGAGGCGCTCATTCTTGAGTCTCCCAGCGTCCCCGATCCTCTGCCAGCGGCTCTCGCAGAGCTTGTTTATTCACGTGCACTCGCCTATGCCGGGATAGGACGGCTCAGTGATGCTCGTCGGCTCTCGCACGAGGTTCGCGGTCTCTCCAGAGCCGTTGAGCCCGGTGTGCTCGCGATAGCCGTCGAAGCGGTGTGCGCCTTGAAAGCGCATGAGCCGAATTCAATCGACCTGATCTCAGATCTGGAAGCAGTCGCCTTTCAGCGAGGAGCGGTAGATCTTCTGGTGACCGCGTATCGATCGACACCGGAGCTCCTGGCAGTTCTGCTGAGGAGGTCGTCCGACCGCGAGCGATTAGAGGCGCTGTTGCGTAGATCGGGGGATGCTGATCTCGCCCGGGCGGTGGGCATGCCGGTCTACTCGGGTGGCGATCCTCGCGATGCCCTCTCACGAAGGGAGCGCGACGTTTACGCGCTCATGATTGAGGGACTCACAAACCGCGAAATCGGCCGGGCGCTCTTCATCGAGGAATCAACTGTGAAAAGGCACACGTTAAGCATCTATGAGAAGACAGGGATTCACTCCAGGACTGCGCTCGCCGTACAGGCTGCGCTTGAACGGGCAGATCAGGCGACGTCTGCGACAGACGGGGGCGGGTCGGACACGGTCGTGTAGGTGCTCTGAGCGAACTGGCGGAAGTCGGGGCGCCGGGCGAGCCGGTACTCCTCCGTCGCACCCG
>CAZMUG010000010.1:0-4319 GCA_964569165.1 uncultured Gaiellales bacterium
GAACATGTGTTCGTGTGTGAACACGCCCGGATCCTCCACGCCGACCTCGACTCGTTCTTCGCCTCGGTCGAGCAGCGGGACGACCCGCGGCTCCTCGGGCGGCCCGTGATCGTCGGCGGCGGGGTCGTGCTCGCGGCGAGCTACGAGGCGAAGGCGTTCGGGGTCCGGACGGCGATGGGCGGCGCCCAGGCCAAGCGGCTCTGCCCCCACGCGGTGGTCGTGCCGCCGCGGATGGAGGCGTACTCGGCGGCCAGCAAGGCGGTCTTCGAGCTGTTCTCGGACACGACGCCGCTCGTCGAGGGCATGTCCATCGACGAGGCGTTCCTCGATGTGCGGGGGCTCGAGCAGATCGCCGGGCCCCCGGTGGAGATCGCCGAGCGGCTGCGCCGGCGGGTGCATGAGGAGGTGGGCCTCCCGATCACCGTGGGCGTCGCGCGGACCAAGTTCCTCGCGAAGGTGGCAAGCGCGGTCGCGAAGCCGGACGGGCTGCTCGTCGTCCCGCCCGACGGCGAGCTCTCGTTTCTCCACCCGCTCCCCGTCGAGCGGCTGTGGGGCGTGGGCCGCGTGACGGCGGCGAAGCTCCACACGCGTGGGCTCCTGACGGTCGGCCAGGTCGCCGCGCTGGAGGAGGACGTCCTCGTCGCACTGCTGGGGCGGGCGAGCGGTCGCCACCTGCACGCCCTCGCACACAACCGCGACCCGCGGATCGTGCGAACGGCCCGGCGGCGGCGCTCGATCGGGTCGCAGCGCGCGCTCGGCCGCCGCCGCACGTCATCTGCACAGATTGACTCGTCAGTCATCGCGATCGTCGACCGGGTCACGAGGAGGCTCCGGAAGGGCCGGCGCCTGTGTCGTACCGTGGTCCTGCGCCTCCGATTCGACGACTTCACACGCGCGACGAGGTCGCTGACGATGCCGCGATTGACCGATCAGTCAGCGGAAGTGCTCGAGGCGGCGCGTGTGCTCCTTGCTGCCGCGGCGCCGCTGATCGAGGCCCGGGGGATCACCCTCGTCGGGATCACGCTGACGAACCTCGAGGACGCGGATCGGGCTCAGCTCGAGCTACCGCTCGAGCCGAGCACGCTCTGCGCTCTCGACTCCGCGCTCGACGAGGTGAAGGAGCGGTTCGGCTCGACCGCCGTCACGCGGGCCGTCCTCCTCGGGACGAGCCCCGGCCTCGCGATGCCGCTCCTTCCCGACTGACCCGGCTACGCGGCCGGCGCGGCGCCGTGCCCGACTTCCTGGAGCACCCAGGTGTTCCCGTCGGGGTCGGCGAAGTCCGCGAACGAGGCGTAGTCCGCATGCCCCGGATCGGGCCCTGGCCTCCACTCCCCGGCGTCCCGGTCGAAGTGGCGCACCTCGCCGACCGGAGCTCCACGCCCGACGAGCTCCTCCCGGGCGGCCGCGATGTCGGTGACCACGAGGTGCGTTCCACGCACGGAGCCGGGCTCGGCGAGACCCAGCCCCTCCCCGATCGTGATCGAGCACGCGGACCCGGGCGGAGTGAGCTGGACGACTCGCATGCCCTCGGCCGGGCTCGTGTCCACGTCGACGCGGAAGCCCACCTGCTCCACGTAGAACGCCTTCGCCCGGTCCACGTCGGCGACGGGAAGCAGGACGAGCTCGAGCCTGAGATCCACCCGCTACGCCTCGCTCGGCGTGGCGCCTCCGGAGACGGGCACGTCTCTGACCTCGCCGTCGTGGGGCGGCTCGATCGTGATCTGCGGGAGCACCCGGTCGAGCCAGCGCGGCATGTACCACGTCTTCTCGCCGAGGAGCGTGAAGAACGCGGGCACGAGCGTCATGCGCACGACGAGCGCGTCCGTGAGGATCGCCACCGCGAGCAGCAGCCCGAACTCCTTCGAGATGCGCTCGGGCGTGAGGATGAAGGCGGCGAAGACGGTGCCCATGATGAGCGCCGCGGCGACGACGACGCGGCCGATGGCGGCGATCCCGTGCTCGACCGCCTCCCGCGTGGGCAGCCCGTGCACGTGCTCCTCGCGGATTCGGCTCATGATGAACACCATGTAGTCCATCGAGAGCCCGAAGAGGATCGCGAAGGCGATCGGCGGCACGAAGGTCTCGATCGGCCCGGTCCGGTCGAGCCCCATCAGGGACAGCAGGTGACCCTCCTGGATGACGAGGGTCAGCACGCCGAAGCCGACGAACGCGGACAGGATCGTCGTCACGGCGGCGGTGAGCGAGACCACGATCGACCGGAACGCCATCGCGAGCACGAGGAACGTGACGCCGACGACGTAGAGGAGGAAGAGCGGGAGCCGTTCGAAGATCCGGTCCGCGATGTCCACGAAGGCCGCGTTCAGGCCGGACACGTAGGCGACCGCGGCACTGCCCCCGACAGCCGTGGGGACGACGTCGTCCCGGAGCCGGTGGACGAGATCGCCGGTGGCCTCGTCCTGCGGAGCCGAGTCCGGCGTGACGAACACGAGCGCGACGGTCTTCGCCTCGTTGAACTGCGGCTCGGCGACGGACGCGACGCCCGCGAGCCCCTGGATGCCGTCGTGGATGCGCTGGGGCGCCTGGTCGTCGCCGTTGACGTCGACGACGATCGGGATGGGGCCGTTGAAGCCGGGCCCGAACCCCTCCGCGAGGAGGTCGTATGCGCGCCGCGCCGTCTGCTCGGTCGGCTGCGTGCCCTGGTCGGACGCGCCGAGCCGGACGAGCGCGGACGTTCCGGCGAGCAGGAGGCCGCCGACGAGCAGGATGACGAACACGGGCTTCGCGTGCGCCGTCGTGAACCGGCCCCAGCGGGCGACCAGGGTCTTCTCGCGCGCTGCCTCCGAGTCGTCGAGCGGCCGGAGCAGGGGAACCTTCAGGCGATCGACCTTGTGGCCGAGCTTCGCAAGAGCCGCGATGAGCAGCGAGTTCGCGATCAGCACCGTCGTGAGAACGCCGAGCGCGGACCCGACGCCGAGCTTCGTCACGAAGTCGAGGCCGAAGAGGGCGAGACCGCTCACGGAGATCGCGACCGTGGTGCCGGCGAAGATGACCGCGCGCCCGGCGGACGAGCCGGCCTCCGCCGCGGCGTCGCGCGGGGAGAGCCCCTCGTGGAGGAGCTGCCGGAAGCGCGTGACGATGAACAGGGAGTAGTCGATGCCGACGCCGAGCCCGATCATCGACACGAGTAGCGGCGTGATCGTGTTGATCTTCATGAACCCGGCGAGGATGAAGAGGAGGATGAACGCCGTCGCGAGCGCGACGAGCGCGAGCGCGATGGGGATCGACGCGGCGACGAAGGTTCGGAAGACGACGAGCAGCACGATGAGCGCCGCGAGCAGTCCGAGCAGCTCCTGCGTCCCCTGCTCCAGCGGCGGGAACTCCGCGTCGCCGTTGAACTCGACGGTCACGCCCGCCGGCTCGACGGCCTCGCGCACCGCGTCCTGCACTGCGACCACGGCCTCCCGGTCCTTGTCGAAGATGACGCGGTCGAACTGCACCTCCGTGTAGGCGATGCGGCCGTTGGCGGAGAACGTCGCGTCGTCGAACGGGTCGCGGATGACGGGCGCCGAGCCGTCCTCGGGCCGGGCGATTCCCGCCTCGTCCTCGGAGGGCGCGAACTGGTTCGACTCGAGACGGGTGATCGCCGCCTCGATCGCCGCCTTGCGCTCGGGCGTGTCGAGTCGCTGGCCCTCCGGCGCGGCGAAGACGAGATTGAGGACACCGCCCTGCTCGGAGGCGAACTCCGACTCGATCAGGTCGGTCGCGCGCTGCGTGTCCGACCCCGGGATCTCGAACTCGTCCTCGAGCGCGCCGCCGAACGCGATGACGATCGCCACGAGCACGGCGATGATGCCGGCCCACGCGAGCGCAACCCTGCCGGGGTGCGACGCGCACGCGCGCATCCAGCTCGCCAGCGCTCCCGTGGACAGGCGCTCGTGCGCGGCCAGCCGCTCGCCGCCGTTGGTCAGATCGGTCATCTCACCCTCGCTTTCCTCCCGGATCGAGTCAGGAACCATAGAGACTCTCGCGGCGGCCGGTTCTCATCGGTCGATGAGTCCGTGCTGCGTCCGCGGTCCTAGCCTCCGTGTCCGAGACCGAGCGGGTCTTCTCGATCCGCGGCCCGATCGCGCGGAGCGACCTGCCCGGCCTCTGCGACCGCGCGCGCGCCCTCCTGCGCGAGCACGGGCCGGGGGCGATCGCCTGCGACGTGCACGGCATCACCCCCGACGCGGTGACCGTGGACGCGCTCGCGCGCCTCCAGCTCGCGGCACACCGGTCGGGCTGCCAGGTCCACCTGCGCGGGGCAGCGGACGATCTCCTCGAGCTCGTGCGGTTCATGGGCCTCTCGAACGTCCTGC
>CAZMUG010000010.1:4419-11922 GCA_964569165.1 uncultured Gaiellales bacterium
GGCCGGAGCTTCCTCGACCCGGACGGTCACCAGTGGAGCGTGTTCTGGATGGACCTGAGCACCTTCGAGGCGGCCGGCGCGGCGTAGCGACTCGACCCGGGCAGGGCGGGGGGCCGGCCTCGCCCTACCGGGAAAGCTCGAGCGGAAGCCCGAAGCGCGGGAAGAGCCGCTCCGTGTCGAGGAAGAACGTGAGCTCCACGATCTGGCCGTCCTCGACCTCGAGCACCTGCAGCGCCCAGGGCTGGAAGCCGTCGCCCGTCTCGCTCGGCTTGTACTGGCCGAACGCGGGCGCCCCGTTCGCGGAGGCGACGGGCACCACCCTGGAGCCGCTGCAGCCGATTCCGGGGCCGACCCACCAGGTGAGGATGTCGGCGCGCCCGGAGAGCCAGAGGTCGAACGGCGGCATGGACTGGGTCGCGTCCTCCCGGATCAGCGCCGTCAACGCCTTCATGTCGTACCGCTCGAACGCATCGACGTAGCGCGCGAGCAGCTCCGGGCTGGCGGACTCGATCGACGGGGACGAGACGGACGCGTACACGTCCGTGGCCGAGAGCGTCGCCCGTGCGCGCTGGAGGGCGGAGTTGACCGAGGCGACGCTCGTGTCGAGCAGCTCGGCGACCTCCGACGCCTGCCAGCGGAGCACCTCGCAGAGGATGAGCACGGCCCGCTGCTTCGGCGGCAGGTGCTGGAGCGCCGCGACGAGGGCGAGCCGAACCGACTCCCGCACCTCCGCGACCCGAGCGGGGTCACCCTCGGGGGCGACGAGCGAATCCGGGATGGGCTCGATCCACGAGACCTCGCCGGGAACGCTCAGGTTCTCGACGACGGGCGCGCCCGCAGGCCCGAGGTCCATCGGACGCGCGCGACGCTTGCGGCCCTCGAGCATGTCGAGGCACACGTTCGTCGCGATCCGGTACAGCCACGAGCGAAGCGCCGCCCGCCCTTCGAAGCGGTCGATGCCGCGCCAGGCGCGGAGGAGGGTCTCCTGCACGGCGTCCTCGGCGTCGAGCGATCCGAGCATCCGGTAGCAGTACGCGGTGAGCTCCGGGCGGTGCAGCTCGAGGCGTGCCTCGACCGCGAGCTCCGGGGTGGTCGCCATGCGGCGATGCTAGGCGGCACTCTCGCGCAGGGCGCCGCACCGCTCGCTCGATCCCGCTCTGCTGCACGCGGAAACCGGGCTTGACAGTCGGACCGGTCGCGTGTGGGAGCGAGCCGGCCCCGCGGGGTGTCTGACACCGACGCCCCGCAAACCCGCATGGTTGCGTGGGGTGGTGTCAGACACGGTCGCCCACGCACGAAGTACGGAAAACCGCACCCCGCAGCCCGGGACCGCGCAGCTACGTTCGTCGCATGACCACCGGACACCGCAATCCCTGGCTCGTCCTCGTCATCGTCTGCCTGGCGCAGTTCATGGTGATCCTGGACGCGACGATCGTGAACGTCGCCCTGCCCTCCATCCAGGCCGACCTCAACATGTCGGAGGCCGACCTGCAGTGGGTCGTCAACGCGTACGCGCTCACCTTCGGCGGCTTCCTGCTCCTCGGTGGCCGCGCCGGCGACCTGGCGGGCCGCAAGCTCGTGTTCCTGACCGGTGTCGTCATGTTCAGCGCCGCCTCGCTGGCGTGCGCGATCTCGCCGACGTCCGAGTTCCTCATCGTCTTCCGCGGAGTCCAGGGCCTCGGCGCCGCGCTCATCGCCCCGGCAGCGCTCTCGATCGTCACGACGACCTTCGCGGAAGGGCAGGAGCGGACGAAGGCGATGGGCGTGTGGGCCGCGATCGCGGTCGGCGGCGGGGCGGTCGGCCTCGTGCTCGGCGGGATGCTCACCGACTGGCTGTCGTGGCCGTGGATCTTCTTCGTCAACGTGCCCGTGGGCATCGCGGTGTTCGCGCTCGCCTGGCGGCTCGTCCCCGAGTCGAAGGACGAGCACGCGCACAGGTCGTTCGACCTGGCCGGAGCCGTGACGGTGACGGCAGGCCTGCTCGCGCTCGTGTACGGGATCGTGAAGGCGCAGGAGAAGGGCTGGACGTCGCTGCACACGGGCGGCTTCTTCGCCGTCGCCCTCGGGCTGCTCGTCGCCTTCCTGGTCATCGAGTCGCGCTCGGCCGAGCCGCTCGTCCGGCTCTCGATCTTCCGCGTCTCCACCGTCCGCTCGGCGAACACGACGATGTTCCTCGTCGCTGCCGGCCTGTTCGCGATGTTCTTCTTCAACACGCTCTACCTGCAGCGCGTGCTCGGCTGGTCCGCGCTGAAGGCCGGGTTCGCGTTCCTCCCCTTCACCGCGGGCATCGTCATCGGCGCCGGGCTCTCGCAGGGTCTCGTCCCGAAGCTCGGCGCACGGCAGGTCCCGCTCGTCGGGATGCCGATGGCGATCGCCGGCCTGCTCCTCTTCACGCGGCTCGAACCGGGCGGCTCGTACCTCACCGACTTCCTGCCCGGCGTCATGCTCGCGTCGATCGGGATGGGCCTCACGTTCGTGCCGATCACCCTCATCGCGACGAGCGGCATCTCGGCCGACGACGCGGGGCTTGCCTCCGGCCTCTACAACACCGCGCAGCAGATCGGCGGCGCGCTCGGTCTCGCCATCCTCAGCACGCTGGCCGTGAACCGCACCGAGGAGGTGCTCACCTCGGCGGGCAGCGCCCAGCCCTCGCCCGCCGACCAGGCGCAGGCGCTGGTGGACGGGTTCCACGTGGCATACGTGGGCGGCGCGATCCTGATCGCGCTCGGCTGGCTGGCGCTGCTCCTGCTGCTGAAGCGCCAGGACGCGGTCGCGGTGAGCGAGGGCGAGCTCGCGACCGAGCCCACGGCCGCGTAGCCGCTACGCGGGCTCGGCGGTCTGCGCCAGCCCGGCCTTCGCGTCGGCCACCTTCTCTCGCCGCGCCTTCGTCAGCTCCTGGACGAAGATCTGCAGCGTGGCCGCGAGCGGAACGGCAGTCAGCGCGCCGAGGACCCCGAGCATGGCGCCGAAGAGCGTGACCGCGACGATGATGAAGAAGCCGGAGAGCTGCACGGCCTTGCCCTGGATCTTCGGGGTGAGGATGTTGTTCTCGAGCTGCTGGTAGACGAGGATCACGACGAGCATGATCACGGCTGCCGTGAGCCCCTCCTCGGCCCAGATCGTCGGCACGAGGATGAAGCCGGCGAGCGTGGCCCCGAGGTTCGGGATCATGTCGAAGAGGCCGGCGATCACCCCGAGCGCGATCGCGTAGCTCGAGCCGAGCAGGTAGGCGGTCGTGCCCTGGACGGTGCCCGCGATCGTCGCGATGACGACGACGCCGATCGCCCAGCGGGACACGGCCTCCGTCACCCGGTCCCAGACGGGCAGCCACCTCGCCTCCTCCCCCGGCATCAGCACGCTCGCGAGCGCCCGCTTGAGGTTGGCGATGTCCGAGAGCAGGAACAGGCAGATGAACAGGATCGTGAACGCCGCAAGGAAGATGCTGAAGAAGGACCCGGCGATCCCGAGGACGGCCGAGATCGCGTCGGGAACGGACACGGAGACCTGCTCGGCGCCGTCCTGCACGTTCCCCGCGGCGCCCGAGTCACCGAGCCAGGAGAGCTCGCCGGAGTCCCGGAGGTCGGAGACGATCTGCGGGAGCTCGTGCAGGAAGTCGCGCACGCTCCCGACCAGCGGAACGAGCAGCAGCAGGAAGAGCAGGAACGCGGCCACGGCGGTGCCGAGAACCGTCACGGTCGCCGCGAGCCCCCTCGACATCCGGGTCTTCGACATGACGAACCGAACCGGGTACTCGAAGACGAAGGCGAGGAAGATCCCGACGAAGACGATCAGGAACGTGTCCCCGATCGTCCGGAAGGCGATCCCGACCCCGACCGCGGCAGCGACCAGGAGCAGCGTGCGCATGGGGAGCAGGAGCTCGATCCGCCGGGTTCCCGCCGGGTCCATGGCGGGAACTCTAGGACCAGCGCCGGTCGAACCCCATCTGCGCCTAGGCTGTGGCGATGGCCGACTGGGCGCTCGTCCGGGAGATCGCGCTCTCCTTCCCGGAGGTCGAGGAGGACACGAGCGGCCGCACCGCCTACCGCGTGCGCGGAAAGCTGTTCGCGTGGGAGGCGTGCGAGCGAGACGGCGGCGGTCTCGGCATCCGGGTCGAGCGGGAGGAGAAGCAGCTGATCCTCGACTCGAGCCCGGACGTCTACTTCACGAGCCCGCACTACGACGGGTGGCCGGGCGTGCAGATCCACCTCGACCGGATCGCAGAGGAGGAGCTTCGCGAGCGGCTCGAGGACGCGTGGCTGATCCAGGCGCCGAAGCGGCTCGCCGCGGCCTACGCCGCCGGGACGAGCTGATGGCCGACTGGACCACGGTTCGCGAGATCGCCGAGGCGCTCCCGGGTGCGGAGGAGTCGGCGACGTACGGCCAGCCGGCGTTCAAGGTCGGAGGCAGGCTCTTCGCGTGGCTGAGCCCGGACCGCGCGGCCGAGGGCGCGCTCGCGGTCCGCGTCGATCCGGACGAGAAGCGGCTGCTGCTCGACGCGGACGAGGCGTACTTCCAGACGCCGCACTACGACGGGCACCCGATCCTGCTCGTCCGGCTCGAGCGCGTGCAGCGGGAGCAGCTCGCGGAGCTGATCGAGGACAGCTGGCTGCTCCGTGCGCCGAAGCGGCTCGCCGCGGCGTATCTCGCCCGCGAGGGCGGCTAGGCCGTCGCGTCCGCGACGAACGCGGCGATCGCGCCGCTGAACGCCCGGCGGCTCGCCTCCCACGCATAGAACATGTGGCCTCCGCCGTAGTGCTGAACGGTCAGCCGGCGCTCCATCTGCGGATCGAGCCGCATGAGGTTCCGAAGGCGGTCGCTCGCGAAGTACGGCGTCACGAGGTCGAACCGGCCGTGGGTGATGAACGCCCTCAGATGCGGGTTCAGCGCCATGCCGTAGCGGAAGTCGTCCGTCGCTCCCGGCGGTGAAGCGAAGGCGTGCACGCTGTCGGCGTCGTTCTTCCAGGCGACGTTGACCTCGTGCGAGAGGAGCGTGTACTCGCGATCCGTCTGGACGCCGATCTCCGAGCGCAGCATGCGATTGACCGCCATCGTGTACGCAGGGGCGATGCCCGAGAGCGTGGGGTCCGGCCAGGAGAGCTCGTCCCGGTCGGGGAACGGGTCCGTCGCCGTGATCGTCGCGTCGTAGGCGCCGAGCACCTTCCGCTCGTCGCGCAGGAGCTCGCGGACGAAGGTGAGGATGCCGACGCGTCCCTCGGCGCGGACGACCACGTCGAGCGGGAGACCGAGGAGGTCGGCCAGCCTCGTGAGGATGCGCGTCCGCTCCGTCGCCGGGATCGACGCCCCCCGGGTGAGGAAGGTCGCGTACTCGCCGGTCGCGAACTCCTCCGCCGCCGCCAGCGCCCTCTCGAGCGACGTCCCCCTGCGGAACGCGCGAGAGCGCCCGTGGTGGAGGGCAGCTGCGGACATGGTCGGGATGCGGTCGATCCAGCCGAGCGCGTCGTAGTCGGTCACGGTGAGGCCCGTGATCTCGAGCGCAGGCGAGATGAGAATCGCGCCGTTGAGCCCGATCCCCGCGGTCTCCTGGAGCGATCTGACGAGCCGCGCGACCCGGTAGCCCCCGTAGCTCTCGCCGGCGATGAAGACGGGAGACCCCCAGCGGCCGTGCTCGGAGAGCCAGCGGCCCATGAGCTCGCAGAGCGACTCGAGGTCGCGCCTGTAGCCGAAGTACTCCTTCGGATCGTGCTCCTCTCCGGGCTTCGCGTCCTTGCCCTCGGCCTGCTTCTCGGGCTCGATGACGCGGCTGAAGCCGGTGCCGACGGGATCGACGAAGACGAGGTCGGTGAACGAGAGCCACGACGACTCGTTCTCGACCAGCCGCGGCGGCATCGTGGGCAGCGTCCCGTCCGGCGGGAAGTCCACCCGGCGAGGGCCGACGGCGCCCATGTGCAGGTACGCGGACGCGGCGCCGGGGCCTCCGTTGAACACGAAGGTCACCGGACGATCCGGGTCGCCCGCGCCCGCGACGTACGAGACCGAGAAGATCTCGGCCGCAGGCTTCTCCTTCTTCCGCAGGACCGTCCACTTCGCGGCCGCGGAGTACGCGATCGCCTTGCGCCCGCGTCCCCAGCTGCCGGTCGTCTCCGCGCCGGCCGGCGGCTCGTGGTCGCGTGTCTCCTTCTCGTTGGCCTTCCCGTCGTCGCTCATGGGCCGGACGCTACCGGCTGCGGAGCACCCCGGGCATAGACTCGGCCCATGCGCGCGGGTCTGCTCGGCGTCGCCATCGGCCTCGCGCTCGCCGACTCATCGATCGTCACGCTCGCACTCCCGGAGATCCTGCGCGAGTTCGACGTCGGCATCACGGCGGTGTCCTGGACGCTGACCGCCTTCAACCTCGCGTTCGCGCTGCTCGCGGTGCCCGCTGCGTTCGTCGCGCGCCGTCGCCCCCGCGGCGCGTTCGTCTCGGGGGTGCTCGTGTTCGCCGCCGCATCGCTCGCGTGCGGGCTCGCCCCGACCTTCGGGAGCCTCGTCGGCGCCCGCTGCGTGCAGGCCGCAGGCGCTGCGTTCCTCGTGACCGCCGCGCTCGACCTGCTGTCCGAGGTGACGGGAAGCGACGCCCGCGCCGCGCGCATCTGGGTGACGGCAGGCGTCGCGGGCGCGGCGCTCGGGCCGGCGCTCGGGGGCGTCCTCACCGAGCTCTTCGGCTGGGAGTCGATCTTCCTCGCCCAGGTCCCCGTCGCGCTGGCAACGCTTACGGCCGTCCGCGGGCTGCGCGCGCACCGCCTCCCCGAGCCCGCCGAGCGCCCGCACGTGGCCGCGAACGCGGCGCTCTTCCTGCTCTCGGCCGGCCTCGTCGCCGCGCTCTTCCTCGTCGTGCTGCTGCTCGTCGACGGCTGGGGGATGTCGCCCGCTCTGGCCGGGCTGGTGGTGACGGTGATGCCGGTCGCCGCGATGCTCGCGGCGCGCCTCGCGCCGCGGGCGGGCACGCCGGCCGTCCGGATGGCCTCGGGCGTGGCGCTCGTCTCGGGCGGGCTCGCCGCCCTCGCGGTCCTGCCACGCTCGGGCTGGATCTGGACGGTCCCGCCCCAGCTCCTGGTCGGCGCCGGCATCGGTCTCGCGCTGCTCGCCCTCACGGAGCGCGCGGTGACGGGACGAGGCGGCCCCGTCGTCCACGGTGGCTGGACGCTCGCGGCACGGCATGCGGGAGTCGTGCTCGGCCTGCTCCTGCTCGCGCCGATGCTCACCTCCTCGCTCGACCGCAACGAGGACGGCGCGATCCGCGCCGGTGCCGCGGTCGTGCTCGACAGCTCGATCCCGCCGCTCGACAAGCTGGGGGTGGCGCAGGACGTGCTGGCGGCGGTGGACGCCGCCGGCAGTAAGGAGCGTCCCGACCTCGACGCGGCCTTCGCCGACCGCCCGGACACGGACGAGTACCGCTCACTCCTCTCCGGCCTCCGCGAGGAGCTCGACAGCGCCGTCACCAACGCCTTCTCGGGCCCGTTCCTCCTCGCGGCACTGCTCGCCCTGCTCGCGCTCGTGCCCGTG
>CAZMUG010000010.1:12022-31604 GCA_964569165.1 uncultured Gaiellales bacterium
CACGAGAACGGGCTCGCGCGCGAGGACGCGGAGCAGGCGGTCCAGCAGGGGCTCCTCCGGGCGCTGGACGACGCGCAGGAGGCGGGTGCGATCCCGGGGCTCGTCGCCGGGCTCGCGAGACGAGCCGTCGAGGAGGTGCCGCCGCACCTCCTGCTGGAGACGCTCGAGCGGCTCGGCTCGTTCCTGCCGGGATAGAACTCACCCATGGAGATCGGCGTCTTCACGTTCGCCGACACGCGCTTCGACCCCGTGTCCGGCGAGCGGATCAGCACGGAGCAGAGACTGCGCGAGGTCGTGGAGGAGGCAGAGCTCGCGGACGAGGTCGGCCTCGACGTCTTCGGGGTCGGCGAGCACCACCGGCCCGACTACACGGTCTCGACGCCCGCGGTCGTCCTCGCCGCGGTCGCCGCCCGGACCAAGCGGATACGGCTCACGAGCGCCGTGACCGTCCTCGGCTCGGCCGACCCCGTCCGCGTGTTCCAGGAGTACTCGACGATCGACAACCTGTCCGGCGGGCGGGCGGAGATCATGGTCGGGCGCGGGTCGTTCATCGAGTCGTTCCCGCTCTTCGGCTACGACCTTCGCGACTACGACGGCCTGTTCGCGGAGAAGCTCGACCTGCTCCTCCGGCTGCGCGAGGAGGAGCACGCCACCTGGTCGGGCAGCCACCGCGCGGCGCTCACGGGCCAGGGCGTCTACCCGCGGCCCGTGCAGGAGCCGCTGCCGGTGTGGATCGCGGTCGGCGGCACGCCGGAGTCGGCGGTGCGCGCGGGGACGCTCGGCCTGCCCATGGCCCTCGCGATCATCGGCGGGATGCCCGAGCGGTTCTCCCCCTTCGTCGACCTGTACCGGCGGGCCGCCCGCGAGGCGGGCCACGACCCGCTTCCGGCGCTCAGCATCAACTCGCACGGCTACGTCGCGGAGACCATGGAGCAGGCGCTCGACGAGTCGTGGCCGTACGTCTCGGAAGCGATGAACCGGATCGGCCGCGAGCGCGGCTGGCCGCCCATGCAGCGCCAGGACTACGACGCCTCGGCGACCCTGCGCGGCGCGAACTTCCTCGGCAGCCCGGAGAACGTGGTCGAGAAGATCCTCTTCCAGCACGCGCTCTTCGGCCACGACCGCTTCCTCCTGCAGCTCACGGTCGGAGGGCCTCCGCACGAAGGAATCCTCCGTTCGATCGAGCTCCTCGGCCGGGAGGTGGCTCCCGTCGTCCGCGAGAAGGTACGGTCTGCCGCCGTTGCCGAGCCCGGTGAGCCGCGGCCACAATAGAGGCTCGTGTCCCCTGTGCTCGACTCACTCGACGCCGCCCGGGCGGCGGCGGGCCGCCAGGCCTGGCGCGCGGCGTACTCGGACTACGGTGACGTGGAGTCGGAGCAGCTCACCGCCGCCGACCTCGAGAGCTACGGCGAGGCCGCCTGGTGGAGCGGGATGCTGGACGAGGCGATTGCCCTCCGCGAGCGGGCCCACTCCGCGTACTCGGCAGCCGGTGACACGCTCGGCGCGGCCCGCACGGCGCTGACGCTCGCGTGGGACTACGAGGGCAGGGGCGCGTTCGCCGTCGCGGGCGGCTGGCTGGCGAAGGCGGAGCGGCTCCTCGACGGCGTCCCCGAGGCCCCCGAGCACGCGCGGCTCACCCTCATCCAGGCGATCACCGCGCTCTTCGCCGAGGGCGACCTGGAAAGGGCCGAGGCCCTGTTCGACGAGACGTACGAGCTCGCGCGCCGGATCGGCGACCGCGACGTCCAGGCGCTCGCGCTCGGCGGCAAGGGCAGGGTGGCGATCAAGGCGGGCGAGGTCGAGCGAGGGCTCGCGCTCCTCGACGAGGCCTCGGCGTCCGCGCTCTCGGGCGACCTGCGCGCACATGCGGCGGGGCTCGTCTACTGCCTCACGATCAGCGCCTGCCAGGACGTCGGCGACTTCCGCCGCGCAGCCGAGTGGACGGAGGCGGCAAACCGCTTCTGCGACCGTCTCGACGTCTCCGGGTTCCCCGGCGCCTGCCGCATCCACCGGGCCGAGGCGCTCCGCCTCCGTGGCGACTGGCCGGCCGCGGAGGCGCAGGCCACCGCCGCCTGCCGGGAGCTCAGCGACTTCGACCGCTCGATCACCGCCTTCGGCTACTACGAGATCGGGGAGATCCGCCGCCGGCAGGGCGACCTCGCAGGAGCCGAGGAGGCCTACCAGACCGCGAACGAGCTCGGCCGCGACCCCCACCCCGGCCTCGCGCTCCTCCGCCTCTCGGAGGGGAAGGTGGAGGCGGCGGTCGGCGCGATCGCAAGCTCGCTTCGCCAGATCGAGGATCCGCTCACGCGCCTCCGGCGCCTGCCGGCCCAGGTCGAGATCTCGATCGCGGCCGGCGACCTCGCGACGGCGCGAGCTTCTGCCGACGAGATCGAGGAGATCATCGACGCGTACCGGATCGGCGACCGGCGGGCGCTCGCGTTCGACGCAACGCTCCACGAGGCGCGGGGTCGCATCGCCCTCGCCGAGCGCGACCCGTCGGCAGCCGTGCAGAGCCTGAAGCACGCACGCGACGAATGGCAGGAGATCGGAGCCCCCTACGAGACCGCCCAGGCACGGGCGCTCCTGGGGCTCGCGTTCCGGCGGGGAGGCGACGAGCACGCGGCGACCGCCGAGCTCGAGGGCGCGCTCGCCACCTTCGAGCGGCTCGGCGCCGCGCCGGAGGCCGCACGGGTGAAGGAGCACCTCGGTCGGGTCGCGACGCGCCGCACGTTCCTCTTCACCGACATCGTGGACTCGACGAAGCTCCTCGAGACGCTCGGCGACGAGAAGTGGAAGCGCCTGCTCGCGCGGCACGACGACCTCGTGCGAGAGCGAATCGCCGAAGCCGGCGGCGAGGTCGTCAAGAAGACGGGCGACGGGTTCTTCGCGACGTTCGAGAGCCCGCGGGCGGCCGTCGACGCGGCGGTCGCGGTCCAGCGCGCTCTCGCGGACGAGATCGTCGCCCCGGACGTCAGGATCGGCGCGCACGCGGGCGACGCCTTCACCGCGGCCGGCGACGAGAAGGACTACGTGGGCCAGAGCGTCCACGTCGCGGCCCGGGTCTCGGCGCTCGCCGGCGCCGGCGAGATCGTCGTCAGCGCCGAGACGCTCGAGGGCCTGGCGGGCTCGCTCCGCGTCTCCGAGTCACGAGCCGAGCTCCTGAAGGGGGTCGAGGAGCCGGTCGAGGTCGTCTCGATCGACTGGAGGTAGAGGTTCGGTGGGAGCGCCGCAGCGCGAGACCTGGAAGCCGACCGCTCCTGCTGACGTTAGACCCCGCATGGCCGAGATCACGGAGCTGAGAGTCGCGCTCACCGTCCCGGACTTCGACGCCGCGCTTGCCTTCTACCGCGACGCGCTCGGGCTCGAGCAGCTCGCGGACTGGAGCTCGGAGACCGGACGCGTGATCCTCCTCGGGGCAGGGAGCGCAACTCTCGAGCTGCTCGACGAGGCGCAGGCGGAGACCGTGGACGCGGTCGAGGCCGGAGCGCGGGTCTCGGGTGTGGTCCGCCTCGCGCTCGAGGTTCCCGACAGCGTGCAGACGGCGCGGCGGCTCGTCACAGCCGGCGGCGAGGAGGTCGCACCGCCGGTCTCCACGCCCTGGGGCGACCGGAACGTCCGAGTCCGCGCACCGGACGGCATGCAGCTGACGCTGTTCAGCGGCGAGTAGGCGCTCGCACTGCCGGTGAGCGGCGACGCCTCCGGCGCGGGTAGCCTCCCGCGCATGATTCCGGAGGCGCCACTCGAGGAGACCGAGCACGGGCTCGTCGCGACCGGTGAGGGCTGGTACGTCCTGAACGCGCGTGACGCACGCTGGTACCACGCCGAGGGTCGATCGGCCTTCTGCGACCTCGAGGGCGACCAGGACTTCCCCCAGCTGGGGATCAACGTCCAGGTGCTCGCGCCGGGCGTGGCCATGGCGATGTACCACTGGGAGGCCGACCAGGAGGACTTCCTCGTCCTCTCCGGCGAGGCGGTCCTGATCGTCGAGGGGGAGGAGCGACCGCTCCGGGCGTGGGACTTCGTCCACTGCCCCGCCAACACGAAGCACACGATCGTCGGTGCCGGAGCGGGGCCGTGCGTCGTCGTCGCCGTCGGCACGCGCGCCCTGGCGGGCACTCCGGAGTGGGGCGGCTATACGGTGGACGAGCTCGCGCTTCGTCACGGCGCGGGAGTCGAGACCGAGACGAACGAGCCCAGCGAGGCGTACGCGGGCCTCACGAAGCGCCAGCAGACCCGCTACCGCGACGGCTGGCTCGGGGACTGACGGGAGCCCCGGCCCCGTAACGGCCGGCTTGCGCTCGGCCGCGCGGTGCGTAAGGATCGAGTCCCCGCAGGCATCCGGGAGGAGGAAGCCTTCATGACGTGGTACGAGTTCCTGCTGTTCGCGCACATCGGCGCGGCGATGATCTGGCTCGGCGGTGGGCTCATGCTTCAGATGTACGGAATGGTCGTCCGCCGCGGCGGAGACCCCGAGGAGCTCGCCCGCTTCGCGGGTCGCGCCGGGGTGCTCGCCGAGCGGATGTTCGTCCCGGCCTCGCTCGTCGTCATCGTCGCCGGGATCCTGATGATGATCGACGGGGACTGGGACTGGGGCCAGCTCTGGGTGATCTTCGCCCTCGCCACCTTCGCCGCCTCGTTCGTGACCGGGTTCTTCTTCCTCGGGCCGATGGCGAAGCGGATCGCCGAGGTCGGCCCCACGACACCGGAGGGTCAGGCGCTGATCGTGCGCCTCTTCTCCATCCTGCGCGTCGATCTCGCGTTCATGTACGCGATCGCCTTCGCGATGGTCGTCAAGCCGACCGCCGACGACGGCTGGGTGATCGCGGCAGCCGTCGTGGTACTCGTGGTACTGACGGCGCTGTTCCTGGCGCCCCTGCGCTCGAACGTGTCGGAGCCGCAGCGCGCGACCTGATCGGCGCTCGGCGGCCCCCGAGCTCCGGCCTGGGTGTCGTCAGGACAGGGCCCGCTCGAGCGCGGCCCGGTCGAACGGCCCGCCGTGCGTGGCGAGCACGAGCTCGACCGGCTTTGCGAGCAGCGGTCGCAGCCGCTCGACGCGCGACTCCCTCGTTACGCCCTCGCGCAGCCACCGGGCCGAGACCTCGAGCCCCTCGCCGAAGTCCGCGAGCGTGTCACCGGCGACGACCGCGGAGTGGCTCTCGACCCAGAGCACGATGTCGTTCGGCTCTCTCCCCTCGTACGCCTCGAGACCCGAGGGCAGCGGGCCGTCGGCCGTGTACGGGCGCCAGCGCTCGGCCGCTTCCGCGCGGAGCCAGACGAGGTCCGGGCTTCCGTCTCCCGCCCGCTCCGCGCTGATGCCGAACTTGTCCATGAGGTCCTGCGCCGAGTCCGGCCTCGGCGCGTACACGTCGAGGCCGAGCCGCTCGACGAGGCTTTGCATGCCGCGCTCGTGCCACGGCGAGGTGAGAACCACCGTCGCGTCGCGATCGGCCGCGAGCTCGAACAGCCTCTCGGGCGGCGCGATCGGGTCGAAGACGAGGAGCCGCTCGCCGTCGTCGAGCGCGTACGAGGAGACGTTCGGGTCCCACGGCTCGCTCTCGCGCCACTCCGGGTGTGGCGCTTGCCAGTGCCAGATGCCGGGAGCCAGCTCGCGCACGGGGCGATGCTAGACGACGGGCTCCTCGCGGGCCTGGACGAAGCCGACGAACGGCGGCGGACAGGGGCGAGAAGGTAGGACGTCCGCCAGCGCTCGAGCCGATGGCGGCTCGAGCGGCGCGCGAGGAAGCGGCCGGAGAGCCAGGCGACGACGGCGAGGTTCACGAGCGTTGCCGTGAGGTCGGCGGCATCCTCGACGCCGCGGCGGGCGGGCCGCCCGGCCTGGCGGCGATCGGTGCAGTGATGAAGCGCCACGGGCTCACACCAGCCGTGCTCCCGTGGTAGGTCGGGGCAGCCCTTACGAGTGCGAAGGGGTCACGGGCTGTAGCGTGCCCCGGGTGGAGGTCACGGCCGAGACCGCCCGTCGCTTCCTCGTCGCACGCCACGCACTCGGGCCGGCGCGCTCGCTCGAGGGAGGGCCGAAGGCCGTGCTCGAGGTCTTCCGGCGTCTCGGTTCGATCCAGTTCGATCCCATCGCCGTCGCCGGTCGCACGCACGACCTGGCACTGCATGCACGCGTGGCCGCGTACGACCCCGCCTGGTGCGACGAGCTCTACGAGCGTCGCGAGATCTTCGAGACGTACAACAAGGGTCTCTCGTTCGTCCGCGTCGCGGACTTTCCCTGGTTCCGCGCGAGGTTGGGCCGGCGCTGGGCGCAGCTCCTCGAGGAGCATGCCGACGTCGCCCGGAGCGTGCTCGACCGGATACGCACGGAGGGGCCACTCTCCGTGTACGACTTCGAGCGCACACAGGGACCGACGACCGACTGGTTCGGGGTGCCGACGAACACCGTCCGCGCCGTGCTCGATGCGTACGCGCTGACCGGCGAGCTCGGCCTCGCACGCCGCGAGGGAAGCCGTCGCTACTACGACCTCCTCGAGCGACTCCTGCCGGCCGACGTGCTCGCGCGCGACGTTCCGATCGTCGACCAGTATCGCCACCGGCTCCTCTCGCGATACCGGGCCCACGGCCTCCTCGGAGTCGGTGGGGGCGGAGACATCTTCGGCGGCCTCGGCCCCGCCAAGCCGGACCCTTGAGCCCCTGGGTATCCGGGCAGGACCGCCCTGCGGGAGCAGCTCGTCGCCGAGGGCGACCTCATCGCGGTCGACGTCGAGGGCGTGCGTGGGAAGCGGTTCGTGCTCGAGGAGGACGCCGACCTGCTCGAGAGCCCACCGGATCCCGAGCCCTCGGTCGCCTTCCTGCCCCCGTTCGACGCGCTGGTCTGGGACCGCCCTCTCCTCGGCTCGCTGTTCGGCTTCGACCACGTATGGGAGCTCTTCCACCCGCCGGAGAAGCGGCGCTGGGGCTGGTACGTGCTGCCGCTGCTCTTCGGAGACCGCTTCGTCGGGCGGATCGAGCCGCGGATCGACCGCGACGCCACTCGCGTGGAGATGCTCGGCGTGTGGTGGGAGGACGGCTTCTCGCCGCGGCGCGCCGAAGGGTTCGTCGACGCCATGCGCGCTGCGCTCCGCGCGTACCTCGAGTTCGCGGGTGCAACCCGCATCGAGTGGCCGCCGCACCTCGCGCCGGAGAAGCGGCTCTTCCGCACTCGGCCCTAGGGGTTACTCGAAGCCGAACAGCGGCGGCAGGACGACCACGACCGAGGCGGCGAACAGGGCCAGGACGGGAAGGTAGGACGTCTGCCAGCGCTCGAGCCGATGGAGGCTCGAGCGGCGCGCGAGGAAGCGGCCGGAGAGCCAGGCGGCACCGACGAGGTTCACGAGCAGCACGAGGTTGAGACCCAGCGCTGCCGTGCGGTTCGGGGTGAACCCGAGGTCGCCGATCCGCGCGACCATCGTGCCGAGCACCATCACATCGAGCACGAGAGCGCCGGCGACCGCGACCAGCTGGACGCCGTCCATCCAGCCGGGAGACGACGTGGACGGGTCCCGCGCGGACATCCCGTACAGGACGAGCCCGAGGACGACCACGAGGAGGGCGTCAAGGACCCCGACGAGCTCGCGATCGAATGCGGCACCGAGCCCGGTCACCGCGTAGACGACGGCGGCACAGGCCAGCATCACTGCGAACAGGGGCGTGAAGAGCACCGCGAGCACCGGCGCCATGTTCTCGACGACCCGCTGCTTCGACTCGACGAGCCAGGCGGCCACGACCACCGCGCCCGCCGCTCCCGACGGCAGCACCCACTCGGCGATCCGTTCGACATCCGCCCCCGCAGGCTCGAGGATCGCGGCGGTCAGGGCCATGAGCACGCCGCCGCCGAGAGCGATCAGCACGTAGTAGATGAACCACTCGCCCGTGAAGCGGACGAAGTC
Organism: uncultured Gaiellales bacterium; assembly: GCA_964569165.1. Classification (GTDB taxonomy): domain Bacteria; phylum Actinomycetota; class Thermoleophilia; order Gaiellales; family Gaiellaceae; genus GMQP-bins7. Next base: position 19,915 of record CAZMUG010000010.1, read on the forward strand.
CATGCGCCGCTCGTGCGACCGGAGCTCGGCGCCCGTGTATGGATGCGCGACGACGAACCACAGGGCGACGGGCAGTGCGAGCGCGGCCAGGGCCTCGGTGTCCGAGTCCACACCCCAGGGGTAGAGGTTGACCACGAGCGCTCCGAGCGCGAAGGGCGCCGCAGTCAGGAGCCAGCCGCGAACGTCGAGTTCGCGGCGGTGGGCGAAGTACGCGGCCAGGAACGGCAGCACGAACAGGCCGACGTTCCGCGCGAACCAAGTCGGCTCGTCGTCGGGGAACCCGGCCGCGAGCCGCGCGACCTGGATCGCGACCGCAGCACCCGCCGCAAAGGCGAACGCCTCCACCCAGCCGCTTGCCTTCTGCGCCGGCGCGTCGTCATCGCTCAGGACGAGCTGCTTCCACAGGCGGCCGCTGTGCTCGCGGGCGAACTCCCTGGACAGGGAGTCGACGCTGCCCATCCGCTTCACTGCGACGAGAAACGCCTCGTCCGGGGCGAGCCCGGCGGAGCTCAACTCGGCGATCTCGTGCCGGAGGTGGTCCTCGAGCTCGTCGGCGTCGCGGCCGTTGACCGCGGGTGCACTCTCGACGTAGGCGCGCCACCCGGCGATCTGCGACTCGACGCTCTCCACCGTCACGCCTCGCCCACGACTGCGGACAGCGTGCCCGGCCAGACGTCGTTCAGCGCTCGCGTGACGGCCGCCCACTGCCGCTGCTGATCCGCGAGCGCGGCGCGTCCCTCACCGGTGATCGCGTAGTACTGGCGGCGCCGGCCTTCGGGAGGTGTTCGCCACTCCGTCGTCACGTAGCCCAGCCGGCGCAGGCGATGGAGGAGCGGGTACAGCATCCCGTCGCTCCATTCGAGCTCGCCCGCCGACAGCGCGCGCACCCGCTTCAGGATCGCGTAGCCGTAGCTCTCGCCCTCCGCGAGGATCGAGAGCACGAGGGGTGTCGCCGAGGCCGCAACGAGGTCCTTGTCGATGTGCATCGCGCCTCCAACGCTCGAAGTGCTATGCATAGAAGCACAAGGTAAAGAGGCAAGGCAAGTCGCTCGGAGGCCAGAGCTCTGTTGTGCGACGATCCACCGCGTGCCGATCGACGCGCTCACGGCCTACGCCCACGTCGCGGACGTAGGGAGGTCGGTGGACTTCTACCGTCTGTTGGGACTCGAGATCCAGAGCCGTCACGAGTCGGAGGGGAGGCTCGTGTGGGCGCTCGTGGCCCGGCCCGACGAGACCGACGGCGGCTCCGCAGCGAGGCTGATGCTGGCGTCGGCGAGCGGGCCGATCGACGCAAACAACCAGGCCGTGCTGTTCTACTGCTGGGCTCAGGATGTCGTCGGGCTGCGCGACGAGTTGGCGGCCGCGGGCGTGCCGGTCGGGGACGTCACCCACCCCTTCTACATGCCCGCGGGCGAGTTTCGCGTCCAGGACCCGGACGGGTACGTCGTGCTGGTGGGGCAGCCCGAGACCGCTTCCTGAAGGAGCCGAGCGAGCCGGCTACGTGGTTCCCACCGATGTTCCATCGCGGCTGCGATGCGAGCCTGCGGTCGACATCCCGAGCAGGAGGTGGAGATGGCCGGCAAAGAGGGATGGCTCCCACCGCGCTGGTTCATGCAGGCGTTCTGGCACGTGCACCGGCGGATCGTGCGAGCGAGCGGGGGCCGAAAGGGGCTGTGGCGTCCGCGCCCGGGCAAGTGGGGCGCCTTGCGGCTCACGACGACGGGCCGGAGGAGCGGCGAGCCGCGGAGCGTGATCCTCGGCTACTACGAGGACGGGCCCAACCTCGTCTCGATGGCGATGAACGGCTGGGGCGCGGCCGAGCCGGCCTGGTGGCTGAACCTCCAGGCCCACCCGCAGGCGGTCGTCGACCTCGCCGGCGGCGTCCGGCGCGAGATCGTGGGCAGGCCCGCGGTCGGCGAGGAGCGCGAGCGGCTGTGGCAGCGCTGGCGCGAGCTGGACCGGAACCTCGACGGCTACGCGGCCCGACGCCCGCGGGAGACGGCGGTCGTCGTCCTCGAGCCGCGCGCCACGGACGGGTAGGCCGTCACTCGCGCTACTGCCTCAGGCGGCGATCCTCTCGAGCACGTCGTCGATGCGCGCGAAGCCCTGCTTCGCCCCCTCCTCGACGCCGTACTGCATCGTCGTGTCTCGCTGCTCGACCGTTTCGAACAGCATCGTCTGGGTCAGCCTCGTCTGCTCGCCGAGATCCTCGAACTCGAGCGTCTGCACGTGGTTCTGGAACGTCTGCACGAGGCGAGCCGGTGGCTCGACCTCGCGAAACTCGCCCTCGACGACGCCGAACGCGGTCCGGAACCGCCAGGCCCCGCCGGGGCGGACGTCCAGCTCCTCGACCACGGTGCCGTCGCCCCACCACTCGGGGATGAGCTCCGGGTCCGTCCACACGGAGAAGACGTGCGCGCGCGGTGCGTCGAAGACCCGTTCGACGCGGATCTCGAGCTCGCTCGGGGTGGTCACCGTTGTCTCGTGCATCAGCTCACCGCTCGCTTCACGAGCTCGCGGATCCGGGCCTCGCCGTCCGCGGTGAGCTCCGTGAGCGCGAACACGACCGGCCACATGGAGCCGTCGTCGAGATTCGCGTTGTCGTTGAAGCCGAGCACCGCGTACCGCTCCTTGAACTTGGTCGCGTTGCGGAAGAAGCAGAGGACCTTGCCGTCCTTCGCGTACGCGGGCATCCCGTACCACGTCCTCGGCGTGAGCTCCGGGGCGGCCTCCCTGATGAGCGCATGCAGCCGCTCTCCCATCGCGCGCTCGTCCGGCACCATCGCGGCGAGTGCCTCCTGAACGGCGCTCTCGCCGTCCGCGGCGCTCTTCAGCTCCCTCGCCCGCGCCCTCATCGCCGCCTTCTCCTCGGCCGAGAACCCCTCGCTCTTGGTGCTCTTGGCGGCCTGCTTGCCCTTCTTTCCCGTCGTGCTCACGGCGCTCCTTTCGTTCGTTCGACGACCTGCGCGAAGCGGTCGAGCCGCTGCAGCCAGGCGGTGATGCCCTCGAAGGCATAGGGGACGAGGACGCATCTGCGGACACGGCCGACCTTCTCGGTGGCGACGAGATTCGCCTCCTCGAGCAGCCGGACGTGCTTCCGCATCCCCGTCAGCGACATTCCGAAGGGCTCGGCGAGCTCGCCGATCGTCGCGCTGCCCGCCCCGAGCCGCTCGAGCACGGCCCGGCGCGTGGGGTCGCCGAGGGCGGCGAAGGTCCGATCGATGGTCTCATACTGAACCATTCAGTTCAGTATTACAGATCCGGGAGGAGCAGTACAAGCGCAGAGCCGGACACCGCGTGCCGGAGACCCGCTCGACCCGCGACGGTGCTAGAGCCGGGGCCCTACCACTTCGACCGGCCTCGCCGGCGGCTCGAGTACACGAGCCTCGGCCGCGCCGGCCGGAGCCCGGAGTCCTCGAACTGCTGACGGTGGCCGAGGCGGATCGCGACGCGCCCGGTCTCCGCCTGCTGGTCGGGCAGGACGAAGGTCACGGCGTTTCCGCTCTTCCCCGCCCGCCCCGTGCGCCCGGTCCGGTGGACGTACTCCTTGTGCTCGGCCGGCGGGTCGTAGTTGATGACGTGCGCGACGTGCTCGATGTCGAGGCCGCGGGCGGCGACGTCGGTGGCAACGAGGACCCGCGCATCGCCGCGCTCGAAGCGATCGAGCGCTCGCTGGCGACGGGGCTGCGACAGGTCTCCGTGCATCGCGGCGGCGTCGATCTCGTGCCGCGCAAGCTTGCGGACGAGCTGGTCGGCGCCGCGCTTCGTGCGCACGAAGACGAGCGTCCGCCCGTCGGCTGCCCGCAGGTGCTCGACCAGCGTCGACAGCTTCGTGTCGTGCGACACGGGCACGAACGAGTGCGTGATCTCACCGCTCGCGCGCTCCAGCGGCAGACCGGCCTCGCAGGACACCGGGTTGCTCGTGTACCGACGGGCGAGCTCCCGGACCTCCCCGTCGAGGGTCGCCGAGAAGAACATCGTCTGCCGGTTTCGCGGCAGTCGTCGCACGATCCGGTCGACCTGCGGCTTGAAGCCCATGTCGAGCATGCGGTCGGCCTCGTCGAGGACGAGGATGCGGACGGCGTCGAGGTCGATCAGGCGGCGATCGAGGAGGTCCTGCAGGCGCCCGGGCGTCGCCACGACGACGTGCGCGGATCGCGCCCGCTTCGCCTGCCCAGCAATGGGCACGCCTCCGTAGACCGCAGCGACGGAGAGCGCCTTCGGCGCGATCGCGACGAGATCCTCGGTCACCTGCTGCGCGAGCTCGCGGGTCGGCACGAGGACGAGCGCGGCCGGGCGGCGATCGGCGGGGGCGGTCCGCTCGACGATCGGGATCCCGAAGGCGAGCGTCTTGCCGGACCCGGTCGGAGACTTCGCGAGGACGTCGAGCCCTGCGAGCGCGTCCGGGAGGACGGAGGCCTGGATGGCGAACGGCACCTGGATCGAGCGAGCGGCGAGCGCGTCTACGACATGCGCCGACACGCCGAGCTCGCGAAATGACTGCTGACTCACTTGTTCAACTCCTTCTCTTGCGTTCGAGAATCGCCTTGCCCGAACGCCCGAGGGAGGAACGAGAAGCTCTTCTCACCGGCCGGCACCATTGCCGACCGTCGCTCGAGGGTAGCACGCGGGCGTCACGCCACCCAACGGCCCACTCGACCGCGGCCGCGCCGCCGGTACCCGGTTCAGCCGTGTGCGGGGCGGCTCACGCCGGAATCCTCGCGGCGACCTCCCAGACGTGGCCGTCGGGATCCGCGAACGCAGCGGTGCGCATCCCCCACTCGCGATCCAGCGGGCCGTTCAGCAGCACGACTCCGCGCGACGCGAGCTGCTCGCAGACCGCATCCGTGTCCTGAACCTCGATCGTCAGCTGAAAGCGGCGCGGCGCGTCGGCGTCGCCGACGGGCGCCGGCGCGATCAGCTCGTGCGCCGCCGGCACGCGCAGCAGGTTGACGACCAGGTTCTCGAACTCGAACGCCACCGCGTCCTCGTCCTCGTACACGGCGTTCACACCGAAGACCCGCTCGTAGAAGGCCTTCGACCGCTGCGTGTCGTGGATGAACATCGTGATCGCGCCGACGCTCTTCAGCGATTCGCTCACTGCGTGGACCTCCTTGATCGTCTGTCGTGGCACGGGCCCGAGACGGCCTACGAAGGCTTCGACGGTGCCAGAGCGAGGAAGTCATCGGTGCGGCGGGCTCGCAGAGCGCCACAGATGGGGCCCGTGTGCAGGTCCAGGGGATCCCGGTTCCCCGGGCCGGCCGTCGTGAAGGTTTCCGACGACTGCGTTGAGCACGGACGCGGTACGCTTCGAGGCGGACAGTCGCCTGTTGAGTTACCCGAAGGCCCGCCGCTCGGCGGGCCTTCGCGTGTCCTGGACCCCGAGGGCCGGACTCGAACCGGCACCCATGACGATGGACAGTCGCCTGCTCGGCCTGTTGAGCTACCTCGGGGTCGGGCCCTCCGTCGATCAGGATGCGGAGTGCGACCGCAAGACGCTCCTTCCGACATGTCGATCGATGACAGCCTCGCCTGCGCGAGTGCATAGCCGTCGCTGGACGGTAGTGGGAGCCCGCCGGTAGCCAGGCACCTGCCCGGCTCATGCGACGGAAGCCCCGACCTGCGATTGGTCGATCGCGGCGCTCCACTCGCCTGCGCAAGCGTGCTCTCGCTCGATCAGCCGCAGGCGGCGGCCGGGCGGCCGAGGAAGCGAAGCGTCCCGCGGCAGAGACCCAGCGCGGCGCGGCGCTGGTATGCGGGCGTCGCGAGCAAGCGGTCCTCGGTCGGGTTCGTCATGAACCCCAGCTCGACGAGGATCACCGGCACGTCGGCCCAGTTGAAGCCCGTGAAGTCGGCACGCTCCTGCAAGCCGCGATCCGGGAAGCCGAGCGCGCGCACGAGCTCCCGCTGGACGATGCCGGCCGCGCGCCGACTGTCGGAGCGGATGTCGTCCGTCCAGCCCGAGCGCAGTGCCGGATACAGCGTGTGCGTGCCGCGCGCGCTCGGATCCTCCGAGCCGTCTGCATGCACCCGCAGGAAGAGCCGGGCTCCCGCGCGGTTCGCGATCCCGGCGCGCGCGACGTTGCCCATGCTCGTGCCGGCGTTCTTCGTCCTCGTCATGACGACCCTCACGCCCGCGCGCTCGAGCAACGCCCGCGCGCGGCGAGCGACCGCGAGGTTCAGCCGGGCCTCGGTGAGGCCGGAGACGACCCCGTGCGTCCCTCCCCCGTCCTTGATCTTGCGAGTGCTCGAGCCCGGGCCGATCGGCTCGGTGAGAAGGTTGGCGCGCAGGTCATGGCCGGGGTCGATCACGACGACGGGTGCCTGCGCCGCGCGGGCGGGGAGCGCAGCCACGAGTACGGCGAGCGTGAGCGCAGGAAGCGACTGCCTCATCCGGAGCAGCTCAGCTCGCGAGCTCGGAGAGACGCCGGAGATCCGCAAGCGGCCCGAGACGCGTCGCCGGACGCGTGTCCGTCGTGGGGAGCTCGAGCGCAAACCGATAGCGCCTCCCCGGCGCGTAGATGCGGCACGGGTCCTTCCGGCACGGCGTCATCCGGAATCCGCGCACGCGCCTTCCCGCCGAGTCGAAGAAGACGATCCTGAGGGGGACGAGCGTGTTCTTCATCCAGAAGCCGCCGCCCGTCGGCTCCGGGAAGACGAAGAGCATCCCGTCGGCCGGAGCCCGCTTCCGGTGCATGAGCCCGAGCGACCGCTCCGCGGAGGTGAGCGCGAGCTCGGGGCGGATGGTGGCGCCGTCGAGACGTAGCTCGGCGGTCCTGGGCGTCGAGCCTCCCGCGGTCGCGGACAGGACCGCGGCGACGAGCGCCGCTCCGAGTAGGGCCGGGACGCGCACGGCGACACGATAGGTCACGGACGTGAGCCGAAGGTGTGCCAATCCAGTCGCAGCAGGCATCTGGAGACGGCCTTCGACGTACCGTCGGAGGCGGCGGCGGAGGGTGACATCCCGCGGCGGGATGGGCGGCTGAGACCCGCCCGATCGGCGTGAGCCGGTTCCGGTTCGACTCCGGGCCCTCCGCCCCAGAGGCGTACACTGAGCTCAGGGTCTCAGCCGTCGGCGGACAGAGTCCGCTTCACCACACGAAGCCCGCCGCGAGGCGGGCTTCGCCGTTCGACGGGGCTACCCGGGAACGACGACGGAGACGCGCTGCACTGCATTGTTCACGTAGCCGCCGACGTTCCACGGTGGATCGAGCGGCTGCTCGTTGCCCGCCGCGTCCCGCGCGCGGCAGCAGAGGACGTGCTCGCCGGGAGACGCGTCCCACAGAAAGCTCCACGGCCGCCAGGCCCAGCGACCGAGCATCGCCTCGCCGAGCGCCGCCGGCGCCCAGGTCCTGCCGTCGTCCACGGAGACGTCCACTCCGACGATCTCGCCCTCCCCGGACCACGCGCGCCCCGTGAGGGTGCACCCACCTTCGGCGACGACGCGGGAGCGACTCGAGAACTCGGGAATCCCCGGCGGAACCATCAGCGAGCGCGGCGCGATCCGGCTCACGGGCTCGCCCTCGTCTCCGTCCGCGTGACGAAGGCGGTACGCCTGCCGCATCTGGTACCCGTCGTGCGGCGCGGCGAGGAGCGAGACCCGCGAGAGCCACTTCACGCTCGTCATCCCGTACCAGCCGGGGACGACCAGCCGGAGCGGGAAGCCGTGCTGCGGGGGAAGCGGGACGCCGTTCACCTCGTACGCGAGGAGCGCGCCGCAGGCGACGAGCTCGTCGAGCGGCACACTCCGCTCGTAGGCCTGCTCCTCTCCCCCCTCGACGCCGCGGTCGAGCCCCGTGAAGAGCGCGTCGCTCGCGCTCTCGAGCACCCCGGCTTCCTCGAGGAGCGAGGCGACCGGGACACCGCTCCAGAGCGCGGTCCCCACCGCCTCGAGCAGCCACGGCTGGCTGACGACGTGCGGCTCGACCAGCGCCCGTCCGTTCCCGGCGCACTCCATCGTCACCGCGACCTCGATGCTCTCACGCGCCCGGAGGTCGTCGAGCGAGAGCGAGAGCGGGCGCTCCACGAGCCCGCCGACCTCGAGCCGCCACGAGGCAACGTCCACCTCCGGGATGTCGTAGTGGACGAGGAGGTAGTGGAGCCCGACCGGCGTGAGGTCCCAGCGAAGCGCCTCGAGCGGCATCCCGTGGTTCCTGGCCGCGAGCTGGAGCTCCTGCAGGCTGATCTCGCCCGCCACGCGCCTGACCGTACCCCATCCCGGAGCGTTCTGGTTGGATCGGAAGGTGCCGCGTCCCGACCGAGTCCTGACGGCTCCGTTCCTCCTCGCAGTCACGGGGACGCTGGGCGTCTTCCTCTCCATCGGGACGCTCCTGCCCGTGCTGCCGGTGTACGCGAAGGGGCCGCTCGACGCGGGCAACGTCGGAATCGGGCTCGCCGTCGCCGCCGCCAGCCCGACGGCGCTCCTCTTCCAGCCGCTCGCCGGGCGCCTCGGCGACCGCCGCGGGAGGCGGCTGCTGGTGATCGCGGGGCCGCTTCTCATGGCAGCGACCGTCGCCGGCTACACGCTGGCCGAGTCGCTTCCGGCGCTCGTGACGCTCCGCCTCGCGACGGGCGTCGGCGAGGCGCTGGCGTTCGTCGGGTTCGCGACGATCGTGAACGACCTCGCGCCGGACGAGCGGCGCGGCGAGACCCTCAGCCTCTACTCGATCGGCGTCTGGGGCGGGCTCGCCCTCGGGCCGTTGCTCGGGGAGACGATCCTCGGCGAGGACCGCTACCACCAGGTGTGGCTCGCCTCCGCCGGCTTCGCGCTCACCGCGGCGCTCGTCTCGCTGGCGCTTCCGGAGACCCGCCCTGCATCCGCCGCCGCGAGCACCCGGACCAACCGCCTCGTCCACCCCGCCGCGCTCGCCCCCGGCACCGTGCTCGTCGCCTCCGCCTTCGGATTCGCGGGCTTCAACGCCTTCATCGCGCTCCACGCCCGCGAGCTCGGGCTCGACGGCGCGGGCTCCGTCTTTCTCGTCTACGCCCTGGTCGTCATCGGGATTCGCATTCTGGGGCGAACGCTTCCCGACCGGCTGGGGCCCAAGCGCGCCTCGGGGCTGGCCCTCTCCCTGCTCGCGGCCGGCCTCCTCACGATCGGGATCTCGGGATCCGCGACCGGCCTGTACGCGGGAGCCGTCCTCTTCGCCGCGGGGACCGCACTGGCGTTCCCGTCCCTGATGACGCTCGCAGTGGAGGCGGCCCCGGAGAGCGAGCGCTCCTCCGTCGTCGGCAGCTTCGGCGCCTTCGCCGACATCGGCTTCGCCCTGGGCGCCGTCTCCCTCGGCGCGGTCGCGTCCGCATCCGGCTACGAGGGGGCGTTCGTGGTCGGCGCGGCCGCGTCGCTCGTCGGCGTCCTGCTCCTCGCGCGCCTGCCGGTCCAGCGCCCGGCCGCTCCCGCCGAAGGGGCGTAGGATCTCGCGATGGAGAGGCGCGAGCTGGGCAGGAGCGGGATCTCGGTCTCGCGGTTGATCCTCGGCTGCGGGAACTTCGGCGGGGTCGGCTCCGCGCCCGCCTTCTTCGGTCAGGGGATCCCGCGCGACGAGGCCTTCCGCATCATGGACGCGGCCTGGGACCTCGGCCTGACGACCTTCGACACCGCGGACGCCTACGGGGGCGGCCGCAGCGAGGCGTGGATCGGCGAGTGGCTCGCGACGAAGGGCGCCGGTGTGCGGGACGCGATCACCATCGAGACGAAGACCTTCAACCCCGTCGGGGACGGTGACCGCGGCGGCCTCGGGCAGGCCCGTATCCGCCGCCAGGTCGAGTCGAGCCTCCGACGGCTCGGTCTCGACCGCATCCCGCTCTACCTGGCGCACGACTTCGACCCCGCGACGCCGCTGGAGGACACGCTCGGCGCATTCGACGAGCTCGTGCGTGCCGGCACGGTCGGCGCGGTCGGCTGCTCCAACCACACGGCGGAGCAGCTCGCGGAGGCGCTCGAGCTGTCCGAGCTCGAGGGCATCCCGCGGTACGAGTGGGTGCAGAACGCGTACTCGCTCCTCGAGCAGGAGGACGCCGAGACCGTGTTTCCCGTGTGCCACGAGCACGGCCTCGGCTACGAGGCGTTCGGGCCGCTCGCCGGCGGCTGGCTCGCCGGCCGCTACCGCCGCGGCGAGCCGTACCCCGCGGGCTCCCGCATGACCCAGCGGCCGAACGGCTACCGCAGGTACGAGAGCGACGCGGTCTTCGACGCCCTCGAGGAGTTCGAGCGCGAGGCGCTCGGCCGAGGAGTGTCGATGGCAGGGCTCGCAATCGCGTGGCTCCTCTCCGTCCCGGAGCTCACGGCGATCGTCGTCGGGCCGACCAGGGTCGAGCAGCTGCAGCCCGTCCGCGAGGCGCTCGCGCTCGAGCTGAGCGCAGACGAGCTGGCGCATCTGCGAGGGTTGTTCGAATGATCGTGCTCTCCGAACAGGACGTCCGCGAGCTCCTGGACATGAGGTCGTGCGTCGAGGCGATGACCGAGGTGCTCGCGGCGCTTGCGCGCGGAGAGCTCTTCCAACCCCTCCGCTCCATCGTTCGCCCACCTGGGGCGGAGGGGCTGTTCGGCCTCATGCCCGCGTACCGCGGAGAGCCGACAGCCGCCTGGGCGCTGAAGGAGATCGCGGTCGTCCCCTCCAACCCATCGCGTGGCCTCGACACACACATGGGAGGCGTCCTCCTGCACGACGGCGAGACGGGCGAGCTGGCGGCGGTCCTCAACGCCTCGCCGATCACCGAGATCCGCACGGCGGCCGTGTCGGGAGTGGCCACGCGCGCGCTCGCGCGGCCGGATGCGCAGCGCGTGGCGATCCTGGGCTCGGGAGCGCAGGCCCGCGGGCACGTGCACGCGATGCGAGCGGTCCTCGCCGATCCGGAGATCCGGATCTGGTCGCGTGACGTCGAGAAGGCCGAGGAGCTCGCGGGCGAGGTCGGGGCGACCGTGCATCCCTCGGTCGACTCGGCTCTCTTCGGCGCCGAGGTCGTGTGCACGACGACGGCGGCGGTCGAGCCGATCGTCGAGAAGCGCTGGCTCGCGCGAGGCGCGCACGTGAATGCGGTCGGCTCCTGCTTCCCGACGACCCGCGAGCTCGACACCGAGACGGTCGCGCACTCGTCCTTCTTCACCGACCGCCGCGAGTCGTGCCTGAACGAGGCCGGTGACTACATCCTCGCCGCGGCCGAGGGCGCCGTCGGCCCGGAGCACATCAGGGCCGAGCTCGGCGAGGTGCTCGCCGGAATGCATCCCGGACGTGAGCACGAGGACGAGCTCACCGTCTTCGAGTCGCTCGGGATCGCGGTCGAGGACCTCGCGGCCGCCGAGCTCGTCGTCCGGCGCGCGCGCGAGCGCGGGGTCGGCGTCGAGGTTCCGTTCTGATCGCGCTCGAGAAGATCGAGGCCGCGCGAGAGCGCATCTCGGGCACCGTCGTCCGCACGCCGGTCATCCGGCTGCACGTGGACGACCTGCCGGCCGAGATCTGGCTCAAGCTCGAGAACCTGCAGCCCATCGGCTCGTTCAAGCTCCGCGGGGCCGCGAACGCCGTCCTCGGCGCGCCGCCGGCCGAGGTCGCCCGCGGCCTGGTCACCACGAGCACCGGGAACATGGCGCAGGGCATCGCGTGGATGGCGCGCATGCTCGGCGTCCCCGCGACGATCGTCGCCCCGCACAACGCGGCGGCCTGCAACACCAGGAGACACGCCATGACTCTTCG
>CAZMUG010000011.1:0-31256 GCA_964569165.1 uncultured Gaiellales bacterium
TCGTCCTGAACGCCGTGGTCGGATTCGCGGGTGTCGGCGCGACCCTCTGGGCGCTCGAGCACGGCGTGACGCTCGCGCTCGCGAACAAGGAGAGCCTCGTCGCGGCCGGCGAGCTCGCTCTCCGCGCCTGGAAGCGGGGGGGAGGGCTCCTGCTGCCCGTGGACAGCGAGCACTCGGCCGTCTTCCAGTGCCTCGAGGGGCGCGATCCTGCGACCGTCGAGTCGGTGGTTCTCACCGCGTCGGGAGGGCCCTTCAGGGCTCTCCCGCCCGAGGCGCTCGAGACCGTGAGCGTGGAGGACGCGCTCGCCCATCCGACATGGTCGATGGGGCCGAAGATCACGATCGACTCGGCGACGCTCGCGAACAAGGGGCTCGAGCTGATCGAGGCCCACTTCCTGTTCGGCCTCGACTACGAGAGGATCCACGTCGTCGTGCATCCGACGTCGATCGTCCACTCCCTCGTGCGCCTTCGGGACGGCGCCGCGCTCGCCCATCTCGGCTATCCGGACATGCGCGTGCCCATCTCCTACGCGCTCACCTACCCGGATCGCCCCGCCACCCCGGTTCCGCAGCTCGACCTCTCGCAGGGGCTCGTGCTCGAGTTCGAGCCCCCCGACGTGGAGCGGTTTCCGCTCCTCGGCCTCGCGCGAGCGGCGGGGGAGCGTGGAGGTACCTTCCCGTGCGCCTTCAACGCGGCGAACGAGGTGGCCGTCGCCGCGTTCCTCGACCGCCGTATCGGGTTCCCGGACATCGCCCCGCTCGTCGAGGACGCGCTGGCCGGTGTCTCGGGCGCCCCGGCCGGCGACCTCGCGGCGCTCGTCGAGGCCGACGGAGAGGCGCGGCGGCTCGCGGGTGGGAGGCTGGTGGCGACGTGAGCATCGTCCTCGGGATCCTCGGGCTCGCCTTTCTCATCCTCGTCCACGAGGCGGGTCACTTCTACGCCTCGCTTGCGGTCGGCCTCCGGCCGCGCCGGTTCTACGTCGGCTTCCCGCCGCCGCTGCTCAGGAAGAAACGGAACGGGATCGAGTACTGCCTGGGCGCGATCCCGCTCGGCGGCTTCGTGACCATCCCGGGAATGCACCGGCCGATCGCACACGACGTCGAGCGGCGCTTCGGCCCGGCCATCGCCGAGGTGCCCGCGCTCACCGGATCGGTGGACCGGGTGAAACGGTCGCTGGACGCGGAGGACTTCGAGGGGACACCCGCGGTTCTCGACGAGCTCGAGGGGGGGCTGAGGGTCGCGACGCTCACGCCTCAGTCGCGTGCGTCCGCCGAGAAGGGGCTGACCGAGCTGCGAGACGCCCTCGGGCCCGATGCCTACTGGAAGGCGCAGACGTGGAAGCGCCTCGTTGCGATCGGGGCCGGGCCGGCCGCGAACATCCTGCTGACGATCGTCATCTTCACGGTTCTCTTCCTCACGGTCGCCGGGCAGCCGACCGCGACCGTCGCAGCCGTCGCGCCCGAGCTCGAGGCCGGGATCAGCTCGCCGGCGAAGAGCATGGGCCTCCGCCCCGGAGACCGGATCGTCGCGATCAACGGGACGCCGGTCGAGGCGGACGAGATCGCGGCCACGATCGACGACTCGGCGGGCGCGGCGCTCGTCGTGACCGTCGTGCGGAACGGGAAGCGGGTCGAGCTCGGCCCCGCGTCCCCACTGCACCTGGACGGCCGCTACCGGCTCGGCTTCGGGCTCGAGGGGACGAGCCTCCCGCTCGCCCAGTCGGTCGGCCGCTCGTTCGAGGTCACCGGGATCATCTCCCTCGAGATCGTCAAGTCGCTCGGCCGGCTCGTGACCGGCGAGGGCCGCAACGACGTGTCCAGCCCGATCGGGATCACGAGGGCGTCCCGGGACGCCGTCGAGCGCGGCGCGGACAGCTACCTGTGGGTGCTCGGGCTGGTCTCCCTCTCGGTCGCCCTCCTGAACCTGCTGCCGCTGCTCCCGCTCGACGGGGGGCACATCCTGTTCACGCTCATCGAGGGCGCGCGCGGGAAGTTCGTGCGCCGCGAGATCTACGAGCGCGTGTCGATCGTGGGGCTCGGAGTCGTGGCGCTCCTGTTCTTCGTCGGGCTCACGAACGACATCGGCAACCTGCGCTAGCCCGCAGATCGCGAATCCGCCGGGCGGATCCGCGATCGCGAAGACCCCTAGAGCGCAGCGGCTTCACCGCTGCGGTGCTTGCGTACCATGGGCCGAAGTGGCGAGCGATATCCAGATACGCGTCGGCAACGTGGCTGTCGGCGGCGGCGCGCCCGTCGCCGTGCAGTCCATGACGCTGACGAAGACGCACGACGTCCCGGCCACGACGGCGCAGATCGCGGCGCTCGCGTCGGCCGGCTGCGAGATCGTGCGCGTGGCGGTCCCGAAGAACGAGGACGCGGCCGCGCTCGCGAGGATCGTGCGGCTCTCGCCGCTTCCGGTGATCGCGGACATCCACTTCAACGCCTCGCTGGCGCTCAAGGCGATCGACGCAGGCGTCGCGGCGGTGCGGATCAACCCGGGGAACATCGGGGGCCCGGAGCGGGTCGAGGAGGTCGTGCTCGCCGCCAAGCGCGCCGGCATCCCGATGCGCATCGGCGCGAACTCGGGCTCGCTGCCGAGGCACCTCCACGCGCTCGCGCACGAGGATCAGGCGGAGGCGCTCGTCGCCGCGGCGCTCGAGGAGGTCGAGCTGCTCGAGCGACTCGACTACCGGGACTTCAAGATCTCGGTCAAGGCGACGCACGTCCCGACGATGATCCGCGCCTACCGGATGCTCGCTGCGAAGGTGCCGTATCCGCTCCACCTGGGAGTGACGGAGGCAGGCACGGAGTTCGCCGGCGCGATCAAGAGCGCGGTCGGGATCGGCTCGCTCCTGGCCGACGGCATCGGCGACACGCTGCGCGTCTCGCTCACCGCCGACCCGGTGAAGGAGGTCGAGGTCGCATGGGAGATCCTCAAGGCGCTCGGGCTCCGCGAGCGCGGCCCGGTGATGATCGCCTGCCCCTCGTGCGGGCGCGACAACGTGGGCGTCGAGAGCCTCGCCCGCGTCGTCGAGGAGCGCCTGCGCGCGTATCCGGAGGCCTTCGAGGTCGCGGTCATGGGCTGCGCCGTGAACGGGCCGGGGGAGGCGGGCGACGCGGACTTCGGGATCGCCGGCGGCCGCGACGTCGGCTTCGTCTACGCGCACGGGCGCGTGCTGAAGAAGGTGCCCTCCGAGGTCCTGATCGACGAGCTGTTCGCCGAGATCGACGCCTGGATCGCGGCGGGGATGCAGCGGCCGAAGCGGCTCAAGATGGCCAAGCCCGCGGCGCTCGCCATGGCCGAGGCCTCGCTCGTCCCGCTGGAGTAACGGGCGCGGGAGCAGACAGGAAGAGCAGGTGGGGCGCTGAAGCACCCCACCGGCGACATGGCGCTGAAGCACCCCACCGGTGTGGAGGAAGGATGGAAGAGCAGGTGGGGCGCTGAAGCACTCCACCAGGGGGTGAGGCGCTTCAGCGTCTCACCCGCTCTGCTCCGTCGGCCCTTCTCCTCCACTGGCGAGGTGCTTCAGCGCCTCGCCTGCTCTCCTGCGCATAGGCTCTGTCCTCCATGATCGCCCGCCAGTCCCAGCTCTTCATCCCGACCCTGCGCGAGGCGCCCGCCGACGCCGAGGCCGTCTCGCACAAGCTGCTCGTCCGGGGCGGCTACATCCGCCAGGTCGCCGCCGGCGTCTGGACGTTCCTGCCGCTCGGCTGGCGCGTGCACCAGAAGGTCGTCCAGATCATCCGGGAGGAGATGAACGCGGTTGGCGCCCAGGAGATGCTCATGCCCGTGCTCACGCCTTTCGAGCTCTGGCAGCAGTCGGGCCGCGACTACATCCCAGAGATCTTCCGCCTCCAGGATCGTGTCGGGCGCGAGTACGTGCTGCCGATGACGCACGAGGAGACGGTGACCTTCCACGCGAAGGAGATCTCGAGCTACCGGCAGCTCCCGCAGCTGCTGTACCACTTCTCGATCAAGGAGCGGGACGAGCCGCGCTCCAGAGGCGGGCTCCTGCGGCTGCGCGAGTTCATCATGAAGGACGCGTACTCCTTCGACCGCGACGAGGCGGGGCTCGCCGTCGCGTTCGACGCCAACGACAGGGCCTACCGGCGGATGTTCGAGCGGGCAGGGCTCGAGTTCTCGGCCGTGCAGGCCGAGTCCGGGATGATGGGCGGCAAGGAGTCGGTGGACTACCTGGCGCCGTCCGGCTCCGGCGAGAACACGCTCGTCACCTGTGAGAACGGCGACTACGCGGCCGATCTTGAGATCGCACGCGGCCTCCCTCGTCCTGCGGAGTTCCCCGAGGCAAGGGACGCGCCGCAGGAGATCGCGACACCGGGTGCCACCACGATCGACGCGCTCGCGGAGCAGCTCGGCATCGATGCCGCCGCGACCTCCAAGGCGATGCCGGTCGTGACGACGTCCGGAAAGCTCGTCCTCGGGCTCGTGCGCGGCGACGACCGGCTGTCGGAGCCGAAGCTCGTCGGAGCGCTCGAGAGCGACTACCGGCCGGCGACCGACGACGAGATTCGCGCCGCCTTCGGAGCCGGAGGCGGCTCGCTCGGGCCCGTCGGGGTCGACGTCGAGATCGTGGCCGACGAGGCCCTGCGCGAGGGCCAGTTCGTCGCCGGCGCGAACCGCGACGGCTGGCACCTCCTCGGTGTCGAGGCGGGCCGCGACTACACGCCGCGGTTCGCAGACATCCGCGAGGCGCACGAGGGCGACCGGTGCCCGACCTGCGGGGGCGCGCTGCGGTTCCAGACGGCGATCGAGGTCGGGCACATCTTCAAGTTCGGCTCCCGCTACTCGGAGCCGCTCGGCGCGACGTTCCTCGACGAGGACGGAACCGAGAAGCCGCTGATCGGCGGAAGCTACGGGGTCGGGCCGGCGCGGGTGATGGCAGCCGCCGTCGAGCAGCACCACGACGAGAACGGCATCGCGTGGCCCGCGTCGATCGCGCCGTACGACGTCCACGTCCTCGCCCTCCACGGCGGGGTGGAGGAGGTGCTCGAGCGCGCGGAGCAGCTCGCGCACGAGCTGGACGGGGCGGGGCTCCAGGTGCTGCTCGACGACCGCGACGAGCGCCCGGGGGAGAAGTTCGCCGACGCCGACCTCGTCGGCTGCCCGCTTCGCGTCACCGTCGGCCGGAAGACACTCGAGGACGGGTGCGCCGACGTCCGCCTGCGCCTCGACGTCGGGGACGAGCGCATCCCGCTCGCGGACGTGGTGAAATGGGCCCTGCAGGCCTGATGGCACGCAGGCGGAGATACAGCGACGACCCGTTCGGCCCCACCGTCGAGCGCCTGATGCTCGAGACGGGGACGACGTACCGGGGGCTCGCCGACCGGGCGGACCTCTCCGCCGGGTACCTGAACCACATCGTCCATGGCAACCGCCCGGTCCCCGCGAACGACGTCATCGCCCGGGTCGCGAGCGCGCTCGGCGTCGAGCCCGAGCACTTCCGCGAGTACCGGATCCGCGTCATCACCGAGAAGCTCGAGGCCATGCCAGAGCTCATCGACCGGCTGTACAAGCGCCTGGCCTGAAGCCGGCAGGGCGCTTCAGCGTCGCGCGCTCTCCGGGATGGAACTGCCGGTGGGGCGCCGAAGCGCCCCACCAAGCTCTGGCAGGGTGCTTCAGCGCCCTGCCTGGTCTGCAGGACGAACTGCGGGTGGGGCGCTGAAGCGCCCCACCACGCGCAACACCAGGCGCCGTACGATGGGCCCACCCCAAGCTCTGGCAGGGTGCTTCAGCGCCCTGCCTGGTCTGCAGGACGAACTGCCGGTGGGGCGCTGAAGCGCCCCACCACGCGCAACACCAGGCGCCGTACCACCAAGCCTGGGATAACTTCGGCGGGCCGGAGACGTACTAGGGGATGAGGACGTGAGACGCCTGTCCGACATGGAGCTCGTCCCCCTCGCCCGCGCGGGGTCGGCGGAGGCCGCCGGGGTGCTCTTCGACCGCTACTGGGCTCATGCCTGGAAGGCGGCGTACGCGGTGACGGCCGACCGGGGCCTCGCGGACGACGCCGCGCAGGAGGCGCTGGTGCGGGCGTTCGGCTCGCTCGACCGCTTCGACGAGACGCGGCCGTTCGGCCCCTGGCTCAAGCGTATTGCGGTGAACCGCGCGATCGACCACCTTCGGCGGTGCGGGCGCGCGGTTCCGCTCGCAGACCTCGAGGACGCCCTCCACGCCTTCCCGTCGGGAGGCGAGGGAGACGCCGATCTGGAGCCCTGGGCCGTGACCGCCGCGGTCGCGGGGCTCGCGGAGGGGAAGCGGCTCGTCGTCGTCCTCCACTACTGGCTCGACCTGTCGCTCGAGGAGATCGCCGGGGTGCTCGGGCTTCCGGTGGGAACCGTCGCCTCGCGCCTCGCGCGGGCACGAAACGAGCTCCGTTCGGTGCTGGAGGACGAGCGTGTCTCCTGAGCTCGAGCGCCTCCTGCGACGTGGCCGGGAAGCGCTGCCGGAGCCGGACGGCGACGCGACACGCCGCGCCCGCGCGCGAGCGCTCCGGGCGATCCGGGCTCGCCCCCGGCGCCGCGGCCGCGCAAGGCTGCTCGTGGGGACGGTCCTCGTCCTGGCGGCCGGTCTCGGGATCGGGCTGGGCACCGCACTGGCACCGAGCGGCGAGGCATCCAAGGGTCCGATCGGGCTCGGCTTCCTCCCCGAGCCCGGCTGGCACTCGCTGCAGGCGCCGACCCGAGCACCGTCCGGCAGTCCCCAGGTGGCGATCGTCGCCAACGTCCCCTTCGCCCCCGACGACTCGGTCAACGGGCTCGCGGATCCGTCGGCGCTCCCGTACACGACGCTCCTGTCGCTTCCGCCCAGGGGTATCGTCATCGTGAGCTCGTTCGTCTCCAGCGCGAGCCGGTCCTCGACGTTCCCGCGCTATCCCGAGACGCGCCTTCCGCTAGAACTCGCCAAGGCTACTCCCTACATCGAGTTCGGTACGCAGCTTCGACCCGAGCAGCCGCTGGGCCAGTACCAGCTGCGCGCCGCAGTCGAGGGCTGGGACGTCGAGGTCCAGGTCTACTTCGGCAGCGTGCGCCCGGGGCCGGGGCTCCTGGCGCAGGCGCAGCGCCAGCTCGACCGGCTGGTGGTGCGCTCGAAGGCGCCCGAGAACAGCTCCGCGCCGGCAACGACCTCGACCCCGCGAGCCCCGCTTCAGACCCTCGACCGAACGTTCGTCTGCAGCCCCGCGCTCATCGGAGGCATCCGGCAGATCGACACCCGCGCGTACCGTGGCAGCGGGAAGCACGGATCCGGTTGGGACCGTCCCGCCTTCGCCGACGTCTCGACGTCCGTGTCGGGTGCCGCGGCCACGGCGATCGAGGACGAGCTGGCCTGGATCACCGCGGGGCCCCCGTCGCCCGAGGCCACGGTCGTCTCGACGCGGGTGGGCTTCACGTTTCCGATGCGGGCATGGGGGACGGTTGCAGTCAACCGGAGGCTCTGCAGGCCGGCGCCGGTCCGGGTGGCGCTGCAGCCGGACGGTCTCCAGGGCGGCGCGGTCGGTACTCTCGACGAGCGCTGGGACTGTGCATCGGGAAGCCGTGTGCTCGTTCGCATCCGCGCTTCCCTCGCGGGTGTGGCGAGGCTCTCGACGTACCGCGGGTTCCTGCGCACGACCGCGCCGGTCGAGTCCGCAGCGCTCGCGGTCTCGACCTCCTCCGGAAAGCCGCTCCTCACCGCCCGGGTGCTCCGGTCGGGCAAGGCTCTCCTGCACACGTCTCCCTCGTGCGCCCCCGACTGACATGAGGGTTGCGGCGGCAGCTCTCGCGCTCGCTCTTGCGGCGGCGGCCGGACGGGCGACGCTGGCTGCGAGGGGAGATCCCGCGGCCTCGCGCATCGTCGACCGGACCGTCGTCTGCGCGATCGGGAAGCGGGCGGGCGTGCGGAAGGTGGAGGTGCATGCGCGCACCGGGACGCGGCTGTTCGGGGATCCCAGCAAGTGGAAGTTCCTGGCGAACGCGTCGGTACGCGATTCGTCGACATTCCCTTACCTCGCGCACGTCGCCGCCGGCTGGCCTCCCGAGCTAGAGCCGGGCCAGACCTCGGCCAACGAGGTGCTCGCGGTCGCGGCCCGCTGCAAGCAGGTCTCGACCCGCGTGCCGCTCACAACCAAGGGGCTCACCGGCTTCGCAGCGAGCCCGCTCGACGACGAGTACCACTGCGTCGTCCCGCGGCGGGTGCTCGTGCGGATCAAGGCGACCTTCCGCGCCCCGACGACGCTGCGACCTAACCGCAAGTGGCACCAGCTCACGGCTCGCGGCGTCGTGCGCGAGGGGATCGTCGCGGTGAGCACCGAGAGCGGCAAGGCCGTCTCCGTGGCGACCGTCAACGAGAACGGCAAGGCCCGCCTCTACGTCGCCGACCACTGCGAGCCCGACCTCATCTCGTCGGATGGGTAGAGACGCGGTCGTCGTCGACCCAACCTTCTCGACCGCAGGGCGCTCTTTCCTGGTGACCGTGCCTGCCGAGGACTACGTCGTCGAGCTAGCCCGTCGTGCCAGCGCGGGCGACCGCGACGCGCTCGCGGAGCTCCTTGCGGACCTGGAACCGCTCGTCGTTCGGGCAACCAGGCTGATCGTGGGATCGGGGTCCTGGGCGGCAGAGGACGCCGCGCAGGAGGCGCTCATCGACGTCACGCAGGGAATCCGCGCGCTCCGCGATCCTCGCGCCGTCAGGACGTGGGCGCTTCGGGTCGCATCGAGAAGAGGACTGAAGATCGCTCGCCGCGAGCGGCTGCTCGGGCTGCGGCGCTCTCCGACGATGGCCGACGAGCTTGCGCTGGAGCACCCGGTGGATCGCTCGGCGGAGCTCAAGGCCGCGTTCGACCGCCTGCCGCCGCGGCTTCGGGCAACCGCCGTGCTCCGCCTGTACGTCGGGTTGAGCGAGGCGGAGACGGCGGAGGTCCTCGGCTGCTCGACGGGCACGGTCAAGTCCAACCTGCACGACGCGCGGAAGCGACTCGGCAAGGCGCTCGCCCAGCGTGGCCTGGCCCCCGCGACGTCGGAGCACTACATGGAGGAGACCTGCTGATGTCGGAGCACGAGAGGCCGCACGTCGGCCTGAACGAGATCGCGAGGATGCTCGAGGGCCACGAGGGCCCGTCCGACCCGCGGAGGCCGCTGCCGCGCCCTGCTTCCAACCGGCGTCGGACGCTGGCAGTCGCTGCGGGGGCGCTCGCCGTAGGAGCGGGCACGGGCTTCGCGCTGGCGAGCTCGGTCGCACCCGAGGCCGATGCGGGCGAGGCGAGCGAAGGCTTCGGGTTCCTCCCGGCACGGGGGTGGAACGTCATGCAGTCGGGCAGCCTCGACTCGCGCGGGGTCGCCCGTGCGATCGCCGCGAACGTCCGGATCAACCCCCGCGACGGTGTCCGAGACGAGCCTCGGGCGACGGTCCGGACGCTTCCGCCGCGAGGCGTCGTCGTCTCGGCGGTGTTCTCGACTCGCGGCGACCCGGCGGTGGACGCCCTGTTCCCGGTTCGAGCGGAGCCGCTCACTCTGGCGTCCGCGGAGCCGCTTCGGCGTCCGCCCGGCACGGCGGCACTTGGATACCGGCTGCGGGCTGGCGTCGGCGGCTACAACGTGGATGCCCGCGTCTACGTGGGAAGCGTCGGGGACGCCGGGCTGGCTGCCGCGGAGCGCCAGCTCCAGCGGCTCGCGGTCGCATCCGACCAGGTGACGATCTTCGCCCGACCGATGATCGTCAGCGGGTTCCCGATACTGCAAACGACGCTCTACGGTGCAGTGGCCAACAGGCGAGCGGGCGAGACCGTCGAGATCCAGGCGAAGGACTGCGGAAGCCCGACGTTTCGTTCGGCAGGCGGAACCGAGACGGTCGACGGAGGCGGCTGGACGATGCCGTATCGGCCGGGCATCTCGACGACGCTCCGTGCCGTCTGGAAGGACTCGGCGAGCGCGCAGATCGCGGTGAAGCAGCGCGCCCGGCCTTATCTCGTGAATCGTCCCGGGGGCAAGAGCTTCTACGTGGGCGTCTCCGGCAAGCGGAGCTTCTGGCACAAGCAGGTCGTCATCCAACGGCTCGACAGGAAGAGCAGCCGGTGGGTCGATGTGAAGAGGGTACTCCTCACGGACACGAGCGCGATCAGCACGCCGGTGCAGGAGGTGAGTACTAGCGCCGAGTTCACCGTGAAGCTCCCGAGGGGCACGCTGATCCGTGCGGTCATGCCGCTCTCCGAGGCGAAGCCCTGCTACCTCGGCGGTGTCAGTCCGATTCCGAGGCACGTGTGACGCCAGACCACTCCAGCAGCGAGCTCGCAACCCGCCTGCTCGCGAACGTCGAGACGGTGGTGCTCGGCAAGACCGAGGAGATCAAGCTCGTCCTCTCCGCTCTCCTCTGCGGCGGCCACGTGCTCCTCGAGGACGTCCCCGGGACGGCGAAGACGATCCTCGCCCGTGCCATCGCCGGCTCGATCGAGGGCGCGACGAACCAGCGCGTCCAGTGCACGCCCGACCTGCAGCCAACGGACGTCACCGGTCTCAGCGTCTTCAACCAGCGCGAGCGCGACTTCGAGTTCCGCCCCGGCCCCGTGTTCGCGAACGTCGTCCTCGTGGACGAGATCAACCGCGCGATGCCGAAGACGCAGTCCGCCCTCCTCGAGGCGATGGCGGAGCAGCAGGTGACGATCGACGGGGTCACGCGCGAGCTCCCCGACCCCTTCCTCGTCCTCGCGACGGAGAACCCGATCGAGCAGGAGGGCACCTTCCCGCTCCCGGAGGCGCAGCTCGACCGCTTCTTCCTGCGGACCGCGCTCGGCTACCCGGGCGAGGACGATGAGCTGCGGATCGTGGAGCAGCAGCTGCGCGCGCACCCGCTCACCCGCCTGCGCCCCGTGCTCGGCGTGGGGGAGGTGCACGCGCTCCGCGACGCGGTGCACGACGTCTACATCGACCCGCTCGTGCGCCGCTTCTGCATCCGGCTCGTGCGCGCGACGCGCGAGGCGGAAGGGGTCGCGATCGGCGCCTCGGTGCGCGGCTCGCTCGCGCTCGAGCGCGCCGCGCGCGCCTGGGCGCTCCTGGGCGGTCGGGAGTTCGTCACGCCGGTCGACGTGGAGGAGCTCTTCCTCCCGGTCGTCATGCACCGGATCGTGTTCACCCCCAGCTTCGTCGCCGAGGCGCGCGAGATCGGCTGGACGGAGGCTGCCGCCCGCTTCCGCGAGCGCTGCCTCGAGCTCGCTCCGCGCCCGGGCGAGGAGCTGGAGCCGATGGCTGCCCGGGAGGCGACGGCGTGAAGACCCCTGTCCTCCTCGCGGTAGCGGTGCTCGTCACCGTGGTCGGCGTGGCGCGCGCGCAGAGCGACGCCGTGACGATGTCGCTGAGCACGTACCGCAACGCCAACGGCGTCCTCGTGCTCGCCTTCTCCGGATCCGTGTCGAGCGGCGCGGCCGGCGAGCAGGTCGAGGTCCTCGGGCAGGACTGCGGCGCGCGCGCCTCGCGCCTCCTGTCCGCGACGCAGACCCGCCCGGGCGGCGGCTGGCGCCTCGAGAACCCCGAGAGCACGGCGCCATACCGCTCCTTCAACTGGGGATCCGGGATGACGTTCCGCGCCCGCTGGCGGGACGGCCTGAGCGATCCGGTCACGTTCCGCGTGCCCGCTCGTCCCTTTGCCGTCAAGGTGCCCGGGCGGCGGGTCTGGAGAGTGCTGGTCACCGCGTCGCCGCTCGTCCGCATGACGGGAAAGGTCGTGGAGCTGCAGCGCCAGGCCGGGTCGAGCTGGGTGCGGACGAGCCGCGCCAAGCTCGTACACAAGCCGAGCTTCGACTTCGGCCCCTACAACTACGAGGCTCGCTTCACGATAGAGCGGCGCGGCCTTCGCCTGCGTGCGTCCCTCCCCCGGGCGAGCGCGCTGCCCTGCTTCCTCGCAGCCGCGAGCGAGCCCTGGCGCTCGTGACACTTCCCTCCAGGTGAGCGCGACCTTCCCGCTCATCCCGCGGCGGCGCGTGCTCGGGCTGCCCTTCGGCGGCCTGCACTCGATCCGCCGCGGCCTCGGCTCCGACGTCGCGAGCTCGCGCCCCTACCAGCCCGGAGACGACGTGGGGAAGATCGACTGGGCGGCCTCCGCGCGGATCTCGCTCGCGCGCGGCACGGAGGAGTTCGTCGTGCGCGAGCACTACGCCGAGGAGGCGCCCCGCGTCGTCGTCCTGACCGACCGGCGCCCGTCCATGTCGGTGTTCCCGGACGGCTGGCCCTGGCTCTGCAAGCCGCGTGCCGTGGAGGAGGCTGCCGCCCTGATCGCGGCGAGCGCCTCGGCCGCCCGCGGCCTCCTGGGCGCGCTCGACGAGCTGGACGGCGTCATGCGCTGGCGCCCGCCGCGCAGCGAGCATTCCCTGGTCGAGCTCGACGGCCGCGGCGCCTTCGACGCGCCGGAGGACACGGCGGAGCGCGGGCTCGGCTTCCTCTACGAGCAGCGGAGGGACCTGCCGGCGGGGAGCTTCGTGTTCGTCCTCTCCGACTTCCTCGCACCCGTAACCCGCGCGACCTGGCTGCGCGCGCTCGAGCGGCGCTGGGAGATCGTCCCGGTCGTGATCCAGGACCCCGTCTGGGAGCGGAGCTTCCCGGACGTGAGCGGCGCCGTCGTGCCCTTCGCGGACCCCGCGACGGGACGGGTGACGCTCGCACGGATCTCCGCCGCCGAGGCCGCCGAGCGCCGCGGGCGGAACGAGGCTCGCCACGCGGAGCTCCTGCGCGACCTGCGGGCGCTCGATCTCGACCCCGTCGTCGTCTCCTCGCACGACCGCAAGGAGGTCGTGTTCTCGTTCCTGACCTGGGCCGACCAGCGCCTGTTCACGCGGGGGCGCGCATGAGAGCGCTCCTGCTCGTCCCCCTCGCGGTCCTGCTGCTCGCGGCGGGTTGCGGTGGCGGCGAGGAGGCGTCGGAGCTCCCGCTCGGAAAGCGCCTGACGGCGACCGCGACGCTCGACCCGACCGTGCACGTCTTCGCCGAGCCGGTCACGGCGACCGTCGAGGTGGTCGTGGACACCGAGGAGCTCGACCCGGACCGGGTGCGCATCGAGACGGACTTCCTCCCCTACGACGTGAAGGCCGAGAGCGACAGCCGGGAGGACCGCGGGCGCCTCGCGGTCCTCCGGCGCGAGTTCGTCCTCCGCTGTCTGCGTCTCGACTGCATCCCGGAGGTCCTGCCGAGCGCGGCCGGGGAGGCGGAGACGGGGCGGGGAGAGCGCCGCGCGATGCGGCTGCGCGCGGCGCGCGTCGTCTACGAGGGCGAGGACGGCGAGAAGCGGGTGCTGCAGAAGGCGGCGTGGCCCGAGGTCGTGTCGGTGTCCCGCCTGAAGCAGAGCGACGTGCCGCAGTTCGACCGCTTCATCTTCAAGACGGGCGTGACCCCTCTCGCCGGTCCCGACTACCGGATCTCCCCGACCGCGCTCGGCCTCGGCCTGCTCGCGGCGGCTCTCGCGCTACTCGTCCTGCCGGCGGCCGTGCTCGTCCGCTGGCTTCGCGCCCGCAGGCCGGAGCCGGTCCTGGCGGAGGAGCCGGAGCTGACCCCGCTCGAGCAGGCGCTCCTCCTCGTCGAGTGGGCGAACGGCCGGGAGAACGGAGCCGAGCGGCGCGGGGCGCTCGAGGTTCTGGCGGTCGAGCTCGACGCGGTCGAGCGGACCGACCTGGCTCGGTCGGCGCGGAGGCTTGCGTGGTCGGCCGCCGCGCCGTCCCCGGAGGGGGCCGACGACCTCGTCGCCGACGTGAGGAGCGCCCTGGATGGCGGGTAGCGTCACCCCGATCCCGACCACCGAGCCGCTCCGCGTGCGCCGCGCCGGCCGTCGCACGACGGCCCTGCGCCTGGGGCTCGCCGCAGCGCTGCTCGCCGTGCTCGCCGGCGCGTTCCTGGCCGCGCGCGCGCAGTTCGTCCAGCGGGCTCCGCTCGTTCCGACCGGGAAGACCGGCATCGTCGTGCTCGACCTCTCCGCGTCGACGAGCGAGGCTGCCTTTGCGCAGACCATCCAGAAGCTGGCCGCCGACGACGAGCGGGTGGGCCTCGTCGCCTTCTCGGACGCCGCCTACGAGCTGCTTCCGTTGGGGACGCCCGGCCGGGAGCTGCTGCCGTTCCTCCGCTACTTCTCGACGGCGGGCGGGAACGAGCCGCCCGCGCACCATCCCTGGGAGGACTTCCGCGCGGGAACCCGCGTCTCCGAGGGCCTGCGCGTCGCGCACGAGGTCCTGCGGCGAGAGGGCGCCGACGACGCGTCGCTCCTCCTCGTGAGCGACTTCGAGATCCTCCCGGACGAGATCCAGCGCGTGGCCGCACAGGTGGCCGAGATCAGGGAGGACGGAGTCGAGGTCCGGTTCGTGCCGCTCCAGCCCACGCCCGAGCGGCGCGCGCGGGTGGCCGCCATCCTGCGCGGCGCGACCGTGCTCCGTGAGGAACGCGGCGACGCGCCCGTGCAGGCGCCGGAGGCGCGGAGCCTGGCCTCCGCGGTGCCCTGGGCGTTCGTGGGAGTCGCGGGCCTGCTCGTGCTGCTCGTGGCCGTCAACGAGCGCCTGCTCTGGCGCCTGGAGGTACGGCGGTGAGGAGCAACCGCCTCCTGCAGGGCGCGGCCATCGTCGCTCTGCCCCTCGCGCTCTTCCTCGCGGTGCTGGCCGTGGACGTGCTCAGGCTCCCGGGCGCGCTGGAGGCCGGTGACGTCCGCTTCGAGGCCGCCCCCCGCCGCGCGACGAGCCCCTGGAGCGGCATCGACCTCATCCGAGGCTGGCCCGCGAAGCGCCTGCTCGGCGTCGGCGACGACCTTGCGTATCGAAAGGCGCTCGCGCGCTTCCTGCGGGTGGAGCCGGGGAGAGTCGAGATCTACGGGCCCAAGCTCGAGAACCTCCGCGGCCGCGTCCAGGTCGAGCTCGCCGAGCTGAGCGCCGACGACGCGAACCCCGTCCGCCGCGCGCGGTTCCTCAACCTGCTGGGGGCGATGACGCTCGACCGGCCGACCTACGACCAGGACGAGCGCGACGCGATCCTGCGCAAGGCGATCTTCACCTTCCGGAGCGCGGTGGACACCGATCCGGAGAACGAAGACGCGAAGACGAACCTCGAGCTGGCGCTGCGCGACGCAGGGGCGACCAACCTCCCCGGGACCGATCCCAGCGGGGGAGCTGCGGAGGGCACGATCTCTGGGCAGGGGATCTCGGGCTCGGGGTACTGACGCGTGAACGTGAGCTTCCTCACGCCGCCGGGCATCCTCTTCGCGCTGAGCGCAGCCCTCCCGCTCGCGGTCTTCGTCCTGCGGGCGAGGCGGGGGAGGGAGATCGGGCGCACGCTGGGCCTCGCGGAGCCGCCGCTCCGGTCGTACGCACCGCTGGTCGCGGCTCTCGCGGCCGTGCCTGCCCTCCTGGGAGTGGCTGCCATGCAGCCGGTGCTCGAGACGACGCGCACGGTGCGGCAGCGGACGGACGTGCAGGCCTTCGTCGTCATGGACGTCTCCCGCTCGATGCTCGCCTCGCGTGCCGTCGGCACGCCGACCCGGCTCGCGCGCGCCCGGGGGATCGCGGCGGAGGTTCGCGGCGCGCTGCCCGAGGTGCCCTTCGGGATCGTGTCCATGACCGACCGGGTGCTCCCGCATCTGTTCCCGACCGGCGACGCAAGCGTCTTCGACGCCGCCCTCGACCGCGTCGTGCGGGTGGACAACCCACCCCCGTCGATCGTGTACTCGTCGCTCGCGACGAATCTCGGCTCGCTGCGGGAGATCCCCGGGAAGAACTACTTCCCCCCCTCGGCCAAGAGGCGCGTGCTCGTCGTCCTGACGGACGGGGAGAGCGAGGAGCCCGGGCCGGACCTCGCCGCCGCCTTCGAGCGAACGCCGCGCATCCGGACCGTGTTCGTCCACGTCCGGGGCGAGAACGAGGCGATCTACGAGACCGGCGTCGCCGAGGGCGGGTACTCGCCCGACCCGCGCGCCGGGGCGACCCTCGCCCGAGCGGCCGAGCTCACGGGCGGGGAGGTGGTGGACGAGGGCCGGCCCGAGGCCGTCGTGGACGCCGTCCGCAGGGCGGTCGGCGTGGGGGAGACGGCGGCGCGCACGGAGAGCTCCGGCCGGATCGCGCTCATGCCCTGGGTGACGCTGCTCGCGCTCGTGCCCCTGCTCGTGCTGCTCCTCCGCCGGAACCTCTGGTGGAGCGGGCGGCCGGCGCTCGCGCGGGTGCGCCGCCGGCGGACGGAGAGGGCCGAACGCGAAGCCGCTAAGGTTCCTGCGCCACGGGGCGTGGCGCAGCCTGGTTAGCGCGCTGGTCTGGGGGACCAGAGGTCCCGAGTTCAAATCTCGGCGCCCCGACTGCAGGGAGCGGTATCCGACGATCTCGTGCCTTGGACGCTCAAGGTCCTCCGAGTCGCCTCCGATACCCGGAAGCGAGGTGGATGTGAGCCCCGACACGGACACCACGGCGGCGGAGCTCGAGGCGGCGCGTCAGAGGCTTGCCGAGCTGGAGCGCCAGGCCGAGCTCCGCGATGTGCAGCAGCGGATCGCGAACCTCGAGACGCCGCGTCCCTCCACGACGGGAAGGCCTGCGCGAAAGTCGGTGGGTCTCGCGGTCTTCCTGTCGTTTCTCTGGCCCGGGGCAGGCCATCTCTACGTCGGCGAGGTCTCCGACAAGGACATGACGACGGGAATCGTGTTCACCTGCATCTCGGGAGCCTGCTTCCTGATCTCGTTCACGATCGTGGGCCTGATCCTGACCATTCCGGTCTGGTTCGGCACCGCGATCTGGACGATGATCGCCTCGTCCAGGCTGGCCAAGCAGTGGAACTCCGAGGCCGGCTACTAGGGTCGACGGGCAAGCCTCAGCCGACGGCCCGGTCCTGACCGGCGGGATCGGTGTCCACCTGCGCGCCGCCCACTCCTGAGCTCGCCCCGGTGGCGAGCCGCGACTGCAGAGCGGACCCGTACACGACCACGAAGCCGAGGAGGAGAACCGCCAGTGCCGCAACTGGCCAGATCATTCTCTGCCCATCGTCGGCTCCGGCACAAGGCGGGATCCCCGGAACGGGTGGAGCGGGCGCGCGGTCGATGCGAACATGTGTTCGTGACCTCCCAGGGTACGGCTCACGGCCGCTTCCAGCGCGCCCTCGCCCGGGGCAGCATCGACCAGGCCGAGCACGCCGCGCGGGAGCTCGGCTGGCTCAGCCTCGTGGACGCGCTCTCGCTCGTCGTCGCGTACGCGCGGACGGGGAGCCCCAAGTTCGAGCCCGCAGCCGTGCGCTGGCTCGCGCGGCTCGCGCTCGAGGGGCGGGACCTGCGCCTGCCCGACCTGCAGCTCGCCGCGGCCGCCCTCGCCTGCCTGCGGGGAGCGCGCAGCGAGCGGGCCGAGAAGACGCTCCTCGGGCTGCTGTGACGGCCGCCGGGGCGGTAGGCTTGCGGCATGTGGGACGTGCTGCGCTGGGAGGACGGCGCCCTGAGCATCGCCTGGTGGTTCATGCTCGTGGTGCTGCTCCTGCTCTTCGGCCTCGTCGGCTTCCTCGGCCGGCGCTGAGCGCCCGCGCTCAGTCGAGCAGCGCGCTCACGGAGCTCGAGTCGAGCGTGGCGCCCGAGCGGATGAGCTTGCGGGCCGCGTCCACCTTGCCCCACACGTCCCAGAGCAGGAAGCCGCGCGCCCGGCCCTCCCCGTCCACGTAGCCGACGACGCCCTTGCGGTTCGGCTCCGGCCACTCCTCGACCGTCGCGAGCCGCGCGTCGACGTCACCCACGGCCTCGTAGCCGAGGTCGAAGAGGTCGGAGTAGAAGAAGGGGAGGTGGTCGTACGGCGTCGCCGCACCGGCCATGTTCGCGCCCACGACACGCCCGTGGGTGTTCGCGTGGTCCTCGTGCTCGACGCGCCTCGTGCCCCCGAGCGCGGGGACCGGGAAGCGCGCGACGTCCCCGGCCGCAAACACGTCCTCGCGGCCTCCGGCGCGCCCGTACTCGTCCACGAGCACGCCGTCGTCCACGGGGAGCCCGGCCGCCTCCGCAAGCTCGGTCGCCGGGACGACGCCGAGGCCCGCGACGACCGCGTCCGCCTCGAAGGACGAGCCGCCGTCGGTCTCGATCCCGAACCCGCCGACGGTGCCGGAGATGCTCTGCACGAGCGCTCCGGCGACGACCTCGACGCCCTTCTCGCGGTAGTAGCCGTTGACGAAGGCGGAGAGCGCCGGCGGGAAGAGGCGGGCACCGATACCGTCCTCCGGGAAGACCATGGTCACCGCGCACCCGTTGCTCGCCAGCGCGGCGGCGATCTCGGAGCCGATGAAGCCCCCGCCGACGACCACGGCGCGCGCGCCTTCCGAGGCGAGCGCGTGCAGACGCCGGAAGTCGTCGAGCGTCCGGAAGTGGATCACGTTGTCGCCGGCGCCAGGGAGGTGCCTGGGCACGCTGCCGGTGGCGAGCAGCAGACGCTCGTAGGAGTGCCCCTCGCCGGCGTCGTCCGTGGCGGTGCGGGCGTCCAGGTCGAGCGCGACGATGCGGCGGCCGGTTCGCACGTCCGCGCCGAGCTCCGCGGTGCCGCGCCAGATCATGCTCTCGTCCTTCCCCGCCCAGAGGGCCTTCGAGAGCGGCGGGCGCGCGTAGGGAGGATGCTCCTCCGCGGCGAACACTCCAATCGTTCCTTCCGGATCGTGGTCGCGGATTCCGCGACACGCCGCGTCCCCGGTCATGCCTCCGCCCACGACGAGGTACCGGAAGCTGCTCATGTCCTGGATGCTAGACACCTCGGTCGGGTCTGCGCGGTAGAGTGCCGCGCTGCGGTGAGCGGAAGGCGACTCCCGGTGCTGCTCGCGGCCGCGTTCTCGGCGGCCGTCGTCGCGCTCCCCGCAGGCGGCGGCTCGAGCGTGGCGAGCGCGAGTGACCGCGTCGCCATCTTCTACTACCCCTGGTACTCCACGCCCACGCGCGACGGGCGGTGGGCGCACTGGTACGTGGAGCACGAGGGCGTCCCGGTGCTCTCCACGCCGTACTACCCGACGCGCGGTCTGTACTCGTCGTCGAACGCGCGGATCGTCCTCGCGCAGATGCGCGAGATCGCCGCCGCGGGCGTGGACACGGTCGTGGTCTCGTGGTGGGGGTTCGGCTCGCCGGAGGCCGACCGCCTGCCCCTCGTCCTGGAGGCGGCCCGCCGCCGCGGCCTGTCGGTCGCCCTGCACGTCGAGCCGTACGGGCAGCGGACGCCCGCCAAGGCGGCCGAGGACATCGCGCGGCTCCACGAGGAGACCGGAGTCGTGGACTTCTACGTCTACGACGCGGACCGGGACGATCCGGCGGCCTGGGCGTCCGCGCTCGAGCCGCTCACGGGCGTGCGGGTGCTCGGGCACACGGTCCGTGTCGGCAGGGCGAAGGCAGCCGGTTTCGACGGCCTCTACACCTACGACGTCGTCACCTGGACGGGATCGACCTTCCGGCGCCTGTGCACGCAGGCGCACGCGGCCGGCCTGATCTGCGCTCCGTCCGTCGGGCCAGGCTACGACGCGCGGCTCGCAACCCGGCAGGTCATCATCCGCGACCGTCAGAACGGCACGACGTACGACCGAATGTGGAAGACGGCGATCCGGGCGAACGCCGACATCGTCTCGATCACGAGCTACAACGAGTGGCAGGAGGGTACGCAGATCGAGCCTGCGCGCTCCCAGGTCGGGCGTCCGAGCTACGAGGGTGCGTGGGGAAAGCGGGGTGTCGCTGCCCAGCGCGCGTACCTCACGGCAACCGCCGCCTGGGCCGCCCGGTACCGCGCGAAGGCCGGCCGCTAGCGGTCCGTCAGTAGAGCGCGGACGCCAGCCTGCGCCGGTAGGACACGGTCACCGGGTCCTCGTGGCCGAGATGGTCGAAGACGGCGACCGCGAGCTCGCGCAGCCACTCGCGCCGCTCCGGGGGTGATCCGGGGATCTCGTCGAGGATCAGGTCGAGCGCGCGCTGCGGCTCCTCACTCTCCAGCGCCGCCAGGACGCGCGGCAGCTCGCGGCTCTCGCGCAGCTCGTCCATCACCGCGTCGATCCGGGGAGGCGCGAGCAGCTCGTCCACGAACGCCGTCACGGCGGCCGGGCCGAGCGCCCCCACGAACTCGGACTGCACGCGTCCGTCGCGGAACGCCTTCACGGCGGGGATCCCCTGGATGCGGAAGGTCGCGGACAGGCCCGGGTTCGCGTCGACGTCCACCTTGGCGAGGACGACCTGGCCCTCTCTGCTCTCGACCTCCTGCTCGAGCACGGGCGTCAGGGCCCGGCACGGGCCGCACCAGGCGGCCCAGAAGTCGACGATCACGGGCACCTCCCGCGAGCGCTCGATCACGTCCTGCTCGAAGGTGGCCTCGGTGACGTCCATCGGGGCGAAAGGTACCTGTCGCCTGCCTCAGCCCTTGACGACACCGAGCGGGACGAGCCGGGCGACGCGGCGCGCGAGGCCGGCGTGCTCGACCACCCGGACGACGCGCTCGACGTCCTTGTAGGCGAACGGCGCCTCCTCCGCGAGGCCCTTCGCCGAGGGGCAGCGGACGACGATGCCCCGGGACTCCAGCCGGCGCCTCAGCTCGCCGCCCGCGATGCGTTTACGCGCGGCGGTCCTCGACATGCGCCGTCCGGCCCCGTGGCACGTCGTCCCGAACGAGCGCTCGAGCGCGCCCGGCTCTCCGGCGAGGACGAAGCTCGCGGTCCCCATGGAGCCGGGTATGAAGACGGGCTGGCCGACGCCGCGGTAGGCCTCCGGGATCTCCTCCGAGCCCGCGGGAAAGGCGCGTGTGGCGCCCTTTCTGTGCACGCAGACGCGCCTGCCCCCGTGCAGCTCCACCTTCGCGACGTTGTGGGCGACGTCGTAGACCTGGCGCGTGTCCTCGGCAGCCCGGACGCCGAGAATCACGCGGATCGCCTGCCGCACGCGGCCGGCGATCGCCTGCCGGTTCGCCCAGGCGAAGTTCGCCGCGGCGGCCATGGCCGCGAGGTACTGGCGACCCTCCGGAGACGACGCGGGAGCGCATGCGAGCTGCCGGTCCGGAAGGTGGATCCCGTAGGCCGTGAGCCGGCTGTCCATGAGGCGCACGTAGTCGGTGCACACCTGGTGGCCGAGCCCGCGCGACCCGGAGTGGACGAGGACGGTGAGCTGCCCGGGCTCGAGCCCGAAGACCCCGGCCGTTTCGGCGTCCAGCACCTCGTCCACCACCTGGAGCTCGACGAAGTGGTTCCCCGAGCCCATCGTCCCGAGCTGGTCTCGCCCGCGGAGACGCGCGCGCTCGGAGACCGCGGCCGGATCGGCTCCGTCCAGCCTTCCACCGGACTCCGTGCGCTCGACGTCGTCGCGGCCGGCCTCCGGGAGCGCGCGCGGGCCGTCGCGCAGCACGTCGTCGAGAGCCTTCTCCCGGAGGTGCAGGCCGCCGTGCTTGCCGGCACCGGCGGGGACGGAGCGGGAGATCTCGTGGACGAGCGCCTCGCGCCTCGCGCCGAGGTCCGTCTCGGAGAGGGGGAGAGCGAGGAGCCGCACCCCGCAGTTGATGTCGTACCCGACCCCGCCGGGAGAGACGACCCCGTCGGGCAGCTCCGTCGCCGCGACGCCTCCCACCGGGAACCCGTACCCCTGGTGGATGTCGGGCATCGCGATCGCGGCATCGACGACCCCGGGCAAGGTCGCGACGTTCTGGAGCTGCTCGAGGGACCGATCGGTGCGGATCTCGGAGAGGATCTCCTCGTCGGCGTAGACGCGGGCCGGGACGAGCATGTCCGACCGAGACGACGCGGGGATCTCCCAGGTCGTGTCGTCGAGGCGGACGAGCGCCGCGTCAGACATCGAGCACCACCCGGCCGCGCCAGGCCCCGTCCTCGGGCCGGAACCGGAGCCGGTGGAGCGTGACGGCCTTCACGATCGGCCTCGGCTCGCCACGCCGGCCGCGCACGACCCCGCTGAGGCGTCTCCCGTCGAGCTCGAGCTCGGCGCTCTCCGCGACCACCCCCTCGACGTCCGCGAGGAAGACGAGCTCGTCGAGCCAGGCGGCGAGGAGCGTCGGAAGGTCGGGCGTCTCGAGGTCGAGCCCGAACTCGGCGGGCTCACCGCGCCCGGCTCCCGCGAGCTCCTCGAACGCGCGTCGAGCCTCCTCCAGCACGCCCTCGGGCGAGTCGGCCTCGAGCTCGACCTCGAGCTCGGCGGTGTGCTCGACGAACCGGAACACCACGCCGACTCTAGCTCCGCCTGCGCGAGACTCGACCCCGTAGAACGCCGCAGCGCGCTTCCGGAGATGTCCGCTTGCGAGCTTGGGAACGATATCGCCAGACTGTCTCCCGAGAGCACCGACCACGGGAGAACGGAGCGACCGATGGCCCACCGGATCGTCATCCTCGGCGGAGGGACCGGGGGAACGATGATGGCGAACCGCCTGCACCGGCGGTTCGGAGACGACGGAGCGACCATCTCGGTCGTCGATCTCGACGACCGCCACGTCTACCAGCCGGGCCTCGTCTTCCTGCCCTTCGGCCTGACCGACGTGCACGAGATCGTGCGCCCACGCCATCGCCAGCTCCGACGGGGCGTGAACTTCCACGAGTCGCGGGTCGAGCACGTCGACGTCACGGAGGAGCGCGTGACCCTGTCGGACGGGACGACGCTCCCCTACGACGCGCTGATCGTCTCGACTGGCGTGGCGCTCCAGCCCGAGGAGACCGAGGGCCTGACCGGCACCGGCTGGAACGAGACCATGTTCACCTTCTACGACGTGCCGGGCGCCGAGCAGCTCGCACGCGCGCTCGACTCGTTCGAGGGCGGCCGGCTCGTCGTGAACGTCGTCGACATGCCGATCAAGTGCCCCGTGGCCCCCCTCGAGTTCGCCTTCCTCGCCGACTACTACTTCACGGAGCGCGGCCTGCGCGACCAGGTCGAGATCAGCTACGTGACGCCGCTCGACGGAGCGTTCACGAAGCCGATCGCGTCGGAGCGGCTCGCGGGGATGCTCGCCGACAAGGACATCGAGCTCGTCACCGAGTTCGCCGCCGGCCGGGCGGACGGGGAGCAGGGGAGGCTGGTGAGCTGGGACGAGCGCGAGGTCCCCTTCGACCTGCTCGTCACGGTCCCGCTGCACGGCGGCGCGGACTACGTCGCGCGCTCCGAGGGCCTCGGCGACGCTCTCGGGTTCGTCCCCACCGACCCGCAGACGCTCCAGTCGAAGGTGCGGCCGAACATCTTCGCGATCGGCGACGCGACCGACATCCCGACCTCGAAGGCCGGCTCGGTCGCGCACTTCGAGGGCGAGATCCTCGAGGACAACGTCGCCCGCTTCCTCGAGGGGCGAGAGCTCTCGACCGCGTACGACGGGCACGCCAACTGCTTCATCGAGACGGGGTTCGGGAAGGCCGTGCTGATCGACTTCAACTACGAGCACGAGCCCGCCCCCGGCCGCTTCCCGACCGCGGTCGGCCTCCCGCTGCTCAAGGAGTCCAGGCTGAACCACCTTGGCAAACTGATGTTCCAATGGCTCTACTGGCACGTCCTGCTTCCCGGGAGGGACATCCCGCTGATCTCTGCGGAGATGCCCGAGAGCGGCAAGCGCCACCAACCCGAAACCGTCTGAACGAGGAGGCCCGGCACATGACCACGACGGAGATTGCAGGCATCACGGTCGCGCGGGACGACGAGGGGTTTCTCGTCGACCCCGCGCAGTGGACGCGCGAGATCGGTACGGAGATCGCCCGTGAGAGCGGCATCCCGGAGCTCACCGACCGGCACTGGATGGTCGTTCAGTTCATGCGGGAGCGCTACCTCACGACCGGCACGGCGCCCTCCATCCGCTCGCTCGGCAAGGAGTCGGGCGTCCCGATCAAGGAGCTCTACCAACTGTTCCCGAAGGGGCCGGCCAAGCTTGCCGCGAAGATCGGCGGCATCCCCAAGCCCCGCGGCTGCATCTAGGAGGAGACGATGTCAGACCTCATGGAAGACGCGGTCGACCTCGAGCACCGGCTCGCGCCCGAGCCGATCCAGAAGGTCTCGATCGTCGTGTCGAAGGGCTCGCTCGAGGGCATCTACCCGGCGCTGATAATGGCCAACGGCGCGCGCATGGAGGGCATCGAGGCCGATCTCTTCTTCACGTTCTTCGCGCTCGACGCGCTGCGCAAGGACCGCGTGGACCGGATCAAGGTCGCGACGGTGGGCAACCCGGGCATGCACATGCCGACGCTGATCGGCGCCCTCCCCGGCATGTCGTGGCTCGCGACGAAGATGATGGCGCGGCAGCTGGAGAAGCTCGACATCCCGCCGGTCCACGAGTTCCTCGAGCTCATCCACGAGTCCGGCGGCCACATCTACGGGTGCCAGGCGACGGTCGAGATGTTCGGCCTGAAGGAGGAGGACTTCATCCCCGAGGTCGACGCCGTGCTGACCGTCGGCGAGTTCTACGAGAAGAGCGCCGGCGCGCAGGTGATCTTCACGTAGGTCCTTTCCGCAGATCGCCCGATCCGCCGAGCGGATCGGGCGATCGCGAAGATCCCTGAAGCGCCCCGCTTCGCGGGGCGGTCGCTTCGACTCCTGCATCGCCCCTCTGATCCGGTCCAGGAGACAACGACGCGGGAATCCCGCCGAGCGGATCGGGCGATCGCGAAGATCCCTGAAGCGCCGCGCTTCGCGGGCAGGTCGCTCCCACGCCTGCGGTGCCCCCTGATCCCGGGCTAGGAGACGACGACGTCGGCCGAGCAGCCGGCGACGAGCGCCGCCGGGACGTCCTCCGGCGCGACGCCGGCGAGCGCGCGATGGCCGAGGTCGATCTCGACCCCGGGCCACACGTCGAGACCGAGGGAGCGCGCGCCCGACGCGGAGCCGATCCCGAGAAGCTCCCCGGTCGCGAACACCCCGCGCCGCAACGCCTGGCGCCGGGCGACTCCCTCGAGCTCGCGCAGCTCCTCGAGCGGGTCGATCCGCACGTTCGAGTCGGAGCCGATGCAGATCGCGATCCCGCGCTCGCGCAGCCGCACAGCGGGCAGGAAGCCGTCACCGAGGTCGGCCTCCGTGGTCGGGCACACGCACACCGTCGCGCCTGCCTCCGCCAGGAGGTCGAGCTCCGCGTCGTCGGCATGCGTGCCGTGCACGATCGTCGTCCGCTCGGTGAGGCAGCCGGTGCGCGCGAGGAGCTCGACCGGCCGGCAGCCGTGCTCGGCCAGGCACTCCTCGATCTCGCGCGGCTGCTCGCCGGCATGGACGTGGAGCGGGAGGCGCTCGCGGGCCGCGTAGGAACCGATCTCCTCGAGCCAGCCGGCCGGGCAGGCGCGGACGGAGTGGGGGGCGAGGCCGACGCGGACGCCGGTGGAAGCGAGCTCCTCGACCTCGGTGAGGTAGGCGCCGACGGACGCCTGTCGGAAGCGCTCGCGGCCGCCACGAGCGTAGGCGACGTGGAGGAGGACGAGCTCGATCCCGGCCGCTTCGGCAGCCTCCGCGACCGCGGGCGCCACGTCGGCACCGAGGTAGTGGAACTCGCCCACCGCCGTGTATCCGGCGGCCACGAGCTCGCGATACGTCGCCTCGTAGGACGCCCGCACGAGCTCCGCCGTCTGCAGCTCCGCCTCCGCGAGCATGGTCTCCCGCCACGACCAGAAGTCCTCTCCGGCCGTGCTCCCGCGCAGCGCGCGCTGGAAGGCGTGACAGTGCGCGTTGACGAAGCCCGGGAGCCTCAGCGAGTCGGCCACGAGCGGCGACGCTAGCAGGCCGCTCCGAACCCGTAGGTTTCGGCCATGCGCTGGAGCGAGCTGCGGCAGCACGTCCCGAACGCCCTCACGATCGCGAGGTTCGCCGCGATTCCCGTCTTCGCGTGGCTCTACCTCGAGGCGGGAGAGGGCCCGGCGTGGGGGGCAGGCGTCTTCTTCGCGGCGGCCGCCCTCACCGACCAGGTGGACGGCTATCTCGCGCGCCGCTGGCACGTGGAGTCACGGTTCGGAACGGTTGCGGACCCGCTCGCCGACCGGCTGATGATCGGGACGGCGGTCGTGCTGATGCTGGCGACCGGCCGGATCCCGCTGCTCGCGGCCGTCGTCATCCTGGGGCGCGACCTCCTGCTCGTCCTCGGCTACAGGCTCCTCGCGCCCGCCGGCTACGAGCTCGACGTGACCCTCCTCGGCAAGACGGCGACGTGGATCGTCTACGCCGCGCTCGGGCTCGTGCTCGTCACGGAGGAGGGGACGACCTGGCCGCTCGTCATCCTCTGGATCGGCATCGCGCTCGCGCTCGGCGCGGCCGTGCAGTACGCCCTGCGCGCGCGCAGGCTGCTCCGCGGGGGCTCGGGCGGCTGAGGGATGAACTCCGAGGGATGAACTACGGTGACGTGCTCAAGCACCTCACCACGGCAGGGACGGCGCGCCCGAGCACGAACTAGCCTGGGAAAGTCTCAACCTGAGGTTGACCCCTCGGCCCGGGTGCTGCTTTACTCAGGTGACCCTGCGACGGAAAGGCGAGTCAGTGGAACCAGTCCCGGATCTCTCGACACTCACCGACGACGACCTCCGCTCGATGATCCGCGAGCTCGAGCAGGAAGAGGACGAGATCTCCTTCCGGCGCCGCGTCCTGCACGGCCGAATCGACATCCTGCGCGCCGAGCTCGTCGCGCGCCTGCGTGAGCAGGTCAGCGCGGGCGAGGCACAGCTCGCCGACGTCGAGCGCCTGAGCGAGATCCTCACGACGAAGGCAGCCCCGGCGGACGAGAGCGCGTGAGCCACGTCTACTGCCCGCAGTGCGGCTTCCAGAACCCGGAGGCCTCCAACTACTGCTCGCGCTGCGGCGCGCTGCTCACCCCCGAGACCGGCTCGGAGACCACGATGAGCTTCGAGCTCGAGGAGGAGGGCGACGAGAGCGACCTGCGCGCGGCGCTCGGAATCACCGGGCCGGCGCTCGTCGTGCGCTCCGGCGGCGGGATGGCCGGGCAGTCGTTCCAGCCGCCGGAGGGGACGACGCACATCGGCCGGTCTCCCGACTGCGAGGTGTTCCTCGATGACGTGACGGTCTCTCGCCGGCATGCGGAGCTCACGCGCGCCGGCGACACGTTCACGATCCGCGACCTCGGAAGCCTGAACGGCACCTACGTCAACCGCCGGCGCATCGAGGCCGCCGTGCTCGAGGACGACGACGAGGTGCAGATCGGCAAGTACCGCCTCACGTTCCTCCAGCGATGAGCACGCTGACCCACCAGCGCGGGCAAGGGCCCGTCGAGCCGGCCCCACGCCTGCGGACGATCGGCTCGGTGTGCGAGGAGCTGCGCGAGCAGTTCCCGGACATCTCGGTCTCGAAGATCCGCTACCTCGAGGACCAGGGCCTGATCGCGCCCAAGCGGACCCGCGGCGGCTACCGCCTGTTCGCTCCCGAGGACGTCGAGCGGCTGACGACGATCCTCCGCCTGCAGCGCGACGAGTTCCTCCCGCTCCGCGTCATCCGCGAGGAGCTCTCCGGTCCCGGCGCGTCCGCCGAGCGCACCCGGCGGCGAGCCATCGGCATCACGGGCCGGGAGGACGAGATCGACGCGGGCGAGCTCTGCGAGCGGGCGTCGGTCTCGCCGGACTTCCTCCGCGAGCTCGAGGAGTACGGGCTCGTGGTCTCGCGGGCCGTGGACGGCGAGCGCCTGTACGGAGAGAGCGACGCGGACGTCGCCGCCGCGTGCGCGCGCCTGGCACGGTTCGGCATCGACGCGCGGCACCTGCGCACGTTCCTGACCGCAGCGGGGAGGCAGGCGGCGCTCGTGGAGCAGCTCGTGGCACCCGGGCTCCGCTCGCGGAACCCGGAGCGGCGGAAGAACGCCCTCGAGGACCTCGAGGGGATCGCGCGCGTCGCGCAAGAGCTGTCCCACCTCCTCTTCACGCGCGACCTGCGCGCAACCGTCGAAAGGACAGGATGACGCTCGACCTCCGTGACCGGATCCGCGACGTCCCCGACTTCCCCACGGACGGCGTCGTCTTCAAGGACATCATGCCCCTCATCGCGGACCGGGAGTACTTCGCGTCCGCGATCGACCAGCTCGCCGACTGGGTACGCCCGCGAGAGCCCGACCTCATCCTCGGCGCCGAGGCTCGCGGCTTCATCTTCGGGGCGGCGCTCGCCTACGCGGTGGGCGCGGGTTTCATCGCCGCCCGGAAGCCCGGCAAGCTGCCGCGCGAGACCGTGGAGGCCACCTACGCCCTCGAGTACGGGCACGACAGCCTCCAGGTGCATCGGGACGCCATCCCGCCCGGATCGCGGGTGATCGTCCTCGACGACGTGCTCGCGACGGGGGGGACCGCAAAGGCCAAGGTCGAGCTCGTGGAGGGGCTCGGCGGCGACGTGGTCGGGGTGGTGTTCGTCCTCGAGCTCACCTTCCTGCACGGGCGCGATCGCCTCGAGGGCTACGACGTCCACGCGCTGATCTCGTACTGAGCCCGACCGGCGCCGTCCGGCCCGCACGGTACAAGGAGACCGTGTCGGACGCGCTGAACCGGAGACGAGAGGGAGGCTCTTCCCTCCCGCCAGGGATCGATGCGGACGGCCCCCCGGCCGATGCCGTACGCATGAGCGCCGCCCTCCTCGTCGAAGTCGCCCCTGCACGCTCACAGCGGCTCCTGGCCGACGTGCACGCGTTCGCAGACGAGCAGGGCGGCTCGAAGCCTTCGGCGGTCGACCGCCTGGAGGCCGCTCTCGGCCGCGAGCTCGCCGACCGCCTCGTCGGGGCGCTCAGCGAGCGCCGGCTCGACGCTGGTCGCTGAGACCGAGGGCTACGGACGCCCGCCGGCGCCGCGGACGCGCACGAACACGAAGATCGCCGCGGCGGCAACGGCCGAGACGATGAACGCTACGCCGCCGGGGATGGCAACCGCGAGCGCGCCGAGCCACATGTAGAGGAAGAACACCACCGACCACACGAACGCGCGAACGCCCGGGTCGATGCTGGGGGCGCGGTAGTGCATCGCGGCGGATCCTACACCGGTGCCGGGACGCGGCGAACCGGGTGAAGGGATGACATGCCGAACATCCCTGAAGGAATGTTCGGAGACCCGGCATCCCTGAAGGAGGGCCCAGGGCCTGGCCCTGTAAAGGAAGACCCGAGCGCCCCTCGAGGGGCGCTCGGAACCAGGGGGAAAGAGCCGAGCACCCCTGAAAAAACCGAGCACCCCTGAAGGGGTGCTCGAAAAAAAGTTCACCGAGCCGGTGGCGCTTTCGTCCACTCAGCCCGCTGACCGTCCGCTTCCGCGTAGAGCCTTCGAGCTGCGCTTCGACCTACTCGCGCTCCGTGCTCGGTGCAAGAGGGAACCTACGGGACGGGCCCGAGAGGGTCAAGGGCCGCCCCCGTCCGATGTTCGCAATTTGCGCACGAAATCGTTCTCCGGCCGCCGCGCGGCTCCCAGCGTAGGATCCCGCCGTGCGCCGCTCCGTCGTATACGGCGTCGCCGGAGCGTCGCTCGGGCTCGCTGCCCTCCTCACGATCTTCGGGGTGGGGGACGACCCGAGCGCGCTCACCAACGGCCAGGCGCTCGTCCTCGGCGTCGTGCAGGGGCTCACCGAGCTCCTGCCGGTCTCGTCCTCCGGTCACCTCATCCTCGTGCCCTGGGCCGCCGAGTGGAGGTTCCTCGAGCAGAACGACGGCTTCAACCAGACGTTCGACGTCTCGCTCCACCTCGGAACGCTCGTCGCGGTCGGTGCGTACTTCTGGTCCGACGCCGTCCGGCTCGTCGAGGCCTGGCTCGGCTCGCTCGGCCGTCGGCGGATCGAGACCTCCGACGAGAAGGTCGCTTGGTTCGTGCTCGTCGCCACGATCCCGGCTGGGCTCGTGGGACTGGCCGGGGAGGACGCGATCGCGGTGCACCTCGGCGAGCCGTGGCAGATCCTCGTCCTGCTCGCCGCGGGCGCGCTCCTCCTGTACTGGGCGGACCGGTCGCCGCAGAGCAGAGCGATGGGCGACCTCGGCCTCTGGCAGGCACTCGTGATGGGGCTCGCGCAGGCGCTCGCGCTCGCCCCGGGGGTCTCGCGGTCCGGGATCACGATCACGGCCGGCCGCTTCATGAAGCTCGACCGTGACAGCGCCGCCCGCTTCTCCTTCCTGCTCCTCCTGCCGACGGTGCTCGGCGCGGTCGCGCTCAAGCTCGTCAGCGACGTGCTCCTCGGCGATCTCCCGGAGGGGTGGGAGGGGCCCTTCGTCGTGGGCACGCTCGCGGCCCTCGGCAGCGGGCTGCTCGCGATCGACTGGCTGCTCGGGTACGTCCGGAGGCACACGTACGGCGTCTTCGTCGTGTACCGGCTCGTGGTCGCCGCGGTCGTGCTGCTCGTGATCCTGGGTGGGATCCGGGCCGCGACGTTCTAGGACGGCACCTGCCGCGAATCCCCGACCGGGGATCGGGGAGACCACGGATGGCGCCGGGCGGAGGTCGAGTCACGCTGGGTGTGACAAGGGGGCACACCATGTCCGTCCTTCATGGGCACATGCACCCAGCCCCAGTCGCCCGTACGCCCGGGCGCCGGCCGGTCGGGCGGACGATGCGGCGGCTCGGGCTCGGGGTCTTCTTCGGCTCGGTAGCGGTGAACGCCGCTCTCGGCATCCTCGCGCTCGTCTCACCCGACTGGAGTGAGACGCAGGGGAAGATCCTCGGCACGTCCCTCTGCGTCACCGGGGCGGTCCTGGTCGTGCTCGCGTGCGAGCCCGCGTGGGAGAGACGCCGCCTCGGGCCGATTCCCTGGGCGGGAATGCTGCTCGGAGCCGTCGGCTTCGGGCTGGCGATCGGCGCCATCTGGGCCGAGCCGTCCGCTGACGTCTACGGGAAGCTGGTCGGCACTGCCCTGGCCGTCACGGCCGGCTGCGTCGTCGCGAGCCTGCTGGCGCTCGTACGGCTGGCCCGGCCGCACCGCTGGGCCTTCCTCGCGACGCTCGCGCTGCTGGCCGCCGGAACCGCGATGTTCGCAGGGCTGTTCTGGCTCGAGGGCGACCCGAGCGAGACCTACCTGCGCGCGCAGGGGGTGGTCCTCGTCCTGCTGGCGGCGTTCGTCGTCACGGTGCCGGTCCTGCACTGGGTCGACCGGGGCGCGGTCGCCACGGCGGAGGCGCGCACGGCGGACGCAGTCCGCTTCTGCCCGCTGTGCGGGGCGAGGATGACGGGCGGCATCGGCGCCGAGCTCGAGTGCCCCGGGTGCGGGAGGGAGTTCAGCGTGGCTTGTCCGTCCACCGACTTGACATAACGCACGTTATCGTGCAGTCGCCGACCGGAGAGCGCGGAGACGGTGAACCACTCGGCACCTGAGGGGTTGTCGAGCTGGCCTCGCGCGCTCGCGAGCCCGGCAGCGCGACGGCGCTGCTCGCCGTCACCGCGAC
>CAZMUG010000012.1:0-4904 GCA_964569165.1 uncultured Gaiellales bacterium
TCGGCGTCGAGATGGTGCTCATTCCGTTTGTGGTCCTCGTCGTGCTCGTGGAGGCGGTGGCAGGCTTCGATCCATCTCATGCGCCAGTGCAGAGGTTCAGCAGCGGCGTCATCACAGCGATCGGCTTCGGCTTGCTCGTGTACGTACTCGTCAGCGCCTTGAGCGACCTCGGCGGGTTCCTTACGCGAGAGAACGCGGAGGACTTGCTCCTCGCCCCGGCACTTACCCTCGCCTCGTTCCCGATCCTCTTTGTCGTCGTCCGTTGGGTTCGATGGGACACGGCTGCCGTGCGGAGGCGCTGGCAGGCCGGTATCGGCTCGTTGTAGGAGAGGGATCCCGCCTCGGGCACCCGCTGAAGCTGCAGCCGTCCCGCGCGACCAACGAAGAGCGCGGACATAGGCGCGGGCCGGGACGTTCAGCAGACCGTGAGCGGCTCGGCTGCGACCAGCAATTGGTTTGCGCACTGCCAAGTTCCGCCCACTCACTCTCCCCACCCCGAGAATGGCCTGTTCAGGCCGTCCGGAGAGCGCGGGCGGCGGCCCCTGGAGGCAGCCCGTACAGCCGACGCCGGGGCGTCCGTACCGAACCGGCGTCGATCACGGATCGGGCTCCTCCTCTGACACGTCGCGCGCGGACTGTTTAGGATCACCCGGTCTGATCCATCGGGAGGGGAGACCGAACGGTCGGAATCGAGTTGCGATGGAGTGCGCGGCGCCCTGGGCGTTGCGCAGCCTGCGCGCGCAGCCTCCGGCCCGATCTGCACCTCGCACGGCATACCAACAAGGAGTGGAGGGCATGCGCAAGCACGTAGGGATACTCGCGGCGTCGCTCGCCGCGGTGGTCGTGTCGCTCGCCGCCGCGACCGCCGGGCCGGCGTCGACAACGAGCATGACGGCACGCGACCCGGGCTCCGCGATCTTCTTCGCGGCGGACGGCCTGCGGCAGGATCTCGTCGAGTCGTACGCGGCCAAGGGGGCGATGCCCACGATGGCCAAGATGCTCCGCTCCGGCGCGAAGGCATCCGGGAACGGGCTCCTCACGCAGGCGCCGCCGAACACGGGCGCGGGCTGGTACAGCCTCGCGACCGGCGCGTGGCCCGGCGTGCACGGCTCGACCAACAACACGTTCCACATCAACGGCGCTCCCTTCGGCAACCGGACCGCGGCGTTCGACAGCGGCGTCCTGCGGGCAGAGACGCTCGCCCAGGCCGCCGAGCGCGGCGGGAAGAAGGTCGCGCAGATCGAGTGGGCCGGCGGGCGCGTCGGGACGATCAACGGCCCGACGGTCGACTTCCGGTCCTTCCTCTCCGGCCGTGGCGTCGCCACGAACTACATCTCGCCGACCGACGATGCGGCGTTCGTCGCGGCGTTCGGTCTCCAGTTCGACCACCCGGCTGGGTTCGCCGGGCAGGCTCCCTTCCCGGGCGCTGCACCCACGAACGCGGCCGGCTGGACCAACGTGCCGGCCTCGTACAGCCCGGCGAAGGAGATGCGCCTGCGCGTCCTCGACTTCGGCACGGACAAGTACGGCCTCAACGTGTACCTGTTCGACTCGACGAACGACGGCGCGACGAACTACAACCGCGTGCTCTTCTCGCCCACCAAGGACGGGGCGAACGCGGTCGCGACGATCGGCAAGAACCAGTGGGCCGACGTCAAGGTCACGATCTCGGGCGGCTCGCTGAACGGGCTGACCGGCGGCATGCTCCTGAAGGTCGAGGAGCTGAACGCGAACCTCTCGAAGGTCCGCCTCTTCCACACGTCGGTGACGCGTGCGATCGCGTCGTGGGTCGGCTGGTCGGAGTCGGGCTTCAGCGGTGACTTCGCCGAGTACGTCGCGCAGAAGTTCCCGACCTCCACGGCGGCCGACTTCGCGATCCTCGAGGCGGGCATCGTGAGCGAGGAGACCTACGTCGAGCAGGGCCTGTACTGGGAGAAGGGCCACCACCCGCTCATCAAGTACATCCTCGAGAAGTACAAGCCGGACCTCGTCATGGCGGGGTACCCGACGAC
Source organism: uncultured Gaiellales bacterium (assembly GCA_964569165.1). Classification (GTDB taxonomy): domain Bacteria; phylum Actinomycetota; class Thermoleophilia; order Gaiellales; family Gaiellaceae; genus GMQP-bins7. Next base: position 2,013 of record CAZMUG010000012.1, read on the forward strand.
CGACGAGTTCCAGCACCAGTTCCTGGGGCTCGTCACGCCGAAGCTGCCGAACGGCGACCCGAACCCGGCGTACGACGACGTCCAGTCGAACGGCACGCCGGACGGACGGGTCGCGAAGCGGGCCGCGTTCCTCCAGCGCGCGTACAAGGGCGCGGACGAGACGCTCCAGCTCATCGACGGCCTCATGCCGCACAACACCCCGAAGCTCGTGGCGTCCGACCACGGCTTCGCCCCGCAGTTCCTCGCGATCGACGCGAGCAAGGTGCTCGTGGACATGGGCCTCCTGTCGAAGCCGCAGACCTCGAACTGCCGGCCGGCGAGCGGTGAGACGATCGGGAAGGCGAAGGCCTGCTGGGCAGGCGGCACGGTCCAGATCTACCTCAACCTGGCGGGACGCGATCCCGCAGGCGGCGGGTACCAGCAGGTGGCCGCAGGAGACGAGGCCGCCACGGTCGCGGCGATCAAGGCGGCGTTCCTCGGGCTCTCCGACCCGAACGACTGGGACGGAGACGGCCAGCCAGAGGGCTGGAAGATGATGGACCGGGCGTACACGAAGGCCGAGGCCCGCTACATCCCGAACGGCGCGGGCAAGACGGCCGACATGGCCCATCCGACGCGGACGGGTGACGTCGTGGCCTTCTCGTACCCGCCGTACCAGTTCGATGCGGCCACGCCCGGCACGCTCGTCGCGCGCTCGGCCTTCTTCGGTCAGCACGGGTACGTGCCGGACGTCATGGACCTCTCGGCGAACGTGAACATGCGTGCGACGTTCATCGCCGGCGGCGGCGACATCCGGCCGAACCACGTCGCGAAGGACCTCCGCACGATCGACCTCGCGCCGACGATCGCCTACATGCTCGGCGTCCCCATGCCGCAGCACTCGCAGGGGACGGTCCGGCTCGACCTGCTGCGAAGCGGCGAGAAGCGGACGATCGTGCCGTTCGTCGGGCTCACCGACTTCCACGGCCAGCTCGAGCCGACGACGACGTCGATCGACGGGAAGAACGTCGCGGTCGGCGGCGCGTCGTACCTCGCGACGATGTTCGACGAGGAGGCGGCGTCCCTTCCGGGCGACTCCTACCTCTTCGCGTCGGGGGACAACGTCGGAGCGTCGCCGGCCAACTCGGGCCTGCTCGAGGACAAGCCGGCGATCGACGTCGAGAACCTGTGGGGCCTGGACGCGACGTCGTACGGGAACCACGAGTTCGACTACGGCGTCACGAGGCTGCTCCAGCACCAGGCGCGGGCGAACTTCCCGTTCCTCGGAGCGAACATCGTGGACGCGAACACGCTCGCGAACCCGAGCTGGGTGAAGGGCACTCAGGTGTTCTCGTACGGGGGCCTCAAGGTCGGCGTCATCGGCATCGAGCTCGAGAGCACGCCCGAGCTCGTGAGCGCGGGCGCCACGGCCGGCCTCAAGTTCCTCGACGAGGCCGAGACGATCAAGGCCCAGTCCGAGGCACTGCGGAAGCAGGGCGTCTACGTCCAGGTCGTCCTCATCCACGAGGGAACCGCCCATGGCCAGAACGCCGTGGACGGAGTCTCCCCGGTTCCGTGGGACGGTCCGATCATGGCCATCGCCCAGGCGATCCAGGACACGACCGTGGACGTGGTGATGGCCGGGCACACGCACCGCGTGTCCAACCTCATGGCCGGCCACATCCTGATCGCCGAGGGGATAAACGCCGGCGCGAGCTACTCGGTCGTCCAGATGGTCGTGCACGGCCAGGACGTCGAGTGGGCGGGTGCGGCGACCCGCATCGCGAAGAACGTCGGCGTCGCGAGGCGTGCCGACGTGCAGGCGGTCGTAGACGACGCCAACGCCCAGACGGCCGTTCTCCGAAACAAGGTGATCGGCACGCAGCAGTTCGACATCCTGCGAGCGCCGACCCGGCTGTTCGAGTCGGCGATGGGCAACATGGTCACCGACGCCATGCGGGTGAAGTACCCGGGCGTCGACGCCGCGTTCACGAACTCCGGCGGGTTGCGCCAGGATCTCCTCATGGTGCCGCCGAGCGCCGGCGAGCAGCCCGGTGAGATCACCTGGGGTGAGATGTTCTCCGTGCTCCCGTTCGGGAACCGCACGGTGATTCTCACGCTGACGGGCGCGCAGCTCGAGGAGGCGTTCCTGAACGGGTTCTCGCCGAAGTGCAACTCGGCGATCGCAACCGGCCGGTTCCCGCAGATCTCCGGCCTGAGGGTGACCTTCCACTGCAGCGGGACGACGCCGGTCGTGGACGGCATGTGGAAGACGCCCGAGGGCATGGGCGGGCCGGAGACCCCGATCGGGCCTGCTGACACGGTCCGCTTCGTCACCAACGACTTCATGTACGGCGGTGGCGACGGGTACACGGTGTTTGCCCAGGGGACGAACGTGCAGCAGCCGGGCGACGACCTGCTCCAGGTCGCGATCGACTGGGTCACGGCGAACTCGCCGGTCGGCCCGGTGGTCGAAGGACGCATCGTCGGCTCGTAGCTCCGCCGCGGAGCGAACGCAGAAGGGGGCCGGGCGACCGGCCCCCTTCTCCCACCCCCGGCTGCTACGCTCGTCGCGCCCGGTCGCGCTAGGTGGGGAGTCAGCGGTTCCCTGAACCCGAAATCCGCTCCATGCGGGGCCGAACGCCGTCCGAGGGACGGCTCGTCGGGACAGGGTCGGCGCACGCGGCGTTGACGATCGGGTCCCGCGCACTGGGAGCGTCCGAACCGCGTCAGGTCCGGAAGGAAGCAGCGCTAAGGACTCCCTCTCAGGTGCCGCGGTCACGCCCCGCCCGAGCCGGCGGCGCCGATACCTCCGGTGAGGCCCGTCACGACGCCGGAACGCGCGACCGGGCACCATCTCGCCGAAGCGGGCCGGACGGCGGTGGCGCCGTCTGCGACAATCGCCGTGTGACC
>CAZMUG010000012.1:4914-31099 GCA_964569165.1 uncultured Gaiellales bacterium
CCGCGTCAGGTCCGGAAGGAAGCAGCGCTAAGGACTCCCTCTCAGGTGCCGCGGCTCCGCCCGATCCGAGCAGGCGACGCGGACACCTCCGGTGAGTCGCTCTCGACGACGGAGCGCGCGGCCGGGCGCTTGACCCACCTGCTTGAATCCGCCGGGTGACCGCCCTCTACCGCAAGTACCGGCCGCAGGGATTCGACGACGTCGTCGGCCAGGAGGCAGTGGTGCGGACCCTCCGGAACGCCATCGAGCACGACCAGATCCGGCAGGCGTACCTCTTCGCGGGGCCGCGCGGCACCGGGAAGACGTCGATGGCCCGCATCCTCGCCAAGGCGCTCAACTGCGCCGGAACGATGGGGCCGACGTCAACTCCGGACAGGTCGTGCCATGTCTGCACCGCGATCGCGAACGGCACCTCGCTCGACGTCGTCGAGATGGACGCGGCCTCGCAGCGCGGGATCGACGACATCCGCGAGATCCGCGAGCGCGTCGTCCTGCAGCCGGTGGAGGGCCGGTACAAGGTCTACATCCTCGACGAGGCTCACCAGCTCACGCCGGCCGCCTGGAACGCCCTGCTCAAGCTGATCGAGGAGCCCCCTCCGCACCTGCTCTTCGTCTTCTGCACGACGGACCTGAACAGCGTCATCCCCACGGTTCGGTCCCGGTGCCAGACCTTCGTGTTCCAGCGCCCCCGCCTGCCCGAGCTCGTCACGCTCCTGCGCCGGGTTGCGGACGGTGAGGGCATCGAGGCCTCCGACTCCGCGCTCTCGCTGATCGCACGCGGCGCGCGCGGCTCGTTTCGCGATGCCGTCTCGACGCTGGACCAGCTCGCCGCCGCGACGTCGGGGTCCGTGGACGCGCAGGCGGTCCTTCAGCTCGTCGGGGCGGTCGAGGAGGAGTCGCTCCTCCGCCTCTGCGACATGGTCGTCGACCGCGACACCGCCGGTGCGCTGGTGTTCGTCGAGGAGCTGGCCGAGCAGGGACAGGACCTCGGGCGCCTGGTCACCGACCTGCTCGAGCACCTCCGCCACCTCCTGCTCGTGCAGCACATGGGTCACGTGCCCGAGTCGCTCCCCGTCACCGAGGAGACGAAGGAGCTCCTCCGCCAGCAGGCGAACCAGCTGGCCGAGCCGACGGTGCTCCGGCTCATCGACCTCCTCACGGTCGCCGTCGAGGACATGCGCCAGGGCGGCGATCCTCGCCTCCCGCTCGAGCTCGCGCTCGTGAAGGTGACCCGGCCCCACGCCGACCTCTCGCGCGAGTCGCTCGCGCACCGCGTCGAGCTGCTCGAGACCCGCTCGCACGCACAGGGGGCGCACGCCGAGGAGGCCCCGGAGCCGCCGCGCGCACGTGCCCCGCGGAGCGAGGTCGTGAGCGAGGCCGTGTCCCCCCCGCCGCCAGCCGACATCGAGCTCGAGCAGGTCGCGGATGCCTGGGACCGCAGCATCATCGACGCAGTCCGTGAGCGGTCGATCCCCGTCGCGAGCCTGCTCGCGGAGGCGCGGCCGACCGAGCTCTCGGAGGACACGCTCACGGTCGAGTTCCCGGCCGGTGCCGACTTCCACCGGCGCCAGGTCGCCGAGCCCCAGAACATCGGGCTCCTGCGCGAGGCGCTCTACGAGGTCACGGGCCGCAGGCTCGCGGTCGTCCTCGAGTCGGGCGAGCCCGACGGCGGAGCGGAGCCGGACGAGGACCCTGTCGGCGAGGACGGCTTCATCGCCGCACTGAAGGACACCTTCGACGCACGGGAAGTGGAGGACGATCCGGCATGAAGTTCGACATGAACAAGATGCTGCAGGAAGCCCAGCGCATGCAGGCGGAGCTCGCGAAAGCGCAGGAGGAAGCCGCGCAGGAGGTGGTCGAGGCATCCGCCGGGGGCGGGATGGTGACCGTGAAGGCGAACGGCGCCGGCGAGGTCGTCGCGATCACGATCGACCCGCGTGCGATCGACCCCGACGACCCCGAGCTCCTCGCCGACCTGGTGCTCGCCGCGGTCAACGAGGCGCTCCGCTCGACGCGGGCGTTGATGGAGTCGAAGATGTCGGGACTGATGCCCGGCGGGCTCGGCGATCTGCTGCCGGGGGCGTGAGGCGAGCTGCGGCGTCCGCGCCGGGTGTCCGAAGCGGACGGCTAGGCTCCCGGCGTGCTCAGCCCCGCGGTCGAGAACCTCGTCACCCAGCTGACCAGGCTCCCCGGGATCGGGCGCAGGACCGCGCAGCGCCTCGCCTTTCACCTTCTCTCGGCCCGCCCCGAGGAGGCGCTCGAGCTCGCGCGCGCGATCGAGGAGGTGAAGACGCGGGTGCGGTTCTGCCGCGAGTGCGGGAACCTCACGGAGGACGAGCTCTGCAGCGTGTGCTCCGACCCGCGGCGCGATCGGACGGTGATCTGCGTCGTGGAGCAGCCGGTGGATCTCGTCTCGCTCGAGCGAACGGGAGAGTTCCGGGGCCTGTACCACGTCCTCGGTGGCGCACTCTCCCCGCTCGACGGAGTCGAGCCCGCTGACCTCCGGCTGGATGCGCTGTTCGGCCGCGTGACGAGCGACGGCATCACCGAGGTCGTGCTCGCGACGAACCCGACGATGACCGGTGAGGCGACGGCGGCGTACATCGCAGACCGACTGCGCGACTCGGTTCAGGTCACACGGCTCGCAAGCGGGCTCCCCGTCGGAGGAGACCTGGAGTACGCGGACGAGGTGACGCTCGGACGAGCCCTCGCCGGGCGCCGCGAGATGTAGGCGGAGCGACTTCGCGCAAATTGCGGCCTTTTCGTCGCGCGGGGGGCTTGCGTCTCCGGCGTCCGCGGTCGTAGAGTGTCCCCACTGAAACCGGCGGGCCCTCGGGTCAGCCGGTTTCAGTGTTTCTGCGGCCGCCCCCGGCGAGGAGCTTCGTGGCGGAGCCGTACACTTCGACGAATGCCTGCCGGAACGGGTGGTTCGGAGCCGCGTATCGGCGTCGTCGGAGCGACCGGCGCCGTCGGGCGGGTGACGCTCCAGCTCCTCCTCGATCGTGGCTACACCAACATCCGCACGTTCGCTTCGTCGCGTTCCGCGGGCGGGAAGCTCGGTGACTTCGAGGTGGAGGAGGCGACTCCGGCGGCACTCGGCGCCGGCGACCTCGACCTCTGCCTGTTCTCGATCGGAACCCGGCAGAGCCTCGAGCTCGTCCCGCCCGCTGCCGCCGCGGGAGCGGTCTGCATCGACAAGTCGTCGGCGTTCCGGCTCCAGGAAGGGGTGCCGCTCGTCGTTCCCGAGGTGAACGGCGACCGCGCCTTCGAGCACGAGGGAATCATCGCGAACCCGAACTGCTGCACGATCCCCCTCACGATGGCGCTCGCTCCGTTGCACGAGGCCGCAGGGCTGCGGAGCGTCCGGGTCGCCACCTACCAGTCCGTCTCCGGCGCGGGGGCGGAGGCGATCGTCGATCTCCGCGGCGAGTCCGCCGACGACCACCTCCTGCGCATGGACTGGGAGTTCGACGGCGTCGAGCTCGACGAGGAGGCCAAGATCCGCGACGAGACGCGCAAGATCCTGGAGCTGCCCGAGCTCCCCGTGACCGCAACGTGCGTGCGAGTTCCGACCGTCGTGGGGCATGCCGAAGCGATCTGGATCGAGACCGAGGAGCGGCTCGCATCCGAGGACGCGGAGCGCATCCTCGGACGAGCACCTGGCCTTCGCCTCGAGAAGGTTCCGTCGCACGGTGACGCGGTGGGCAGCGACGAGGTCATCGTCGGACGGGTCCGGGCCGACCACGCCGCCGACAACGGGCTCGCGCTGTTCCTCGTCTCGGACAACCTCCGGAAGGGTGCGGCGCTCAACGCGATCCAGGCCGCCGAGCTCACCCTCGGCCGCCGGGGCGCAACCGTTAACGCCCCGTAAGCAAGGTCGGTACGGGAATTCCCCTCTGGTACGTTCGCCGGGTGCACGGCGGACGGCGCACATGAGCCCTCGCGACGTCTCCCGGCGAAGCCTCGTCGCGCTGACCGCGCTGCTCGCCGCGAGCGCGACCGTCGCCGCCGGCGTCTGGGCGGTCTCGTCGGCGCCTGCCAGGGTCATCGGCGGCACGAAGAAGGCGGACACGCTCGTGGGCACCCCGCGGGCAGACCGCATCTACGGATACGCAGGCAACGACACGCTCCGCGGCATGGGAGGCGACGACGCCCTCGCCGGAGGGCCCGGGAAGGACGTCATCTCCGGTGGCCCCGGGAGCGACTTCGTCGGCGCCCGGGACGAGCAGGTGGATCGCATCGACTGCGGTCCGGGCACCGACGAGGTCGTGGCCGACACGCGAGACGAGGCGGCCTCGAACTGCGAGAAGGTGCGACGACCGCTGCAACCCCCCGCCCCTCCCGAGTCGCGGACCGACTGCGCGACCACGAACTACACGACCTGGTCGTGGGAGCAGTGCAAGCCGGGGACGACGATCACGGTCACGAACGAAGGCTGGCACTGCCGGCAGCCGCTCGCGAGCTACGGCCCGCTCCCGATCAAGGTCGTCTCGATCTCGACTGCGGCCTGGGAGGACGGGGCGGCCGTCACGGTCAACTCGGGCTGCACCGGGTCTCCGGGCACCCTCGTGAACCTCATCGTCGACATCCGCGGCGCGGGACCGAGCTCTCCGTACGGGTCGGGTCACGACGCCTTCAAGACACGGGTCAACCCGCGGGACCTCAGAATCACCGGCTCGCTCCAGTGCGGACGGCGGGCCCCGGACGCGCACCAGGACTCGCTCCAGATCCAGGGCGGCACGGACATCACCTTCGTGAACGTGATCGGAGGCGGGAACTACGATGCCGGGCTGTCCACCTGCCAGGGCGCGGGCGGAGGGCCCTTCTACTCGGCGAACCAGATCGTCAACGTCGACGTGCTCGGCGGGAAGTGGATCTCGTGCAACCACGCGCTGAACGGAGGGCACCCGGGCACCGACAACGACGTGGTGAGCGCGAAGTTCCGCTCGGGCCGCGACGACGGCTCCGACCCGAACTGCACGTTCTACTCCTCTCCTCCGTGCACCAACACCGCGCCGCTGCGGCTCAAAAACGTGACGTGCGAGCGCTGGATCGGGGGGCGCTGGACACCCTTCGCTCCGCGCTGACGGCTACTCGCTCTCGCCCGCGTCCGACAGGCCCTTCTTCCGGATCTTGCCGCTCGCGGTCTTCGGCAGCTCGCTCAGGAAGAAGACCCGTGCGGGGACCATGAAGCTCTCGAGCCGCTCGCGGCACGCGCCGATGACGTCCCGCTCCGTCAGGGGCGACCCGTCCTCGAGAGCGACGTACGCGTGCACGGCCTCGCCGAGCAGCTCGTCCGGGGCACCGATGACGGCTGCTTCCCTGACCCCCGAGATCGCGTAGAGGGCGTCCTCCACCTCCGCGGGGCTGACCTTCTCCCCGCGCGACTTGATGATGTCGTCGCTTCGGCCCACGAAGTAGAGGAAACCCTCCTCGTCGACGGTGAAGTGGTCGTGCGTGCAGAGCATCCGCTCTCCCGGGAAGGGCCCCTCGACGAGCATCTCGGCGGTGCGGTCGGGGAGCCCCCAGTACCCGACCATCACGTGCGGCCCTCGCACGTACAGAACACCCGTCTCGCCGGGCCGGACCGGGCGGCGCTGCTCGTCGAGCACGAGCGTCTCCGTGCCCGGTATGGCCCTGCCGACGGACGTCGGCCTCGCGTCGAGCAGCTCGGGCTCGAGATAGCTCACGCGCTTGCACTCGGTCAGGCCGTACATCCGGAAGATGAGCGCGTTGGGGAAGATCTCGCGCAGGGGATCGTGGAAGCTCGGCGGGAGAGCGGCTGCCGTGTTCGTCACGCGCTCGACCGACGGGAGCAGGACGGGCGCGCGTTCGTGCATCGACACGAGCGTCGCGAACACCGTCGGCACGCCGGGAAAGACGGTGATCTCCTCCTCCTCGGCACGCTTGAGGACCTGGGCCGGGTAGACGAACGACCGCTCGAGCACGAGCGTGGCCTGCATCCGCACGCTCATGAGGAGCTGGTAGAGGCCGTAGTCGAACGCGAGGGGAAGCACGTCGAGGATGCGGTGCTCGGGACCGAGCCGCAGGTACTCGCTCAGGCTCCCGGCCGCGAACACCATGTTGGCGTGCGTCATCATCACGCCCTTCGGGTTGCCGGTGCTCCCCGACGTGTAGATGAGGGCCGCGAGATCCAGCGGGATCGTCCCCGGATCGCGGGGTGCCGCCTCCGTGCCGGCGAGCAGCTCCTCGAACGGGATCGTCCCCTCGAGCCCGTCGCCTCCTCCGGCCCTGATCACCGCCCTGACCGACGGAGCGTGCTCGCGTGCACGCGCGGCGACCCGCGCGATCGTCCCCTCGGTGACCACGAACGCCGCCCCGCTGTCCGACAGGATGTACGCGAGCTTGTCCTGCTTCGTCTGGGGGTTCACGACGATGAACACCCCGCCCGCGAGCAGCGTCCCGAAGATCGAGACGACGCAGGGCAGGGAGTTGTCCGTGAACACCGCCACGCGATCGCCCCGCTCGAGGCCCTCGTCCTGGAGAGCGCGGGCGAGCCGGAGCGCCGAGTCGAGGATCTCCGCGTAGGTGAGCCGCCGGCCGTCCACGACGAGAGCCGTCTTGTCCGCGCGCGCCTCGGCGGCGAGGACGAGGCTGTCGTGGAGGAGCCGCCCCTCGCGCGGGGTCATCGAGCACCCGCTGCGAGGACGGCCGGCGTGCCCCCCTGGCTCTCGACCACGTCGCCGACGACGACACGCGTCGGCTCTGCGGCGTCGGCGAGAGCGGGGCGAGCGACGAGTCGCTCGTGCAGGAGCATCACCGAGAGCGTGCCGACGAGCGCCATCTCGTCCGTCTCGCCGACGCTTCCGTCGGCAGCCGACTCGCACTTCTGGACGAGGCGCTCGACCGCGAGGGGGGCGAAGATGCCGGCGTCCCGAAGGCGGTCGGGAGCGAGCAGCTCGCGCACGTAAGCGGGAGCACGGGGCCCGACGAACGCCGAGGCGATCGGAGCCCGGTACGGACGCTTCCTCCGCGCCGAGATGTCCGCCGGGAGCCGTGACGCGGCGACGCGCCGGAGCAGGTACTTCTCCTCGAGCCAGCGCACCTTCATCCGGTCGGGAAGGGCGGCGGCGAACTCGGCGACGCGATAGTCGAGGAACGGGAAGCGCCCTTCGATCGAGTTCCCCATGAGCATGCGATCGCCCTGCGAGTGAAGGAGGTAGCCGTCGAGGAAGGTCATGATCTCGAGGTACTGCGCCTTCCCGAGCGGCGTGAGGTCGGCGAAGCCCTCCGGCAGCCGCGCCTCGACGCGCTGGAGCGAGTCGCCCTGACCCGCCGCCTCGTCGAGAAAGCCCGGGTCGAAGAGCCGCAGCGTGCGCGCAGTGTTGGCAAACCGAAGGCGGTGGCTGTACAGGGGGTCGCCGACGTCCTCGAGCCCTCGTCGATAGAACCCGGCGAGAAAGGGCCCCGAGCGCCTGAGATCCTTCCCGAGGAACTCGTTCAGCCGCGTCAGGAGGAGCGGGCGGACGGTCGAGCCCGGGACACGGGCCCAGAAGCGCCGAACCTTGTTCTCCCGGTAGATGTCGTAGCCGCCGAACAGCTCGTCGGCCCCCTCTCCGGTGATGACCACCTTGAGCCCGGCCTCGCGAACGGCCCGGGACAGACCCAGAAGCGGCGCCAGGGCGGTGCGGAGCGTGGGCTTCTCGGACAGCTCCACGGCGCGTGGGAAGAGCTCGGCGATGTCGGGCGCGTCGACGACGACCCGGCTGAGGCTCGTGCCGAGATCGGCGACGAACCGGTCCTGGTAGGAGCTCTCGTCGAACAGCGGGTCGCGAAAGCCCAGCCCGAACGAGCGCAGCACGTCCGGGTACAGGCCACGCGCGAGCGCCGCGGTGAGGGAGGAGTCGAGACCTCCGCTCAGGTAGGCGGCGACCGGAACGTCGGCACGGAGTCGGATGCGGGTGGCGTCGGTGAGGAGCTCGGCGAGCTCGGCGCCGAGGCTCTCCTCGCTTCCGTCCGTCGGGTCGCCGACCCGCGGGAGGCGGAGATCCCACCAGCGCCGCTCCTCGATCAACCCGTCCGGCCCCCAGCGCAGGTAGTGGGCGGGGGCGAGCTCGCGTATGCCGAGGAACGCCGAGCGGTCGGGCAGCACCGACCAGATCGTGAACGACTCGACGATCCCGAGCGGATCGAGCTCCCGCCGCGCGTCGGGGTGCCGGAACAACGCCTTCGCCTCCGAGGCGAAGGCGAGGTCACCGTCGACGGTCGCCAGGAAGAGCGGGCGCACGCCGAAGCGATCCCGGGCGAGGAAGAGCTCCTGCTCCCGGCGATCCCAGACCGCGAACGCGAAGTCGCCGTTGAGGAGCCGAAGGCAGTCCGCGCCCCACTCCGCGTAGGCGTGGGCGATGACCTCCGTGTCGGACGAGGTCACGAAGCGGTGCCCCAGCGACCGGAGCTGCTCCCGGAGCTCGACGTAGTTGTAGATCTCGCCGTTCTGCATGACCCAGTAGCGTCCGTCCACGCTCGAGAGCGGCTGGTCCCCGCTCTCGAGATCGACGATGGCGAGCCTCGTGTTCGACATCCCGAACCGCCCGTCGAGGTACAGGCCCACGCCGTCGGGTCCACGGTGGTGCAGCTCTCCCGCCATGGCGAGGAGAAGCTCCGGCGAGGCAAGGTGCCCCGGCCGGGCGTAGATGCCCGCGATCCCACACACAGTCGGCCCCTCACCAAGAATATGGACAACCCCCGCCCCCAGCAATAGGGGGTGAACGGTCCCTCTCAAGTCCGTGGACCCCGTGTCGATACCGTGTTAGCCGATGGCCACCAACGACTTCACCGCAGAGCGCCCCGCCATCGAGGGCGACGTTCGCAGGTTCATCACCGACAACTTCCCGCTCGGCAACAGCGGCCTCGAGCTCTCGGGAGGAGACTCCCTGCTCGAGGTCGGAATCATCGACTCGGTCGGCGTCCTCGAGCTGATCGAGCACCTCGAGGCCACCTACGGATTCCAGATCCCCGACAACGACGTGCTCCCGGAGAACCTCGACTCCGTCGACGCGATCACGGAGTACGTGGCCCGGCGGCTGGAGGCGGGTAAACGAGGCCCCGAGTGACGGCCATCGACGGGCCGCTCACCCGCGACGTCCTCCGCCTCGATCCAGACGCCGCGCTCGCCGAGATCGTCGCCAGCCTCGAGGACGCGGTACTCCGACGACTCCGCAAGCGCGGGGTGGTCGTCGCCGTCTCGGGGGGCGTCGACTCGAGCGTCGCGGCTGCGTTGTGCGTTCGCGCCCTCGGCCCGGAGCGCGTGCTGGCGCTCCTCCTTCCGGAGGCGGAGTCGAGCGAGGAGTCCGCCCGCCTCGGGATGCTCCTCGTCGAGCACCTGGGCGTCGAGGCCGTCACCGAGGACATCACGGCGATCCTCGAGGCGGCCGGCTGCTATCGACGTCGCGACGATGCGATCCGCGAGGTCGTGCCCGACTACGGGCCGGGGTGGCGGGCGAAGATCGTCCTGCCGGGAGTCCTCGGGGGAGGCCGGCTGCCGATCTTCTCGGCGGTGGTCGCGCCCCCAGACGGGGAGCAGATCCGCGCGCGCCTGACGGCTGATGCCTACCGAGCAGTCGTCGCGGCCACCAGCTTCAAGCAGCGAGTCCGCAAGATGCTCGAGTACTACTGGGCGGACCGCCTCGAGCGCGCGGTCGTCGGAACGCCGAACCGCCTCGAGTACGACCAGGGGTTCTTCGTCAAGGGCGGGGACGGGGCGGCGGACGTGAAGCCTCTCGCCCACCTCTACAAGACCCAGGTCTACCAGCTCGCCGAGCACCTCGGCATCCCCGAGGAGATCCGGTCGCGACCGCCGACGACCGACACGTACTCCCTCCCCCAGACGCAGGAGGAGTTCTACTTCTCCGTCCCCTACGACGTGCTCGACCTGTGCCTGTACGCCCTCAACAACGGGGTGCCGGCCGCAGCGATCTCCTCGGCGTGCGGGCTCTCCACCGACGACGTCGAGCGGGTGTTCCGGGACATCGAGGCGAAGCGCCGCGCGACTGCGTTCCTGCACCTCGCGCCGCTCCTCGTCCAGCCGGTCCCGGAGATCGAGCGCTGACGCAGCGGCGCGGAGGGGGTCAGTGCGGGTCGTCCGTTTGTCATCCTTGACCGCCCGCCCGGGCGCGACTACGGTGTCCGTGGCAACCTGCCCACGACGAACGCCCACGCGAAGGAGCGAGATGACTTCCGAGAAGAACGACGCCGCGAAGACCGGGAACGAGACCTACGAGGCGCCTCGGGTCGTCGACTACGGAGATCTCGCAGAGCTCACGGCGGGCGGCTTCATCCGGCTCGGCTACGACCAGCTCTGGCCCAACAGCCAGAAGGCCCAGAAGGGCTGGCCCTCCTTCTCGTAAACGAGACGGCCCGCGCGCCCTGCGGTCGGGCGTCGCGGTAAGGGCAGCGCGCGCACGGCGCCCACGCAGCCGCCGCAGCCGTGACTCGGTCGTTCGCAGGCGTCTTCGGCGCGGGCGCGGAGGCACTCGCCGAGGCAGCGCGGCGCGCTCTCCGGGCACACGCCCAGCCGGCCGTTGCGGCAGCGCCGAGCACGCGCGGGATCGCACTCGCCTGGAGCGGTGACGAGCGCCGCCGGCCGATGCCGACGGTCCTGCTCGCCGGGCGCATCCAGAACCGCACCGGGCTGGCCGCGGAGCTCGGTGCCGATCCGGAGCTCGCGGTGGACGAGCTCCTCGAGCTCGGGTTCGCGCGCTGGGGGCGCGGACTGCCCTCCCGGCTTCGCGGCGCCTATGTGCTCGTGGCCTGGAACCCCGTGGCCGAAGCGGGATTCCTCGCAGTCGACCACCTCGGCGCCGGAGGCCTGTTCCTCCATCAAGCCGGGGGACGGCTCTGGTTCGCCACCGAGGCGGGAGCACTCGCGCGGCTCCTCCCGCGCCGTCCCGCACCCGAGCGGCGGGCCGTCGTCGAGTGGCTCGTCGACGGCTGGCTCTCGCCCGGTGTCACCCTCTTCGAGGGCGTGCACAGGCTGGAAGGCGGCCACCTGGTCAGACTCGACGGCGCCCGCTGGGAGCACGAGCGCTACTGGGAGCCTCGGTATGTGCCGCCCCGGCGGCTGGAGCCCTCCGAAGCCGCCGCGGAGATACGCGGGGAGCTACAGCGCTCGGTCGCGGAGCGCCTGTCACCTGAGGGCGCCACCGGCGTGCTCCTGAGCGGCGGGCTCGACTCGTCGACGGTCGCCGCGGTGGCACGGAGCCAACGCGCGGCGGAGGGAGCGCTGCGGGCCTACTCGCTCGTCTACCCCGATCGCCCCGAGATGGACGAGTCGGAGCTGATCGATGCGGTCGCGAGGACGCTCGACGTCCCGGTCGTCCGGCTGCCGGTCGCCCGCGAGAGCGTGCTCGACTCGGGGCTCGCGTACCAGGACGCGTTCGAGCTCCCCGCGCCCACCCCCATGTTCGCGTTCAGCCAGCCGCTGCTCCACCGGGCGCACGCAGACGGCATCCGCGTGATGCTCGACGGGGAAGGAGGCGACGAGCTGTTCGGCTGCTCCCCGTACCTCGTCGCAGACCGGGTGCGCCGCGGAGACGTGCGGGGGGCGGTCTCCCTCGCCGGGCGGATTCCGGAGTACGGGCCCGCGCCTTCACAACGAGAGGTGCTCGTGCGCGTCGCCGATCTCGGCCTGAAGGGAGGGGTGCTCCCGCACGCGTCCCATCGAATGCTCCGGCGCGTGCTCGAACGCAGATACGCGCCGGCATGGCTGAGGCCACCGGAGGCGAAGACCTACCTGGACTCGCGGGACTTCTGGGCGTGGAAGCGACGCCGCGGGCCGCGCTGGTGGGCCTTCCTCGCCGACGTGCTGACGTCGCTGCGACAGCAACTGGGGGCACACGACTTCTTTCGCCATCGCGCGAGCCTCACCGGCATCGAGGGCCGGCACCCCCTGTTCGACGACGTCGGCCTCGTCGAGCTCGTCCTCCGCCTGCCACCCGAGCTGAGCTTCGACGCGAGGCTGACCCGGCCTCTGCTGCGCGCGGCCGTCGCGGGCGAGGTCCCGGATGTCGTCCGTCTCCGTGACGCGAAGCCGGCGTTCAGCCAGCTCGTGGTCGATTCGATCGCGGAGACCGACTTCGACCTTCTCTCGCGGGTTCTCAGGGCACCCGATGCCGAGATCCGCCGCTACACGCGGCCCGAGCGGATCGAGGGCTTGCTGGGGGCGCGGCCCGCCGTCCGGCACATCGCCTGGGCTCGGCTGCTGTGGCGGCTCGTCACGGTCGAGTCCTGGCTGCGCGCGCAGTCCGATCCGGGATTCCCCCGCGCGCTGCGCGAGGGCGGCCGCGCGGTCAGCGGTGCAGGTCCTCGTCATGGCGCGACTTCGCCACCCTGACGTTCCGGATCGCCAGACGTGCGCGCCTGCGCTTCTCGCCCCAGGACTCGCCGGGCAGCGGGCGGGCATCCTTCGCGAGCTCCCGGCCGAGGACGCCGAGCCCCGATCGGAGCCCGCCGGACGCGAAGCCTGCCAGCCACCGGCCCACGTGGATCTCGAGGATCGTGCGCTCGCGAACATCGAGGAGGTTCCGCGCCCACGGGCGCAGCAGCCAGGGCAGGCCCGCGTCGAAGAGGACGGCGTCCGCCGCCTCCAGCGTCGTTCGCCACAACCGCCGAAGCCCCCAGCGGGAGGCGATCGCGTCGAGCTCCTCGTGGTCGAGACCGCCGGACAGCACCGTCACGTCGACGAGGTCCCCGACACGGGACAGCGGCCCGTGCGCCCACGCATGAGCTGCCAGGGTCAGAACATGGTGCTCGGGGGCCAGCGTCGAGATCCCGTCGACCCCGAGCCGCGAGGGCACGGCCGCCTCGATCAGCTCCGGGGCCGGCCGCCGGGAGATCCAGCTCGGCCAGTTCGGACTGCCGTGCATCTCGACCAGCAGCGGGAGTCCGGGCCACTGGAGTGGGAGCCCGTGCGGAGCCGACGCGTACACGTCGGCACTCCCGACCTCGACGAACCCGGCCGCGAGCAGCGCCCGCTGCGCGCGGGCGACGTCCGGCACCAGGAGATCGAGGTCGATGAAGGGGCGCAGGACGGGGCTCGGGTACGAGAGGCCGACTTCCGGCCCCTTGTGGAGCACGATGGGCCCGGAACAGGCGCGGCGGATGCGACCGAGGATCTCGGGGGCTACCAGCACGGCGACGGCGTTGAGACGCTCGGCCGCCTCGAGGCTCTCGGGAACGGGCCGGCCGGTAGCCCGGTAGCGACGTGCCGCCAGGAGGTGCAGGCGGTTCGCGGCCAGCGCCCTCAGGTCCGGCGCGCGGTCGACGAGCCGATCCGTCGCCTCCCAGACCGCGCCCTCGGGCGGAGGGGCCGCTCCGGCGGACGACCTCCCGCCCGGGCTGCCGCGTCTCACCACCGAGCGCCGCTTGCTTCGTATGCTTCGAGGTGCTCGAAGGTGCCGGAAGTAAGAGGGGCCGGCGACACGGACGACAAGAGTACGTAACCAGCTCGATGACAAGCACAGCCGTGGTCACCTCGACATTCGCTGCCGGGACGCGTCGGCGGGCATCCGCTCACACCGCGGCCGTCGTCGCTCCACGGCGCACGCCCGCCCCCGTCCGGAGGGCGCTTCTCGAGGAGGGGCTCCGAGTCGTGCGCGTGGGTGCGCCGGACGAGCTCCGCAGCCTCGCGAAGCAGCCGGCCGTGGTGGTCGCGCTGCACCCCGGACAGGGCTCCGAGCCCGCCACGGCCGTACGAGACATCAGGCTGGCGGCACCGACGGCCAGCCTCGTGGTGGTCACGCGCGAGCTCGGTCTCCGGACGCTGCGCGAGCTCCTGGCGGCGGGTGCGGACGCGGTCGTCCTGGAGCAGGACGCGGAGCACGTGCTCGGCCCAGCCGTGCGCGGCGCCCGCCTGGGGCTGCTGTCGTTCCCCGCGTCCATCCGCCCGAGCCTGGTCAGGCCGGCGCTCTCGACGCGCGAGAAGCAGGTTCTCGGGATGGTCGTGCTCGGGATGTCGAACGGCGAGATCGCACGGAAGCTGCATCTCGCCGAGAGCACCGTGAAGACGCACCTGCGCTCGTCCTTCGGAAAGCTCGGCGTGCGCTCGCGGAACGAGGCCGCACAGCTCATCCTCGACCCGGACGCGGGCCTGGGGAGCGGCATCCTGACGATCGGGGACGGCAGCTGATGGTGCGCGACCCAGCCGCCCTCCCGGTCGGGGCCTCCGTCCGCATGCCGACGCCATGAGCTCGGGCGTCTCGCCGCCTCCCGCCCCGACGACCTCGACCGGCACCTCGGGCGTGCGGGCCGGCGGCGCCCGGCTCCGGCTCGAGGGAGTCCAGAAGCGCTGGCGCGCGCGCGACGTCCCGCTCCTCGCGAGTGTCGACCTCGAGCTGGAGCCGGGCGCGGTTGCCGTCGTCACGGGCCGCAACGGGGTCGGGAAGACGACGCTCCTGCGGATCGTCGCCGGGCTCATCCACGCGGACGCGGGCGAGGTCCGGCTCGACGGGCTCACGTCGCGCGCCAACCGCCGTGAGTACCAGCGCCGCATCGGCTTTCTCTCGGCCGGGTCGCTCGGCCTCTACGCACGGCTCACCGTGCGCCAGCACGTCCACTTCTGGGGGCGGCTCGCCGTGCTGTCTCCGGCGGAGATCCGGGCCCGCACGGTGGAGACGGCCACGCAGTTCGACCTCCACGACATGCTCGACCGGAGAGCCGATCGCCTGTCGATGGGTCAGCGACAGCGGCTGCGGCTCGCTCTCGCGTTCCTCCACGGCCCGACCCTCCTCGTGCTCGACGAGCCGTCGAACAGCCTCGACGGCTCCGGTCTGGAGCTGCTCGGCGAGGCGACGGCCTCGTTCGCGGCGAGCGGGGGAAGCGTCCTCTACTCGATGCCCGCGGGACAGGAGGTGGATGCGCTGCCCGCGGACCGTGCCTACACCCTCGAGGACGGGCGGCTGCTGGGATGAGGCACCTTGCTGCGGACGTCGCCGGCGCGGCGGCGATCGTCAAGCGAGACGCGCTCGTCTTCGCCAGCTACCGCCTGCGGTTCCTCTCCGAGCTGCTCGCGGGCGTCGTCGGCGTGACGGTCTTCTACTACGTCTCGCGCCTCGTCACCAACGGGGTGTTCGCGGCCTCCGACGACTACTTCTCCTACGCGGTCATCGGGCTGGCGGTGCTGCAGGTCCTCACGGCGGCCCTGGTGGTGCTGCCGATGGTCGTGCGCCAGGAGCTTCTGACGGGTACCTTCGAGCGGGTGCTCGTCTCGCCCGTCGGGCCCGTGCTGGGGATCCTCGCGATGGCGGTCTTCCCGTTCGCCAGCGCGATGCTGGGCGCGTTCGTCACCGTCGCCTTCGGCGCGCTCGTGTTCGGGATGCCCGTCGTGTGGTCGACGGCTCCGCTCGCGCTCCCCGCCGTGCTCCTCGGCAGCGCGGCCTTCCTGCCCATCGCCGTGCTGACCACGGCAGCGGTGATCGTCGTCAAGCAGGTGGGGGCCGGGACCGGGTTCGTCGTGACGTGCATGTCGCTCGTGGGCGGAGTGCTCTTTCCGGTCGTGCTCCTCCCCGACTGGATCGAGTGGGCCTCCCAGGCGCAGCCGCTGACCCCTGCCGTGGAGCTGACCCGGCACTGGGTCGCGGGAGCTCCGATCGACTCCACGTGGAGCGCAGTCTGGCGTCTCGCCCTGTTCACGATCGTCCTCCTCCCGCCGGCGGTGCTCGCGCTCCGCTGGAGCCTGCGAAGCGCCCAGCGGCGAGGAACGATCCTCGAGTACTGATGCCGGACCACCGCCCCACCCGCGACGAGGTGCTCGCGTGCACGGCGCGAGTGCCCGACCACGTCGCCCATCGGCCGTTCGCGCACGAGACGGTCGTGCTGAACCTCGAGA
This sequence comes from uncultured Gaiellales bacterium, assembly GCA_964569165.1. Taxonomy (GTDB): domain Bacteria; phylum Actinomycetota; class Thermoleophilia; order Gaiellales; family Gaiellaceae; genus GMQP-bins7. The sequence goes on from CAZMUG010000012.1 coordinate 20,759, forward strand.
CGGGCCGGTACCACGGCCTGAACCCGACAGCCGGGCTTCTGCTCGCCGACCTCGAGAGCGGCTTGACGGTCGGTGAGGCGGCGGCGCGGCTGGCCGAGCGGTTCGGGCGCCCGTTCGACGCCGTCGCGCAGGACACGTACCTCGCGTGCCTCGACCTCGTCGAGCGAGGGATCGTCGAGCTCCTCCACAACGGAGCCGGGGGCGGTTCGGATGAGCCGGGCTGAGCGGGACGGCGGGCGGGCACGGGAGCCGAGACGGCCGGCACGCACGAGGTCGTGCGCGTTCGGGATCGAGGTCGGATCCCGGTTCCCGATCCCGCACCTCGCTCGGGCGCGCGGCGCGTGGGACGGCCCTCGCACGTCACTCGAATCCGCCTCCGCAGAGGTGCTACGCGGCGCGTGGCCCTCACGCGGAGCCGAGAGGCTCCTCGAGCGACGCCGTCCCGACGGCAGGTCGTGGCTCGTCGTCGAGCGTCACGAGACGGCCGGCTACAGCGTCTGGGCGCCACGTCATGGACGTCACATCCTCGACCCGACCGGCACCCGGGTTCGCTGCGCCCTTCCCCGGATACGGGCGTGGCGCTGGGAGCGCCTTCTGTTCGCGCAGGTCCTCCCGCTCGCCGCAACCCTCGCCGGACGCCATCTCTTCCATGCGAGCGCGGTGGAGGTGCAAGGCCGGACCATCGCGTTCTCGGGCCCGTCGGGAGTCGGCAAGAGCTCGGTCGCCGCCCACCTCGTCGCCGACGGCGCGGCCCTGGTCACCGACGACGTGCTCGCCCTGGACAGCGACGGCGAGGAGATCCTGGCCTACCCCGGCGCGGGCCTGGCGGGCCTCGACCGGCGCGAGCTCGCAGCGATGACCGCGGAGGGAAGACGCCGGCTCGGACCGCGTGTGGGGATGGCCGACAAGGTCTACGTCCACCCTCCGGTGGTGGACGCGCCACGGCCCCTGCGCGCCGTCTACTTCCTCCTTCCGGGAGCGGGCGAGTCGATCGAGATCCGGGAGAGCGACAGCCCGGCTCCGCTGCTCCTCGCGGCAGCATTCATCGCCTACCTGCGAGACCCGGCCATGTCGCTCGCACACCTCGACGTCTGCGCGCGCGTCGCCGAAGCGGTGCCGGCCTTCGAGGTCGCGGTCCCGTGGTCGGCAGGGGCTCAGCAGGCTGCTCGGGCCGTCGGGGAACATGCGCTCGAGACACTGCGATGAGTCGTCCCGGCCGGGCGAGCGCGACGACGTGGCTCGATCGTGGCTTCACGCCCCGCGAGAAGGCCCGGCTCGGGCTCGAGATCGTCACGGCGTACGGCAGGGTCCGCCGGCTCGTCCGGCGCACGGACATCCGGACCGCCGTGGAGGCGCTTCGCTCGGCCGCTCCGCGGGCCCGAGTCGGCGAGCCGGACGCCAGGCGGGCGGGGGTACGCCTGGGGCAGGTCGTCTCGCAAGTGCTCGGCCCGCTTCCCTTCGACTCGAGGTGCCTCATGCGCTCGCTCGTGCTCGTCGACCTCCTCGCGGCCCGCGGGGTCTCCGCGACGCTCGTGATCGCCGTCACGCCGTCACCCGAGTTTCGCGCGCATGCCTGGGTCGAGCACGGCGGCGTCCCGCTGCTCGAGCCGGCGGACACTCCGTTCGAGCGCCTCGTCGAGATCTAGGGTCGCCTACCGACGGGGAGCGAGGCGGGCAGCGGGGTGCCTCACGCCGCGCTGCTCGGCGACGAACGCCCTGAGATCCGCGACCAGCCGAAGGCTGGGTCCGAGCTCGACATCGGGAACCGGAGCGGAGCCCTCGAGCGCGAGCGCGAGTCGAGACTCGTCCTCCACCAGGGCGACCAGCCCGGCCGCGTGCAGCCTGCGGCCGAGCGCGAGCTGATGGTCGTCGACCGCCTCGCGGAAGCGCCGGAGACGCGGAACCACGACCGGCAGCTTGTGGTTGGCGAGCGACGTCATGATCGAGCCGACCCCGGCGTGCGTCACCACGACTCGCGCGCGCCGGATCGCGTCGACGAGATCCTCGTAGGACAGGAAGTCGACGCAGGTCGCCCCGGACGGACGGACGGCGGACGGCCCGTGCTGGACGAGCAGCTCCTCCCCTGCGTCCGGCCGCGTCTCGAGCGCCCGGAGCAGTCGATCGAAAGGAGCCTCGTTCGTGCCGACGGTGACCAGGATCATCCGCGTGAGAAGACGTTTCCGAGGTATCGGGCCCGCGCGACCGCCTGCGTGAACTCCGGCCACTGCCCGTAGATCCGCTCGGCGATGGGGGTGATGAGCCGACAGCTCAGGGAGGGCCCGTCGATGCGCGTCAGGCTCTCCACGTACACGACGCGCGCTCCCCTGAGGCGACCCACCCACGCGAACGGCACGGCGACGCCCGCGCCCGTGGTGAGGATCACGGCGGGCTTCGTGTCGGAGAGGACCCGCCAGGCAAGCACGACGTTCTTGACGGTGTTCATGGCCGCCCTGCGACCGAACACTCGGTTCGTCGGGCCGAACGCATGCACGACGTCCTCCCCGCGCAGGAGCGACCGGGCGTCGCTCTTGTCGAAGGTCACCCACATGCGCGAAGCGTCACCCCACACCTCCTCGAGCGCGACCAGCTGGAGAAGATGCCCGCCGGTGGAGCACACGAGGAGGACGTCGATCTGCCGGTGACTCGTGGTTGTCATACGAACGCATCGTCGCGGCGAACGGCGGGCGTGTCCACAGCAAGCGCCCGATCGCGTAGCCGGGCGCAGGAAAAACGGCGACTTTGCTGGGGTTTTCACGGAGCGTATCTTCAGCTACGCTCAGACGAGGGGTGGGTGCGAACATGCGTCAACCTGCGCCGGGCGGCCTGCGGCTCGGTAGGAGCTGGGTGTGGGCGGCCTGCGGCGCCTTCGCGCTGGTGGCGGTCGTCAGCGCGGGCGGACACAGGCTCATGAGCCAGACCGACTCGGTGCCGCGGCAGCCGGTCGCGCCCGACGGGGTGAAGCACCTGGGAACGCGGGGTGGCGACGTCCTCCGCGGAACGCGCAGCGACGACCTGCTGTTCGCGTTCGGCGGGCCGGACCGCGTCGATGCCGGGGCGGGCAACGACCTGGTCGATGCGGGCAACGGAGAGGACGTCGTCGAGGCCGGAGCCGGAGACGACCGCGTTCGCGCCTTCGACGGAGAGCACGACGTCGTTCGCTGCGGCGCCGGCAACGACGAGGCATACGTCGACCCGACGGATGAGCACCGGGACTGCGAGGAGGTGCTGGAGGCCGCCGACGTGTCGTGGCCCCGGACCCCGGATCCACCGAACGCGCGGACCATCACCGGCCGGCTCTCCGCGGCGCCGCTCGCCAGCGGGACGATCGTGCTCGAGGACGAGCCCTGGGTGTGCCGCGGCCCGGTCGACGTCGACTCGGTGAAGGTGACGATCCACCGAAGCTCCAGCCCGATCGATGCGATCTCGCTCTCCCAGAACTGCACGGGACGGATCGGGCGAGTGGAGGTGGACACGTGGTCGGGCGACGGGATCAAGGTCCAGAACGCAGGCGCCGTCGCGCACGATCTCGTCGTCGAGTCGGGATACGTCCGCTGCTACGACCAGACCAGCGGCTATCACCAGGACGGGATCCAGGTCATGGGAGGTCGCAACATCGTCTTCCGGAACATGGACGTGTTCTGCGGGAGACCGGGCGTGAACGCGAACCTCTTCATCGCCCAGGGGGGCATGGCGGCATCGCTGCCCACGGACATCGTGTTCGAGAACGGGCGGCTCGGCCCCGACGCGGCCCATACGATCCTCGTGGCCGACGCCGTTCGCTCGGGAGCCCGGCGCACGGTCATCTGCCCGGGCCGCTGGTTCGACCTCATGACCCAGAGCACCGCGATCGCCACCGTCGACGCCGGAAACGTGATCCTCGATGACCGTGACGACCCGCGATGCTCGTTCTCGACGTCGCCGTAGATGGACAGACCGGGGTTCTTCGCGTATATAGGGTTACAGGGGCCCGACTGTGTGCGCCAGCGTGTGCAGCCGGGACGGAGTCAATGCCGACTGGGGGAGAGACTGTGAGTAACCGCGTTGCTGTCGTCGCCGGCACGAGGCTGCCGTCACGTACGAAGACCGCGAGAAGGGCCCGGCGATGAGCGCCGCGCTCCTGCGGTTCTGGTGGCTGGTCGCGCTCGGCGTCGTCATCGGCGGGTTCCTCGCGGCCTGGATGGTCTACGAGCTGCCGGGGCTCACGCCACGGGACAAGCAGACCTGGACCGCAGCCGCCCGGCTCCTGGTGACGAGCTCGGAGGGTCAGTACATTCGCATCAGCGTTCCCCGAACCGTCGAGACCGCGTCGGGCACGCCCGACGAAGGTCGAGGCTCGGGCGCCGCGGCCGGTAGAGGCTCGAGCGGTGCTCTCGTCGTCGCGGACACGCCGAACGTCCAGCCGCTCCTGGCGGCGGCGAACCTGTACCCGCTCCTCATCGAGTCCGACGACGTCGCGAAGCTGCGTACCAAGATGTTCGGCAACCTCCCGGGTGCCGTGACCGCAAACGCCTTCTCGGCCGTGAGCACGCCGGTGCGCTTCTCTCCCGCCCAGCTCCCCGTCATCGACATCTACGCCACGTCCGACACGGGGCGCGATGCGGTCGCACTCGCCGAGGCCACCGCGAAGGCGTTCAAGCAGTGGATCAGCACCGAGCAGGACCGGGCAGGAATCGCTCCGAAGGAGAGGATCCTGATCCAGCAGCTGCAGGCTCCGGGCAGGACGTTCCCGACGGGCGGGCCGGCGTACGGCATCCCGCTTCTCGTCGCCATCGCGGTCATCGCCGCCTTCTGCATGCTGGCGCTCCTCCTCGACCAGCTCGTCCCCCGAAGAGCGAGGGCAAGCGTCCCGGACGCGGCTGGCCTGCGCGGTTGAGCAGCATCCACCAGGCTCAGCCCAGCCCGCTGCCCGCAGCGACGTTCGTAGCTGCGGGCGTGCTCGGGCTGGTCCTCGGGATCGCCGCGGGCGGGGACGCGGTCGCCTTCGGCGCAGTCGCGTTCTTCGGCGGGACGCTCCTCGCTCTCGGCGCGACGAGGTGGAATCTCCTCACCTGGCCGAACGCGCTGCTCGTGTTCATCGCCGTGCTCTGGCTCGTGCCCATCAAGCTCTACCGGCTGCCGGTCGACCTCCCGTTCCACCTGGAGATCTACCGCGTCCTGATTCTCCTGCTCGTGGCGGGATTCGTCATCTGGTCGGTCAGGAACAAGCGCTCGGTGCAGGGGCTCTCCGCGAGCAAGGCGCTCTTCGCGCTCACCGCGGTCGTGCTTGCGTCGGAGATCATCAACGCTCCGACGATCGACGTTCCGGGGAACGAGGGCCAGGCGCTCAAGTCCCTGTCCTTCTTCCTCAGCTACGTCATCGTCTTCCTGCTCTTCTCCTCGACTCTCGACGCGTTCGGCCAGATCGAGCGCATCGTCACCATTCTCGTCGGTGGCGGCGTGATCGTGGCGGTCGCGGCCCTGTACGAGGGCTACACCCTCTACAACGTGTTCAACCACCTGTCTGAGTGGCTTCCCGGCTTCGCGATGAACGAGCGCGACGTCCTCGACCTCCGTGGCGGCAGGTTGCGCGTGCATGCCTCCGCGCAGCATCCGATCGCGCTCGGTGCAGCGCTCATGATGCTCGCGCCCTTCGTCGTGTACCTCATCGCGTCGGCGAAGACGCGCCTCGCCAAGGGGATCTGGACCGTGGCTCTCGCGCTGATCGCCGCCGGCGCAGCGGCGACGATCTCACGAACCACGGTGGCGATGGGGATCGCCATGCTCGTCGTCGCCTTCATGCTCAGGCGACGAGTCCTCGTTCGCCTCGTTCCGTTCGCGCTCGTCCTGCCGATCTTCGTCCATACCGTGGCTCCCGGCGCGATCGGCGGGATCCTGCACTCGTTCGGCGATCAACAGGGAACGACGTTCCTCGGCTCCCTCTCGGACCGGGGTGGCGAGTCCGGGTCGGGCCGGCTCGCGGACGTCGGCCCGGCCTTCGACCTCTGGTCTCGGTCGCCGATCATCGGGCTCGGCCTCGACAGCCCGCAGATCGCGACGGTCGGGCCAGACCTCGCGGGGACGGGCCCGCAGACACCCGTGCCGATCATCTTCGACAACCAGTATCTCCTCACGCTGGTCACTCTCGGGCTCGCCGGGATCATCGCGGTGGTGTGGCTCGTCTGGGGGGTGGCCGTCCGGTTCGTGCGTGCTGCACGGGAGATACCAGGCCGGCAAGGCGACTTCGTCGCGGCGTGCGCCGCGGCGTGCGCCGCGTACGGAGCGAGCATGTTCTTCTACGACTCCCTGGCGTACGTCCAGGTAACGCTCGTGCTCTTCATCACGGCAGCTCTCGGCCTGAAGACGATGGCGCTCGCCGATGAGGAGGCGGCCGCCGTCGACCGCGCGGTGCAGGACCCCGGCTGACGAGCCCGAGCCGGGAACGCCGCCGGTCCCGGCAGGGCGGCCGGCCCGGCAACGCCCCCGCAAACTCCGCGTTTTCTGCAAGGAGAGTGTAAGCATCGTCTCGCCCCTGGGGACGCGCTGCTAGGTTCCGAGCCTTCCGCACGGACAGCCAGGCGAAGGGGGTAGCACGGATGACTTTGGTGCGTCGCGGGAGCTCTTTCTTGTACGTACTCGGCTTCGTCAGCGCAGCGCTCGTGCTCTGCGCCGGAGCCTCGACCGCACTTGCGAAGGAACGAGAACGCAACATCACCGGAACCGGGAAGGCCGACAGCCTGACCGGATCGGCAAGCGACGACAGGATCTTCGGCCACGGCGGAGACGACCGGATCGACGGCCGCGCCGGGGACGACACGGTGTACGGGGGCGACGGGCGTGACGTCCTCATGGGCGCCAGAGGGGACGATCACCTGTTCGCACGGGATGGCGAGCGAGACCAGATCTCCTGCGGGCCCGGACGAGACACGGTCGTGGTCGACAAGCGCGACGTGGTCGCGGCCGACTGCGAGAGCGTGCATCGCGCGACGGCCACCGGGGACGGCTCGCCACATGCCCCCCCCACGACCCCGGCTCCGCCCGGCAATGGCCCCGGGCCGACCGCGCAGTGCGCGGACAGGCGGGACAACGACCGGGACGGGCGCATCGACATGAGAGACCCGGGCTGCTCGAGCCCCTCGGACAACGACGAGAGGAACACGACGCCCCCACCGGCGCAGTGCGCGGACGGGCGGGACAACGACGGGGACGGGCGCATCGACATGAGAGACCCGGGCTGCTCGAGCCCCTCGGACAACGACGAGAGGAACACGACGCCCCCACCGGCGCAGTGCGCGGACGGGCGGGACAACGACGGGGACGGGCGCATCGACATGAGCGACCCGGGTTGCTCGAGCCCCTCGGACAACGACGAGACGGACGCGACGCCGCCGCCGTCGTCGGGAGGCACGACCCTGACCTTCACCGATGCGACGTGGACGTGCACCCAGCCGGTGAGCAGGTACGCCACGAGAGGGCTGCCGCTGCGGGTGGTCATGAACTACACGCACAACTACAACGGCTTCGGGGTCCGGCTCGGCGCAGGCTGCGTCGGTGACGGCACGAACGCCATCGACCTCGTCCTGGAGATCAACGGCGACGGCCTGACCCGCGGGCCCCAGGAGGATGCGATTCGCGTGATGGCCGAGCGGCCCGGCGCGTCGAACCTCCAGATCACGGGCCATGCCAACTGCGGGCGGAAGGTCATCGACGCGATCCACCAGGACGGCATCCAGGTCCTCGGCGGTACGAACATCACGTGGGTCGACTTCCGCGTCGGCGACTACGACGCCGGGCGCTCGACGTGCCAGGGAGCCGGGGGGGCGTTCTTCTACTCGCTGGCGAGCACGAACACCGTCATCCAGGGCGGGAAGTACATCGCCTGCAACCACTCGCTGCTCGCGGGGAACGGCTCCGGCCGCGTCTCCGGGGCGAGCTTCAGGTCCGGGCGAAACGACGGCTCCGATCCGGCATGCAACTACAACTCGTCAGAGCCGTGCATCTTCCAGAGCCCGAGCATCGTCAAAGGCCCGGGGGTGACGTGCCAGCGCTGGCACCCCCCCAGCCGCCGCTGGATCGACCAGTAACCGAGATATGGGAAGACCGACACCCCCGAAGGGATGACCGCCCTCGGGGGTGTCGGTCAGCTCCCCTCGGGCGGCAGGCCGCGGCGGACCGCCATGAGGCTCTTCGTCAGCCCGAAGAACCGCTCGCGATGGATCTCTGCGTCGGGGAACAGCCGGCGCAGCTCGCGCGCCGACAGGAGGTTGACGGGCTCCCAGCGCCCCTTCTCCCTCCAGCCGAAGGAGAAGCGCCGGTTCAGCGCCTTCATGACGCGCTCGGGCAGGAACTGCACGAGCGGGAGCTGATAGTGCGGCTCGACCGGGAACCACTTGTTGGGCGTCTGCACGAAGTACCGCTCCGCGACACGGCGTATCTCGGACGCGAACGTGCCCTGGAGCTCCTTCGGCACGTGCTCGATGACCGAGTTCGAGAAGGCGACCGGGAACTGACGCTCCCCGAACGGGAGCCTCGTGCCGTCGGCCTCGGCGACCTCGACGTTGGAACCGGCCAGCCAGCCCTCCGCGACCGGGGCGACGATGTCGATCGCGACGATCGGGTTGACGCTGTTGAACCGCTCCAGCGCCGAGCCCACCCCCGCGCCGACGTCGAGGATGCGCTCTTCCGGTCGTACCCGGCACAGCTCGACGAACAGCCGGTACCGACGCTCGCGGCCGCGCCGGATGGCGTCGCCGTGCGCGGCCCACGCCGTCGTCCGCGCGCGAATCCTCGCCGCGATGCCCGATGGCTGCGCGGTCGTCTCTCGGCCCATCTCCCCCACGACTCACAGGGTCCACGAAACCGGCCGTCTCGTCAACCTCGGGAGGATGCGGTCGCTCACGGTTGATCCGCGCGGGCGGCGTGAATAGTGTGAACCGGATGCGGTGGATGCGTGTCGGGCGGGCTCCCGGCGGGTCACGACGCCGGGCTGGCCTCCGGTGAACGACCTCGCGATCGTCGTGGTGTCGACGAACGAGGCCGACTGGCTGCGTCCTTGCCTCGCCAGCGTGTTCGAGCACGCCGGCGGCGCCGACCTCGACGTCGTCGTCGCCAACAACATGTCGACGGACGACACCGAGGACGTGGTCCGCAACGAGTTCCCGCTTGCACGAATCGTCACGTGTGAGAACCGCGGATTCGCATACGCCAACAACCGCGCGCTCATGACCACCGACGCGCGCTATGCGCTGCTCCTGAATCCCGACACCGAGGTCGTGGACGGCACCTTCGCGGAGCTCGTCTCGGAGCTCGACGCCCGACCGGGCGTCGGCGTCGCCGGCGTCCGGCAGCTGACCCTGGACGACGAGCTCTATCCGACCATGCGGCGCTTCCCGAACGCGATCCGGGCACTCGGGGAAGCGCTGGGCTCGGAGCGCCTCCCGTTCAGGGCTTCCTGGCTGGGCGAGCGAGTCCTCGACCTCGAGCTCTACGACCGTGAGTTCGCCGCGGACTGGACGGCCGGGTCCTTCATCGTGTGCCGGCGAGAGGCACTCGACAGCGCGGGCCTCCTCGACGAGCGGTTCTTCATGTACGCGGAAGAGACCGATCTCTGCCTCCGCATCAGGAACGCGGGCTGGAGCATCCACCATCTTCCCGTGATGACGATCCGCCACAGCTTCGACCGATCGAAGTACAACCCGCTCCGAGAGGCCCAGCGCGCCTACTCGTGCCGCCACTACGCGGCGAAGAACTTCTCGCCGGTGCACGGTGCCCTCTACCTGGGAGCGATCGGCCTTCGCTACTCCATCCGCTCCGTCGTCCCGGGCAACACCGAGCTGCGTCGTCAGCGGCGCACGGGCTCCCGGATCGGTGTGAGCTCCTTGCTCGGCCTGCGTCCCCCGCCCTATCGCGAACAACCGGGCCAGGCCGTGGCGCCCCGCGAGGAGGCGGTGGGCGAGGCCTCCTTCGAGCAGCGCTCCTAGCCCACGCTGCCGGCCCCGAGCGATGGAGCGGACGGCTACGAGGCCTGCGGCGGGCTTTCGTGCAGCCGGCGGAACACGCGGATGTTGTAGTAGTCGTCCGCGTCCAGGTCGCCGTACAGGTCGCGGTGGGCATGGAGGTCGTCGATGATGTCCGCGATGTCGTAGCTCGGCTCGAACCCGAGAACCGTCCGCGCCTTCGTCGTCGCGACCTTGTAGTTCCGGAGATCCTGGATGCCCTTGAGCTCGAGCTCGATCCGCCGCCCGAGCAGCTTCTCCATCTCCTCCTTCACCTTGTCGCCCACCTGGCCGACGGTGTAGTTGTCGGAGGCGATGTTGAAGACGCCGTTGATCGAGTAGTCCGCCTGGATCGCGCGCAGGTACCCGG
>CAZMUG010000013.1:0-11122 GCA_964569165.1 uncultured Gaiellales bacterium
CGTGACGTAGATCGTGGTCGTCGCCAGCTCGTGCTGGAGCTTCGCGATCTCGGCGCGCATCTGGACGCGCAGCTTCGCGTCGAGGTTCGAGAGCGGCTCGTCCATGAGGAAGACGTGCGGCTCGCGGACGATCGCACGGCCCATCGCCACCCGCTGGCGCTGGCCGCCGGAGAGCTCGCGCGGCTTGCGTGCGAGATACGGCGTCAGGTCGAGCATCTTCGCCGCCCAGGCGACGCGCTCGTTCACGACCTCCTTCGGCGTCTTTCGGAGGCGCAGCCCGAAGGCGATGTTGTCCGCGACCGAGAGGTGCGGGTAGAGCGCGTAGTTCTGGAAGACCATCGCGATGTCGCGGTCCTTCGGCGAGAGGTCGTTCACGACGCGCTCGCCGATCGTGATCGTCCCGTCCGTGATCTCCTCGAGCCCGGCGATCATGCGAAGCGCCGTGGTCTTGCCGCACCCGGACGGGCCCACGAGGACGAGGAACTCCCCGTCCTGGACGTAGAGCGAGAGGTCCTGGACGGCGTGCACACCTCCCTCGTAGACCTTGTCCACCTCTTTCAGCTGCACGTCAGCCATCTCGTCTCTCCTCGGTCGTCACACGGCTCTCCAGGCGTGAAAGGCGGGCCCGTCGGCGGGTAGCACGGCGTCGTCACCGTCGATTGTCGCCGCTCGGCCCCAGAGGGTGTCGAGGTCTCCGGCCCCGAGCGCGGCGAGCGGCACCCTGACGGGCTCATGGCCGGCTCGCGCTGCCAGGCAGAGAACGGTCTCGCCGGGGGCCTCGCGCACGTACGCGATCGCGTCCGCGGAGACGTGTGCGTACCGGATGCCGCCGCGGGCGAGCGACCGGCTCGAGCGCCGCAGGGCAATGAGCCCACGGTAGCTCTCGTGGAGCTCCTCGTCCCACGTGTCCGGCCGGTCCCAGGGGATGGTGCGGCGCGCGTCCTCCCCCCACTCGCCCTCCAGGCCGAGCTCGCCGCCCGCGAAGACCATCGGCACGCCCGGCGTCGTCATCTGCAGCCCGACACCGACGGCCTGCCGCTCGCGCGAGCCGGAGATCGTGCGAAAGCGCGCCGTGTCGTGGCTGTCGAGGATCGTCCACGAGTGGAGGACGCTCGACCAGGGCAGGCCGGCGCGGAAGCGCCGCATGGCCGCCACCGCGGAGTCGCCGGGGAGACGGGGGACGCCGACCGGAAGGCCGTAGAACTCGCGCGCCGGGCGACCGGAGACCGACTCGCTCCGGAGCCACTCCCACACGGGCCGCGTGAATCCGGCATAGGCCATCGTCCCGTGCCACGCGCCGGGCCGCAGCGCCGAGCGTGCGTCGTGCGCATGCTCGGCGATCACGAGGGCGTCGGGACGGGCCGCGACCGCCGCCGCGCGGACCTCGCTCGCCACGTGCGCTCCGAGATCGGCCGCGTCGCGCTTCCCGGTCATGTTCGCGACGTCGATCCGCCAGCCGTCGAGCGAGAAGGGCGGGCGGAGCCAGCGCTGCACGACCGACTCGCCGCCCTCGAAGAAGCGGCGCTCGAGCTCCGGCGAGCGATGGTCGAGCTTGGGGAGCGACGACACCCCGAGCCAGCACTCGTACCCGGACTTGCGCCGCCCGTCGAAGAAGAAGAACTCCCGCTCGGGGGAGCTCTCGTCCTCGAGCGCGCGCACGAACCACTCGTGCCCCTTCCCGACGTGGTTCGTGGTCAGGTCGCCGAGCACGCGGATGCCCCGCTCGTGGGCGGCCCGCGAGAGGGACGCGAGCGCCTCGTCGCCGCCGAGCAGCGGATCGACGGCATCGAACGTGCTCGCGTCGTAGCGGTGCACGCTGCCCGCCGGGAAGAACGGGGTCAGGTAGAGGACGTTCGCGCCCAGCGCCGCGATGTGGTCGAGGTGCTGCTCGATCCCGCGGAGGTCGCCGCCGTACCACTCGCGCGGCGTCGTCCGCCCGCGCCCGGTCGGGAGCACGCCCCACTCCCGGGGCCGTGCCCACTCGGGAGGCTCGACTCCGAGCCCGGAGGTCGCGAATCGGTCGGGGAAGACCTGGTAGACGACCGACTCGAGGTGCCACTCCGGCCCGCCGGGGTCCGGGGTCGCCACGAAGTCGTCGGAGTCCGGCACGTCGAACGGCTGGACGCCGACGCCGTTCAGCCAGGCGTAGCCGAAATCTCCGCCGGAGAGCAGCCAGCGATACGGCGTGGCCGGGTTCCAGGCCCTGAACGTCGCGCGCCACCAGACGTCGGTCTCGGTCTCCCGGTCGACGCGGGCGACGGCGGCGGTCGGCTCGCCGTCGTGGACGTAGCGGACGAGCGCCGCGTCGACGGCTGTCGTGCGCGGCACCCGCAGCAGCACCGTCGTCTTCTCGCCGAGCTCTCCCGGGCGCTCGGGGACATACAGCTCCGAGCCGTCGTGATGCGGCAGCGCGAGGGGACCGGGCACGCCTACCCCTTGACCGCGCCGCGCGTCAGGCCCTCGGCGATGTACCGCTGGAGGAAGAAGAAGAGGACGACGACGGGGATCGCCGCCAGGACGACGCCCGCGCAGAAGGCTCCCCACTGCTGCGCGTACTTGTCGTTGATGAACGCGTACAGGCCGACGCTCATCGTGAACTTGTCGGTCGTGTCGAGGAGGACGCTCGCGACGACGTACTCGTTGATCGTCGCGATGTACGAGAGCAGCCCGATCACCGCGAGCACCGGCGTCGCGAGCGGGAGGATGATCGCCCAGAAGACCTGCGCGGGCGTCGCCCCGTCCACGCGCGCCGACTCGTCCAGCGAGTCGGGGATCGAGTCCAGGAATCCCTTCATCAACCACGTGTTCACCCCGAGCGCACCTCCGAGATAGACGAGGATCACGCCCGAGAGCGTGTCGAGCCCGATCGCCGGGAAGACGTCGCCGATCTGGAGGATGAGGCGGTAGATGGCGACGACCGCGAGGAAGGTCGGGAACATCTGGATGAGGAGGAGCGACATCATCCCCATCCGCCGGCCCTTGAAGCGGTAGCGGGCGAACGCGTAGGCGGCGAGAGCGCCGAAGAAGACGGACAGGACCGCCGTCATCCCCGACACGAACAGCATGTTCACGTACCAGTTCTTGTACGGGACGTCGAGGCCAGCTTCGCTCGAGCCCTCCTCGCCGGGCGCCCCGCTGAGGATCGCCCGGAAGTTGTCGAGGGTCACGTGGTCGGGGATCAGGCCGGAGCCGGACAGCGAGTCCACCGGGTTGAACGCGGCCGAGACGACGTACAGGATCGGGAACACCGCGAACGCGATCGCGAGCAGGCTGACGAGGTACCGCCACCAGTTCGCGCCGCGCCGCCGGCCCCTGCGGGGCGCCGCCTCGGCGACCTGCGCGACGGCGGCGGGCTCGGTCTGCTCGTAGGTGGTCACCTGATCGTCTCCAGCCCCTTCGTACGCCAGAAGGAGAACGCCGAGATCCCCGCGACGATGAAGAAGATGAAGATCGAGACCGCGGCGGCGAGGCCGTACTGCGCGCCCTGGCCGGTCGAGAAGGCGAGCTTGTACGTGTAGCTGATGAGGATGTCCGTCGAGCCGGCCACGCTCTGCTCCACGCCGTAGGGACCGCCGCCGGTCAGGAAGTAGATGTTGTTGAAGAGGTTGAAGTTGAACGCGAACGACGCGATCAGCAGGGGCGCGGTGACGACGAGCAGGAGCGGGAGCGTCACCTTGCGGAACACCTGGAGCGACCCGGCTCCGTCCACGCGGGCTGCCTCGGTGAGCTCCTCGGGAACGGCCTGCAGCGCGGCCGTGCAGACGAGGAACCAGTACGGCCATCCGATCCAGACGTTGACCAGGATGCACGACACCCTCGCCCACCAGGGGTCGAAGAGCCAGGGGATGTCGGTGCCGAGCGTCTGGTTGATCACTCCGAACTCGTCGTTCAGGAGCCCGGCCCAGACGAGCACCGAGAGGAAGGCGGGGATGGCGAACGGGAGGACGAGGAGCGAGCGCTGGATCCGCTTCAGCCTGAGGTCGGGCTTGTTCAGGGTGATGGCGACGAACAGCCCGATCGCGAACTGGATGAACACGGAGAGCGCCGCGTACAGGAACGTCCAGACGAACACGCGGACGAACGGGTCGCGGACGAGGGGGTCGGTGAGGATGGTGCCGAAGTTCTGGAAGCCGATGTGCGTCTTCCAGCCCGGCTCGAGGATCTCGCCGGACGCGGACTCGTACGACCCCTCGCCGTTGTCCGAGAAGACGGTCCCCGTCTCGATGTCCGTGAACGTGTCGGCCACCGGGTCGTACGCCAGCGTCGGCTGCACCTCTGTGGCGAGGCTCAGCCCCTCGGCCTTGATGAACCTGTCGCCCTCCGTCGGGATGACCAGCGCGCTGAGCTCCGCGTCGATCGCCGCGAGCCCCGTGCCCTGCACGACCTCGTAGCCGTCGGCGGCGGTGATCGCCCCGGCCTCGACGGTCACCGACTCCGGCGGGAGCGGCTCGAGGCCCTCCTCGGTGCCCACGTACGTCTTCACAGTGGCGTCGTCCACGAGCAGGAGCACGAGCTCGCCGTCCCTCGTGGCCGGCGTGGACGTGTACGTGGCGGCGTCCGCGGGGGCGACGAGCGAGACCTCCTGGATGGCGACGATCGCCTCGTCCTTCGTCAGGTTGTGCCCCGTGGACCAGTTGGTGAAGGCGATGTTCGCGTTCGAGACGATCGGGATGACGACGAACAGGACGAGAAAGACGGTCCCGGGGACGAGGTACATGGCGGGGATCAGCCGCCTGCTCGGAACCAGGTAGACGACGTCGATGAGCGCCAGCGCGCCGGCGATCGCGAGCCCGGCGAGCCACTTGCCGTCCGCGAGGAGCACGCCGATCGCCCAGATGGTGAGGGCGTTGACCGCCGCGAGGAGGACGATCTTGATCCCGAAGCCGACGGGCCCCGAGAAGAAGCCGACGCCCCGGGCGAGCAGCGAGGGCCCGGGAACGGCCGGCTCGGCGGCGATGGGGGCGCTGGTCACGGCTGCGGGCGATTATCGTCGAGAGGGGCGCGGCCGGTTGCCGCACCCCTCTCGACGGTCCTGTCTAGCCGATCTTCTGGGCGATGCTTCGCTGGGCCCCGATGAACGACCTCCGGGCGGGGATCGACCCGGCGCCCTTCGTCGAGCGGACCCAGGCCGCGCCCAGGTCGCCCCAGACGCTGGACATCTGCGGGATGTTCGGCATCGGGACGCCGCCCGCGGAGGCTGCGCCGAACGCGCGCAGGTCGGGATCCTTGACCAGCTTGCCCGCAGTCAGGTTCGCGGGATAGCGGCCGTTGGCGGACGCGAGCGCGAACTGCGGCGCCGAGCGGGCCATGTAGCTCGCGACGAGGTCCTTGGCGAGGCTCTCGACGCCGTGAGCGGCAGAGAACTTCGTGACCATGAAGCCCTGGACGCCGAGGAACGGGACCGGCTTGATGCCGGACACGATCCTCGGGAAGGCGGAGATCTTGTACTTGATCCCGGCCTTCTTGATGTCGCTCACGAACCAGGGGCCGGTGATGTAGTACGCGACCTTGCCCTTCGTGAAGAGGTCACGAGCCGTGTCCCAGGCGACCTGCGAGCGGATGAGGCCTTCCTTGTTCCACCTGTCGATCAGCGGGGCGTTCCGGAGGAACGTCCGGTTCGCGACGCCGATGTCGGACGGGTCGAGGTTGCCGGCCTTGTTCGTGCCGAAGACGTAGCCGCCGAGGCCCGAGAACATCGGATACATGTGGTACGCGTCGCCCCCGGCGCCCTGCTGGACGGCGAGGCCGACCTGCGCCTTCGTCTTCTTCTTGACCGCGAGGGCCTGCTTCTCGAGGTCCGCCCACGAGGTCGGTACCTTCGCGAGCTTCGTGTTCGTGATGAGCGCGATGTTCTCGAGCGCCACGGGCGTCCCGTACTGCTTCTTGATCGCAGTCCCGTACGAGAACGCGTCGAGCGCGTACTTCGGGAACTGCTTCCTCGTCGCCGCCGTCATGGTGAGCGGCAGGATCGAGCCGTTGGTCGACAGCTCGCCGATCCAGTCGTGCGCGCCGACGATGACGTCCGGCGCCGTGTCGGCGGCAACCGTCGCGAGCTGCGAGCGAATCGAGCCGAAGTCCTTCTGGACGACCTGGACGGTGACGCCCTTCGACTGCCCCCACGCATTGGCGACCTGGGTCACGGCTGCGACCCGGTCCGCGTCGGTCCAGATGACGACCTTCGAGGTCTGGCTGGTGGCGGATGTGCCCGCCGACACGGCCACGACTGCAACGAGCGCCGTGAGCGCCAGCCCGGCTACTGCGCGCAGCCTACGAGAACTCAACATCTGTATTGCCCTCCTTGAGGGGTGGTATGGACGAGGCATCGCATGAAAACTGTTACACGATTTCGTAACGACGCCGGGACACTAACCGCACTCGAGCACGCCGGTCAAGCGGGAAACTGCTGATTCGGCGCGGTATTATCGAGCGCAGCGCAAATGACGATTGTTTCCTCCTTCTGAAATGCCTGCCGGCCCCCGCCACTCGGCCACGGGTACCCACCTCCGTGGCCAGCCTTAGAGACGTCGCCGGGCGCGCGGGAGTTAGCGTCGCCACCGCCTCGCGGGTCGCGAGCGGCTCCGCATCGGTGCGCCCGGAGACGAGGGCACGCGTCGAGCGGGCGATGCGGGAGCTCCTGTACGTCCCCCCGCGGCGCGCCGAGCCGTCGGGCGCGATCGGGCTCTTCGTCCCCGAGTTCGGGAACCCGGTGTTCGCCGCCCTCGCCCAGGCGATGGAGGTGGAGGCGGCGCGCGAGCGCCTGGCCTCGATCCTCTGCAACACGCACGGGTCCGCGCAGCGGGAGCTCGAGTACGTCCACATGCTGCTCGAGCGGCGGGTGGACGGGATGATCTTCATCTCCGCCGAGATCACCGACGTCCGCGGCAGCCATGCGCACTACCTGACGCTCCTCGAGCGTGGCGCGCACCTCGTGTTCGTCAACGGGCGCTCGGAGGGCCTCGAGGCGACATCGGTCGGCGTGGACGAGCGCGCTGCCGGGCGCCTCGCGACCGAGCATCTGATCGAGCTCGGCCACACGCGCATCGGGTTCGTCGCCGGCGACCCGTTCGCGCTGCCGACGCGAGAGAAGCTCCTCGGCCATCTCGACGCGCTCGACGCGGCGGCCCTGGCCGACGGCCACGTCGAGCACGGCGAGTTCTCCGTCGCCGGCGGGCGGGCAGCGATGCGCGCCCTCATGCGGCGGCCGCGCGGCAGGCGGCCCACCGGAGTCATGTGCTCGAGCGACGTCATGGCGATCGGTGCCCTGCAGGAGGCCGCGGAGCTCGGGCTGCTCGTGCCCGGAGACGTCTCGATCGTCGGGTTCGACGGGATCGACGCCGCGTCGTGGACGCAGCCGCCCCTGACCACGATCGAGCAGCCGATCGCCGAGATCGCGAAGACCGCGGTCTCGGCGCTTCGCTCGCAGGTCGAGCGGCCGTCCGGAGCCCACCCGAGCTACGTGTTCCGACCACAGCTTCGGCTGGGCGGGAGCACGGGCGCGCCACCGTCTCCGTAGGGCGTCTCAGAGCCGGGCGGCGAGGTCTTCGAAGTCCGTGAAGGGCTCGAACGGGATGCCGCGCGCCGTGAGATGGCGCGCGAGCCCGTCGCGCGCGAAGACCCGGCGTGCGGCGAGAGAGACGCACCGGTCCGAGTAGCCGTCGCCGACGTAGACGAACCCGTCGAGGCCGGCGACGTCGGCGCGCTTGCACGGCTCGCCGCACACCGGGCACGGCTCGTCGCTCCGGTAGAGCGGGCGCCAGCCCTCGGGGCCGACGTCGAGCCTGTTCGCCCGGAGCTCGACGTCGATCCCCTCGCGTTCGAGCACCGGCTCGATCAGCTCGTGGAACCCGCTGGAGACGACGAGCGGGCGCCGGCGGCGAACGAACTCCGCGAAGCCGGCCCGGAGGACGACGTTCTCGCGGACCCAGGTGACCACGTCTGGGAGCGGCGCCCGGATCGTCTCGAGCTCGAGGGCGATGACCTCGTGCAGCGTGAGCCTCCGCCCGAGCCGCTCCTCGACCTCCTCGTAGACCCGCACGTCGCCGAACTCTCGGAGCACGAGGTGCAGGCCGTCCACCTCGGTGACGGTTCCGTCCCAGTCGACCACGACCTCCACGTCAGCCCTGGACGACGTGGTGGTCGAGAACGCCGATGCCCTCGATCTCGAGCTCGACCTTGCTCCCGGCAGCGGCCTCGACGACGCCGAGCCCCGGCCCGGCGAGGACGTCGCCTGGCCTGAGCGTCGTCCGCTCGCCGGCGAGCGCGACGGCGCCGGCCCAGTCGAAGCCGACGAACGCCCCGGTCTCCGCCAGCCCGGCGTCCACGCGCACGAGCACGCCCAGCCCGTCCGGATCGAGCGCGTCCGCCGTGCACACGCTCGGCCCGAGCCCCAGCGCGAAGTCGCGGTCCTTGGGGGCCGTCCGCGTCGGGTCGCGCCACTCGGCGAAGGCGGTGAATCCCCCCACCGCCCCCTCGGCGCCGACGACAGCTGCGAGCCTCGGCACGAGCAGCAGGCGCCCGGAGGCCGGGGCGGCGACGGCCGTGCCGGGACCGACGATCGCGGCGGGGTTCGCGAAGGCGAAGGAGCCGCCCCCGTCGAAGACGCGCACCGCCGGAGGGTGGAGGACCGGCGCCAGGAGCGTGATCCCGGACCGCGGGTACGCGGCGTGCTCGCGCGCCGAGCCGCCTCCGGTGAAGAACGACTGCAGCGTCTGGGCGGCGAGGTGGACGACACGGTCGTCGTCGATGCGCCCGACCCACCCGCGCTCCAGCGGGTGCCCCGCGGGGTGGAACATGCACAGGCGCATCAGGGCTCGGTGTGTATCACGACGTCGGCGATCCCGGGGACGGCGTCGCGCACGCGCTCCTCGACCGCGCTCGCGCGGCCATGGGCATCTGCGAGCGACTCGTCGGCGGCCAGTGCGAGGGTGAGAAAGGCGACGATCCCGTCGTCCGTGCGCACGAAGCGGACCTCGCGCGGGCCCTGACCGGTCTCCTCGCGCACAACTGCCTCGACGGCTGCCGGGTCGAGGGCGACAGCTTCCCCGGCCGCCGCCTCGGTGAGCGGCTCGAGGTGCGTCTGGACGAAACCGACCTCGGGCACCTCCCGCAGGATGGCCTGCTCGACCTCCTCCGCGATCTCGTGCGCCCGCTCGAGCGAGAGCTCCCCGGGGAGCTTCAGGTGGAGCGAGACCTCGCGCTCTTCTCCGACCTCGAGCACGGTCAGGTTGTGCACCTCCCTGACGTGGGAGACCGTCAGAGCGGCGGCGAGGGCGCGCTCTCGGAGGCCTCCGCCCGCACCTCTCGGCTCGACGTGGACGACGACGTCGATCCCGGGGAGCGCCTCGTGCAGGGCTCGCTCGACGCGATCGGCGGCGGCGTGGCCCTGGCCCACTGCCGCACCGGGCGCCACGGCGATCACCACGTCCGCGAAGTGCTCTCCACCCGCTCTCCGGAGGCGGAGCCGGCGAAGCTCGACCGGAGGGACGAGGCCGGCGATCGCCCGGCGCGCGATCCGCGTCTCCTCCGCCGGGGACCGGTCCATGAGCACGCCGACGTTGCGCCCGGCGAGCCGCACCGCGGCCGCCACGACGAGCGCCGAGACGAAGAGCGCCGCGATCGAGTCCCCGGCCGGGAAGCCGAGGGCGGCGGCAGCGAGGCCCAGGAGCACGGCGAGCGTCCCCGCGAGGTCGCTCCCGAAGTGGAGCGCGTTCGAGAGCAGGGCGTCGCTCCGGTAGAGGCGCGCCCCGCGGACCGAGACGAGCGTGCGGGACGCGTCGATCACGAGGACGAGCGCGATCGCAGCGAACGTCCACAGGGTCGGCTCGACCTCGAACTCGACGACGTCGAGCAGGCGCAGCACCGCCAGCGCGGCGATCAGCACGCTCACCGCGCCGAGGAAGGCCGCCTCGGCGAGGGCGGCGAGGTTCTGCGCCTTCGCGTGCCCGTACGGGTGGCCGCGATCGGCGGGACGCACCGCCACCGAGACGGCGAAGAACGTGAGCAGCGCCGCCGCGAGGTCCGTTCCCGAGTGCGCGGCCTCCGCGAGCAGGCCCAGGCTCGAGCTCGCGAGCCCGGCGACGAGCTTGATCGCGACGAGAAGGCACGCGGCCCCGACCGAGACGAGCGCGGTTCGCCGCTGCGGGCTCATGCCGGAAGGCTACGGCGTGCGCGCGTCAGCCAACCACGTGCACGCGGTCGCTGTAACGACCCCAGCGCCCGTCCGTCGTCAGCAGCTCGTCCGCAGCCAGCACCTCGGCGTGCGCTATCACGAGGGCATCGGGCAACCGCAGCGACGCGTGAGCAGCGCGCAACCGGGCGGCCGCCTCGGCCGTGGACTCCTCGAGTGGATCGATCGAGACCCCGAGGTCCAACAGGTTGGATCGAACCTCGTCCAGCCGGCCGACTCGAACCGGCACCACCAGAGTCTCGGAGTAGGCGGACGCGGGCAGCCTCAGGTCGTCCCCGTCTCGCTCCGAGAGCGCGGCAAGCGAGCTCGGGTGATGTGCGTCTGCCTCGTCCATCGCGGCGATGACGACGCCCGCGTCGAGGACGACTACGCGCCTCGCTCGCCGGGCCTCTCGTCCCACTCGTCCCGAAGCGCGTCGAGGTAGCCGGGGGGATACAGCCCCGTGAACGAGCCCGCGAGACGCTCCAGGGCTGCACGACGTCTCTCCGCAGGAGAAGCCTCGGGCTCGAGGACGATGCGGCCGTTCTCCGCCTCGACCTTCAGCTCGGCGCCCGGTTCCAGCCCGATCGTCGCCACCACCGCGGCCGGGATCGTCACCTGATTCTTCCTGGACAGGCGCGTGTATCCGCGTCGTCGCTTCATACGAGTAAAGATAACAGCCCTCTGACCTTGACTCAATCGGCCAGGTCCAACCTGCCATCAGCTCGCGGCGTAGAGCGCCCAGGTGTCGGGGACGCCCTTGAGCTCGTGCTCGCCACGCTCCTCGAAGGCGATCCCGGAGCCGGCGACGAGATCGCGCACCGTGCGCGTCACGAGCACCTCCCCGGGCTCGGCGAGCGCCGAGACGCGGGCGCCGATGTGCACGGCGATCCCGGAGATCCCCGCCGCGCCGCGCGTGACCTCGCCGGTATGGAGGCCGCAACGAACCTCGAGACC
>CAZMUG010000013.1:11132-31092 GCA_964569165.1 uncultured Gaiellales bacterium
CCGTCGGATCTCGTCCACCATGCGTGACGCGCAGCGCACGCCCCGCGCCGGGCCGTCGAACGTCGCCAGGATCCCGTCCCCGGCCGTGTCCTCGAGCCGGCCTTCGTACGTGAGGAGCACCCCGTGCGCCGTCTGCTTGAAGCGATCGAGCGCCGAGGCCCAGCTTCGGTCACCGACGTCACGCGCGTGCTCCGTCGATGCGACGACGTCCACGAAGAGCACGGTGGCGAGCACGCGCTCCTCGCTTCGGGGTCCGACACGGGCTCCGGTGACGAACTCCTCGATCTCCCCCAACAAGTCCGGGTCGGGGAGGGGGAAGTGATCGGGACTGTCGCGCTCGAGCAGCCGGGCGTCGGGGATGTGCTCGGCGAGGTAGCGCCCGTGCCCGACGCGGATGTACACGTTGTCGCGGCTGTGCACGACGAGCGTCGGCACGGGCACGAGCGGGAGGACGTTGCGGACGTCGAGCTGCAACGTGGCCTCGAACCGTGCGCGCGCGAGCCGCGGGGTGGCGGTGAACCGCTCGACCCTGCCCCACCACTCCTCGAGCCCCGGCCTCCCGAGGCGCGATGGACCGAATAGCGTCGAGAGCGACCCGGTTCCCCAGTTCTGCTCGACCTGGTCCGCGACCACCTCGTGAAACGAGGCGGGGATCCCCGCCGGGTAGTCCTCGGCGCGCGCCAGCCGGGCGAACCCGTTGATGAGGACGAGCGACTCGACCCGCTCGGGATACGTCGCTGCCGCCATGACCGCCATCTGCGCCGGCTGTCCCTGGGTCACGAGCGTCGCTCGGGACGACCCCACCGCATCCATCACAGCCAGGAGATCGTCCACCCACGACTCGACGGGCATGACGCCGCTGCCGCTCGAGTCGGACATGCCGATGCCGCGCATGTCGAACCAGACGACGCGCGCGAACGACGCGAGCGAGCGGATGAACTCCTCGACGTCGGGAAGCTCCGAAACCGCTTCGAGGTGGCTCGCCCAGTCGAAGACCACGACGATGTCGTGCGGGCCCTCCCCCACGACCTGGTAGGCGATGTCGGCGTCGCCCGAGCGGGCGTACTGCGTTCTTGCGAGCGCCACTACGAGCTAGAGATTGCCGCGGAGGGCCTGCTCGCGCTCGATCGCCTCGAAGAGCGACTTGAAGTTGCCGATGCCGAAGCCGCGCGAGCCGTGGCGCTCGATCACCTCGAAGAAGAGCGTCGGGCGGTCCTGGACGATCTTCGTGAAGAGCTGGAGCAGATAGCCCTCCTCGTCGCGGTCCACGAGGACGCCCATCGAGCGGAGGTCGTCCCAGTTCTCCTCGATCTCCCCGACGCGATCCTGGACGACGTCGTAGTACGTGTCCGGTGTCGCGATGAAGAGGACGCCGTGCTCGCGGAGCCAGGCGACCGTGCGGACGATCTCGTCCGTCTGCATGGCGACGTGCTGCACGCCGGGCCCGCCGTGGAAGTCGAGGTACTCCTCGATCTGGCTCTTCCGCTTCCCCTCGGCCGGCTCGTTGATCGGGAACTTGATCTTCCCCTCGCCGTCCGTCATCACCTTCGACATGAGCGCCGAGTACTCGGTCGAGATCTCCTCGTCCGAGAAGTGCCGGAGCTGGGTGAAGCCGAGGACGCGCGCGTAGAAGTCCACCCACTCGTCCATGCGCCCCAGCTCGACGTTGCCGACCACGTGGTCGATCGCGATCAGGCCGGCGCCCCGCGCGGGGCCGGCGCCGTTCTCGAGGAGCGGCTGGTACCCCGGTAGGTACGCACCCGCGTACTCCGCGCGGTTCACGAACGTGTGGACGTTGTCCCCGTACGTCCCGATCGCGGCGAGCTCGACCCGCCCGTGCTCGTCCTCCACCCAGTGCGGCTCGACGACGCCCCGCGCGCCGCGCTGCACGGCCTGCCGGTACGCGTGCGTGGCGTCGGGGACCGCGAGCGCGACGTCGCGGGCGCTGTCCCCCTTCGTGGCCGCCCACCTGCAGATCTCGCTGTCGGAGCGCAGGCCGCTCGTCAGCACGAAGCGGATCTCGCCCTGCTCGAGGACGTAGGAGGCGCGATCGCGGACACCCGTTTCGGGACCCGCGTAGGCGGTCCGCGTAAAGCCGTAGGCGTGCTCGTAGAAGTAGGCCGCCTGCTTCGCGTTCCCGACCCAGAACTCGATGTGATCCCAGCCGTCGATCGGCATGAAGTCGTGTTCGCTCATGGCCCGGATCTTACGACGACTGCGGGGTGGGCGGGCGCCGCCGGGCGACGAGGATCCCGGCGGCGATGAGGCCGCCGCCGAGCACCTGCAGCAGGCTCAGGGGCTCCGAGAGGAGCACCACTGCGAGGACGGCACCCACGAAGGGCTGCAGGTTGGCGGCCAGCGACGCCTTCGCCGGGCCGATCTTGTGGATCGACCGGAACCAGAAGACGTTCGTGAGCACGAGCGGGCCGATCGTCGCGAAGACGAGCAGGGCCCAGACCTCCCAGCCGACATCCCAGTCCTGCTCGGACAGCTGGCCGAGCCCGCTCACGAGCAGGAGCGCCCAGGTCGCGGGCAGCACGAGCGCGCTCACGCGGGACGGCGAGTACGTGCTCATGAGTGGGGCCACGACGACCGAGTACGCCGCCCAGGTGGCCCCCGTCGTGAGGCCGAGGAGGATGCCGAGCGCGCCTCCGGACACGTCGCCGCCCGACCCCGCCGCGACGAGACCGACGCCGGCGAACGAGATCGCCGCCGCGAGCCAGAAGCGGCGGGTGGGGCGCTCCGTCCCGAGCGCGAGCCCGAGCAGCGCCGCGAAGATCGGGATCGCGCCGAGGAGGAGCCCGGTCGTGGACGCAGTCGCCCGGTCGAGCGCGAACACGAACGACATCTGGTTGAGCCAGAGCGCCACGACGGCCAGCGCGATGAGCGGCAGGTGGCGCCGCTCGACGCGGAGCGTGCGCTCGGCGACGGCGGTCAGCCCGACGAAGATGGCGGCGGCGAGCCCGTAGCGCACGGCCGCGTACGAGAGCGGGAGGAGCCCGTGCGTGAGGATGTAGCGGGTGATGCTGAGGTTGAGCGCCCAGAGGAGGACCGTCGCGAGCAGCATGAGCTCGACGGTCGTCGGCCTGCGCATGCGTCGGACGCTATCGGCACGATCCCGTGCGATACCGTCGATCGGTGTCAGACACCGCCCCGCAGGACACTCGACACCGACGCGTCCCGTTCGGACGGGGCTTCACATCGCGAATCGGATGACCAGCGAAGTCAGGCTGTGCATGGACTGGCACAAACTTGCAACACCGCTGCCTTGACAGAAATCGGTGTCTGACACCGGGGTAGGCTTCGGGGGTATGGCCGAGCCGACTCGCGACGACATCGACGCCCTGATCGGGCCCGCGACGCCGCACTTCGCCTACCAACTCCGCGCGCGCGTGCGGGAGCTGATCGAGGACCTCCCCGACGACCACCCCGTCCGGCGGTACGGCGAGGAGAAGATGGAGCTGCTCGACCGCCTCGGGCACGCGTCGTCGAAGGCCGAGCAGGGGGCACCCGAGCCGCGCACCCGTATCGGCTGGGAGACGGTCCCCTCCTCCGCGCCCGCGTACGAGCCCCTGCCGAAGCAGCCGTGAGGTTCGACGGCGCGTCGATCCTCGTGACCGGGGGGTCGCGAGGGATCGGGAAGGCGGTCGCGCTGCGCTTCGCAGGGCTCGGCGCCACGCGGGTCGCGATCGGCTACTTCCGGGGCGACCGCGCGGCGGAGGAGACGGCCGGGGAGCTCCGGGCGCTCGGCGCGGAGCCCGTCCTCATCCGCGCGAACATCGCGTCCGAGCGCATGGTCGAGGAGGTCGCCGCGCTCGGCCCGCTGGACGCGATCGTCCACTGCGCGGCCACGGGTGTGATCAGGCCCGCGCTCGAGACCACGGACAAGCACTGGGACTGGACGCTCGGCGCGAACGCGCGCGCGTTCCTCGCAGTCGTGCGCGTGGCCGCCCCGTCCATGCGCGAGGGGTCGTCGGTCGTCGCGCTCTCCAGCCTGGGCTCGCTGCGCGTCCTCGAGAACTACGCGATCGTCGGCGCCTCGAAGGCGGCGCTCGAGGCGCTCGTCCGCTACCTCGCGGTCGAGCTCGCGCCCCGCGGCATCCGGGTCAATGCGATCTCCGCCGGAGTCGTCGAGACCGGCGCGCTCGACCACTTCCCGAATCGCGACGAGATGCTCGCGATCGGGCGGCTGGCCCCGGCCGGGCGGCTCGTGACGGTCGAGGACGTGGCCTCGTGCACGATGTTCCTCTGCTCGCCCGAGGCGGAGATGATCCTGGGCCAGACGATCGTGATCGACGGCGGCGCCGGGCTCGTCCTCGCAGCACCTCCCGACGTGGTGTCAGCCACGGCCGGGGACGACGCGTAGCAGCGTCGCCTTCGCCATCATCCCCGCGAGCGCGGGGTTCTCCTGCAGGCGGCGGAGCGAGTACTCGTACCAGCGCTCGCCGTAGGGGACGTAGACGCGGAGCCGGTGGCCGGCCTCCACGAGCTCCGTGGCGCGGTCCTCACGGACGCCGAGGAGCATCTGCAGCTCGTAGTCCTCCCGCGCCATCCCGCCGACCCGGGCGAGCGAGCGCTCGAGGAGCCACTCGTCGTGCGTTGCGACGCCGACGTAGCACCCGGCCTCGAGGAGCGCGTCGAGCACGAGCAGGAAGTTGTCCCGGACCTGCTGGCGACCGGTGAAGGCGATCGCCGACGGCTCGACGTAGATGCCCTTGCAGAGCCGCACGCTCGGACGCAGGTCCGCAAGCGCGTCCACGTCCCCGAGCGTGCGGCGAAGGCACGACTGCAGCACGATCCCGACGTTGTCGCGGCCCGACTCGCGAAGCTCCCGGTACAGCTGAAGGGTCGCGTCGGTGCACCCGGA
The DNA here is from genome assembly GCA_964569165.1 of uncultured Gaiellales bacterium. GTDB lineage: Bacteria > Actinomycetota > Thermoleophilia > Gaiellales > Gaiellaceae > GMQP-bins7. Next base: position 16,000 of record CAZMUG010000013.1, read on the forward strand.
GTGCTCCATGTCGATCCGGACGAAGTTGCCGCGGGCCGCGGCGTCCGCCACGACGGTCGCGAGCAGGGATCGGCAGAGGTCGAGATCGAGCTCGAGCCCGAGCGCCGTGAGCTTCACCGAGACGTGGGACTCGAGCCGGTCCGCGGCGATGGCGTCGAGGGCCGCGTGGTACGCGGACGCCACGGCCTCGGCCTCGGCCGCACGCGTCACCTCCTCGCCGAGCACGTCCACGGTGGCCAGCTTCCCGGCCGCGTTCAACCGAGCGACGACGGTCCGCCCTTCCTCGAGCGTGGCCCCGGCGATGTACGGCGCGGACAGCCGCTGGACGAGCGACCGGGGCACGGCCGGGAGGAGGCGAACGATGGCCCGGTCCGCAACGTGCACTGTGAGCCGATTCTACGGAGAGCCCCGAAGGGCCCGGTCAGTAGTTCGCCGTCGAGCGAATCGGCGCTGACTCCGATGCCGCACGGCCCGTGGCGAGGCACGACTAGGGATATGCGGAAGGTCGTGATCATGGGAGCGGGAGGGCGCGACTTCCACGACTTCAACACCGTGTTCCGCGAGGACCCGTCCACCCGGGTCGTGGCGTTCACGGCGACCCAGATCCCCGGAATCGACGACCGCGTGTACCCGTCCTCGCTCGCCGGGCCGTTCTACCCCCGGGGCATCCCCATCCGCCCGGAGGAGGAGCTGTCCGAGATCATCCGTGCCGAGGGGATCGACGAGGTCGTCCTCTCCTACTCCGACCTGAGCCACGAGGACGTCATGCACCGGGCGTCGCGCGTGCTCGCCGCGGGCGCCGACTTCACGCTGCTCGGGCCGGAGGGGATGATGCTCGAGGCGGCGAAGCCGGTCGTCGCGGTCACCGCGGTCCGTACGGGCTGCGGGAAGAGCCCGACCAGCCGCCGGATCGGGTCCATCCTGCTCGCGGCCGGTCTCCGGGTCGGCCTCGTCAGGCACCCGATGCCGTACGGCGACCTTGCGGCCATGGCCGTCCAGCGGTTCACGACGCTCGACGAGATCGACGCCGCGCACCCGACGCTCGAGGAGCGCGAGGAGTACGAGACTCCCGTCGCGATGGGGATGACGGTCTACGCGGGCGTCGACTACGCCGCCGTGCTCGAGCTCGCGCAGTCCGAGTCCGACGTCCTCGTCTGGGACGGCGGCAACAACGACCTCCCCTTCTTCCGCCCGGACCTGCACGTGGTCGTCACGGACCCGCTGCGGGCGGGCCACGAGGTCACGTACCACCCGGGCGAGACCAATCTCCTGCGGGCGGACGTCGTGGTCGTGAACAAGGTGGACAGCGCGGAGCGCGACGACGTCGAGCGCGTGCTCAGCCACATCGAGAAGGTGAACCCGCTCGCGACCGTCGTGACCGCCCGCTCGCCGGTGACGCTGGAGCCCGGCCCGTCGCTCGAGGGCAGGCGCGTCCTCGTGGTCGAGGACGGCCCGACGCTCACGCACGGCGGGATGTCGTTCGGCGCGGGCACCGTCGCGGCGCTCACGGAGGCTGCCGCCGAGCTCGTCGATCCCCGGCCGTTCGCCGTGGGCTCGATCTCGCGGCTCTACGAGCTGTATCCGCATCTCGGCGCGGTGCTCCCGGCAATGGGCTACTCGGACGAGATGCTCGACGAGTTGCGGCAGACGATCGACGCAGCGGACGCAGACGTCGTCGTCGCGGGGACACCCATCGACCTCGCACGGCTGGTCACGACCCGGCACCCGATCAGGCGTGCGCGCTACGAGATCGAGGAGATCGGGCGGCCGACGCTCGGGGACGTCGTCGCGCCGCTCCTGAGGCTCGTCCGCCGCCCCGGGCGCCTCGTGGAGCAGCGGCCGTGAGCACCGTCGCGCCGCCGATCCCGGACGACCTCCTGCGCATCTCCGACCTCGAGGCCTCGTCGCTGCACGCTCTTCTCGACCTCGCCGCCGAGATGAAGACGCGGCCGCACGGCTTCGTCGAGGCGCTCCGTGGCGACACGGTGGTCTGCTTCTTCGAGAAGCCGTCCACCCGGACGCGCGTCTCGTTCGCCGCCGCGGCCGAGCGGCTCGGGATGTTCCCACTCCTCATCCGCCCCGACGAGCTCCAGCTCGGTCGCGGCGAGACGATCGAGGACACCGCCCGCACGCTGTCCGGGTACGCGCAGGCCATCGTCGTCAGGACGTTCGCCCACGAGACGGTCGAGCGCCTCGCCTCGGCCGCCGGCGCTCCCGTGATCAATGCCCTCACCGACGAGCACCATCCGTGCCAGGCCCTGGCCGACCTCCTCACTCTCCGCGAGCGCTTCGGTCGGCTCGACGGCCTCAGGGTCGCGTACGTCGGTGCCGGCAACAACGTCGCCACGTCCCTCGTCGAGGCCGGCTCGCTCACGGGCCTGGACGTCGTCGTCGCGTGCCCTCCGGGGTACGAGCCACGGGTCGAGGGCGCGCACGTGGTCCGCGACCCGCGCGAGGCGGTCGCCGGCGCGCACGCCGTGTACACGGACGTGTGGGTCTCGATGGGCGAGGAGAGCGAGCGAGAGGAGCTCGTGCGGACGCTGGAGCCGTACCGCGTGGACGGAGCGCTGCTGGCTGCGGCCGGCACCGATGCGGTCTTCATGCACTGCCTCCCCGCGCACCGCGGCGAAGAGGTGACTGCGGAAGTCATCGACGGCCCGCAGTCGGCAGTCTGGCAGCAGGCCGAGAACCGGCTTCCAACCGAGGAGGCGCTCCTGCTCGCCCTCGTGTCGAAGCGCTGGGAGGCGTAGACGCGGGACCCCGTGGGATGAAGGGAAGGTGGGGCGCTGAAGCGCCTCACCCCCGCTGGAGCGCCTCACCCCTAGGAGGTGCCGATACCGGCACCTCCTAGGAGCGCATGAAGCCCTGGCGGGCGGCGGAGACGAGCGCGACCGCCTCCGGGAAGAGCACGCGCATCGCGTCGCGCAGCGCGAGCGCCTGCGCGTCGCTCCCACCCTCGACGTGCAGCTGGCCGAGCGCGGCCGCGGTCAGCTCGACCGCGGTCGAGAGCGTCAGGGTCGCGAACTGCTCGCGCTGGGCGTCCTGCACCGACTCGGCCTGCTTCTCCGCGAACTCGCGAAGCGCTCCGAGCAACTCCTCGGGGTCACCCCCGCCGAACGGAAAGAATCCTCCGCCTTCCACGGCGGTCAGTGTAGAGAGGGCAGGTGAGGCGCTGGAGCGCCTCACCCCGCGGGATGAAGGGCAGATGAGACGCTGGAGCGCCTCACCGCGCCTCACCGCGCCGCACCGCAGTTCCATCCGCAGCCGGAGGACGCGAGTCACTCCAGCGGGTGGAGGTGAGGCTCACCGCAGTCCCGCCCTGCAGCCAGGCGGTGAGGTGCTTCAGCGCCTCACCGCAGTTCCATCCTGTAGCCCGCCTCGATCTCGCGCTGCAGCTCCTGGACGACGCCGTCCGCCGCCCTCATGGCCGCGACGAACTGCGACGGTGCGCCGGGGACGAGCTCCTGCTCCAGGCGCCGCGCTGCGAGCCCGATCGCGTCCAGCCGCGCGGGCGAGGCGAGCTGCGGCGGCTCGCCGATGACGTCGCGCAGCGCGCGGGCCGCCGCCTCGGCACCCTCGGTTCCCTCCGGTGCCTCTCGCTCACGGAGCTCGACGAGTCTCGCGAGCAGCTCGTCGAGATCGCCGCCACCGGCACCGTCACACGCCAGCTCGCACATCGCGGCGATCGAGACCGCCGCCCGGAGCTCGGCCCGGTCCGTCACGGGGCGCCCGTCCCCGCGCACGGCGAGCCAGCTGCGCAACCCGTCCGCGTCGTCCAACGAGCACACGTAGACCCGCACCCCCGCTGCCGGCTCGGATGCGAGGACGCCGGACACCGAGTCGCCCGGGCTGCCGAGCGCCTCCACGAGACCGCTGATCCTCCCGAGCTCGTCCTCGAGACCCACGTCGCCAGAATAGGCGTCATGCCCGCGGTCGATGCCCGGCAGCTGTTCGCCCCCCTGGGCGCAACGTACGACCGGGTGGGCGCGGTGCTCTCGTTCGGACAGGACCCCCGGTGGCGGCGCTTCCTCGTGTCCCGGCTTCCGCCCGGTGGGCACGTCCTCGACGTGGCGACGGGGACCGGGCTGGTGGCGGCAGAGCTCAGGCGACGCGGGCACGAGGTGACGGGGGTCGACCAGAGCCCGGGGATGCTCGCCGCCGCACGGCGACGGTTCGGCGGCTCCGTCGAGCTCGTGGAGGCGTCTGCCGAGGACCTGCCCTTCGCGGACGCGTCCTTCGACCACCTCACCGTCACCTACCTCCTGCGGTACGTGACCGACCCGCGGGCGACGCTGGCGGAGCTCGCGCGCGTGGTTCGACCCGGCGGCGTCGTCGCCTCGCTCGAGTTCGGAGTGCCGAAGGGCGCTGCCCGGCCGCTCTGGGACGCCTATGTCGGCATCGGGCTCCCGCTCGCGGGCCGGCTGCTCGGACGGGGCTGGCGCGAGGTCGGCGACTTCCTCGGGCCCTCGATCCGCGCCTTCTGGGAGGAGAGCCCACTCGAGCGACAGCTCACCTGGTGGCGCGACGCGGGGCTCGGCGACGTCGAAGTCAGGCGGCTGAGCCTCGGCGGAGGCGTCGTCACCTGGGGTCGGCTCCGTGGCTGAGAGCGGAGGCGTCGACAGGCCGGCGTGGTACGCGCTCGGCGCGGGCGGCTGGCGCGACTACGTGACGCTCCTGCATCTCCCGTACACGGCCTGGCACCTCTCGTACGTCGTCATCGGAGGCTGTCTCGCACCGATCGTCGCCTGGGATCGGTTGGGGGCGGCGGTCGCTGCGTTCGCACTGGCTGTCGGGATCGGCGCGCACGCTCTGGACGAGCTGCGTGGACGGCCGCTGCGCACGCGCATCCCGGATCGAGCTCTCGTCACGCTCGCGGCGCTCTCCATCGGTGGCGCCTGTGCGATCGGGATCGTGGGCGCGATCGCGTTCGAGGCGTGGCTCGGGCTGCTCGTGCCCGTCGGCCTGTTCCTCGTGCTCGCCTACAACCTGGAGCTCCTCGGCGGCAGGCTGCACACCGACCTCTGGTTCGGGCTCGCGTGGGGTGGGTTCCCCGTGCTCTGCGGCTACGCGGCCGTCTCGGGCGAGCTCAGGCTCGCCGCTCTCCTCGCGGCCGCGTTCGCGATCCTGCTCTCGCTCGCGCAGCGCGCGCTCTCGAGCCATGTCCGCCACGTCCGCCGCCGGGTCGGCTCGGTCGCCGGCGAGCTCGAGCTCGTGGACGGAAGCCGAGAGCGCCTCGACGCCCGGCGGCTCATCGAGACGGAGGAGCGTGCGCTCCGGCTCCTGACCGCCGCGACTGTCGTCCTCGCCGCGGCTCTGGTCGTGCTCCGGCTCTAGAGTGGCGGCCGTGTCGAGCATCGCCTGGATCCTCATCGCAGCCCTCGTCGCGGCGGCCCTGCTCATCGCCGCGCTCGCCCTCGCGCTGCGCCGTGCCCGCGCCCAGGCCGCTCGCACCGACGCGCTCGTCGCCGAGGCGCGCCGTTCGGTGCGCGCCGCGGCCGAGGAGGAGGCCTCGATCCAGGCCGAGCAGCTTCGCGTCGCCACGAGCCGGGCGCACGCCGAGGCGCTCTCGAGCTACGTCACGGAGGAGCGCCGGCTCGCCGACCAGCAGCGAGGCGAGCTCGCCGTCCGTGAGCGCGAACTCTCGGAGCGGATGGCCGAGACGCTGGCCGCGGTGCAGCAGCGAGTCGAGGACCGGCTTCGCGCCTGGGAGGCAGATCTCGAGCGCGCGCAGCACGGGCTCGACGGCGCGGTCGCCGCGATGCAGCAGCGCCTGGCGCAGCGGATCGCCGAGGTCGAGCAGAAGGTCGAGGCGGAGGCCTCGGAGCTGGGGGCGACCGTCGACGAGCAGCGCGCGGCCGCCGCGCGGCTGCGGGAGACGCTGGAGGCGAACGCCCGGGACGCGCTCGCGCAGGCGCTCGACGAGCTCCAGTCGCAGGCCGACGACCGCCGCCGCGCGATCGACGACCTCATGGACCGCCTGCGCCAGACCGAGCACTCCCTGGCCGAGCACGTCGAGCGCGCCGAGAGCGACGTGAGGGCCCGCCTCGACGTCACGTTCGCCGAGTTCGAGCGGCGACAGGTCGAGCAGCTCGAGCGCGTGCTCGAGCGCGAGGTCGACCGCGTGAGCGAGGCCGGCGCGCTGGAGTTCGAGAACCGGATGCGGGCGATCCGGGAGGAAGCTGCCAGCCGGCTGCGCGAAGAGCTCGACCGCACGGGCGAGACGTTCCTGCGCCAGGCGGACAGCCTCATCGCCGAGCAGCTGCACGAGGCCGTCAAGGAGGCGTCCGCACGCCTGGACGAGCGGATCGTCGCGCTCGCGCGCGAGCGCGAGCCGGTGAAGCGGGCGCAGCAGGAATAGTAGGCAGGATGCTTCAGCGCCCTGCCTACACTCGAGCTACGGTGCAGCGCTGAAGCGCCGCACCACCGGCGGGAGGGAACCTCCCGCCGAGCGCGAATCAACCGCGCATGGCCGAGACGACCGAGACGCCGCTCTGGTTCGAGCACGAGGGCGGGAAGGTGGAGAGCTGGCGCCTGCACGTCCTGCTCGAGGCCGGGTACCCGGTCCACCTCGCGGAGCGGATCGCGGCGAGCGACGTGGACCTCCACGACGCCGTGGAGCTGCTCTCGCGCGGCTGCGAGCCGACCACGGCTGCCGAGATTCTGCTGTAGACGTAACCTCCGCCTCGTGGCGAAGGTCGAGCCGATCCTCTACGGCGACCGCAGGGTCTACACCGTCTCCGCCTTCAACCGGGGGATCGCGACGTACCTCGGCGCCCTTCCCGCCGTCTGGGTCGAGGGCGAGGTCACCGAGCTCAGGAGGAACGAGGCCTGGGCCAACGTCTTCGTCACGCTGAAGGACCCGAAGACGGGCGCCACGCTGGGCGTCACGATCGCTCGACGCACGTTCGACGGGCTCGAGCTCGCGCTCGAGGAGGGTGAGACCGTCCACGTCGCCGGTCGAGCGCAGCTGTACGAGCAGAAGGGCGAGCTGGGGCTCCGCGCGACGACGATCGAGCGAGTCGGCCTCGGGAGCCACCTCGTGGCGCTCGAGCGCCTGAAGCGACAGCTCGCCGCGGAGGGGCTCTTCGCCTCCGAGCGCAAGCGTCGTCTCCCGCGCTTCCCGCGGGCGGTCGGGATCCTCACCGGTGCGGACGCGGCGGCACGCGGTGACCTGATCGCGACCATCGGCCGGCGGTACCCGGCGACGAGGGTCGTGATCGTGGAGACGCGCGTCCAGGGGAAGGGCGCGCCGCGTGCGATCGTCGCGGCGCTCGCAGCGCTGAACGCCCGCCCCGACGTGGACGTCGTCGTTCTCGCGCGCGGGGGCGGGAGCTTCGAGGATCTCCTCCCGTTCAGCGACGAGGCCGTGGTGCGCGCGGTCGCCGCGTCCCGCGCTCCGGTCGTGTCGGCCGTCGGGCACGAGCAGGACACCCCCCTCTGCGACCTCGCGGCGGACGCACGGGCCGCGACCCCGACCGCGGCGGGCACCCTCGTCGTCCCGGAGCTGACGGAGCTCACGGCCGCGCTGGACGCCACGCACCGCCGTGCCGCGTTCGCTGCCCGGGCGCTCCTCGAACGCAACTCGACGCGGCTCGACCGGCTCGGAGAGCGGCTCCACGGCGGGCCCCGGCTCCTCTTCGAGCGGCGCCGCGCCGGTCTGGACCGCACCGGAGCCCGCCTGCAGGCACTCTCCCCCCTGGCGACGCTGAGCCGCGGCTACGCGATCGTGCGGGCCGGCGGCGTCGCGCTCCGTGAGGCGACGGCGGTCACCCCCGGCGACCGGATCGACGTGCAGCTCGCCACCGGGAGCCTCGGTGCAACGGTGGAGGAGGTCACGCCGTGAGCGAGGAGCGCAGCTACGAGGAGCTCCAGCGCGAGCTGGAGGAGATCGTCGCAAAGCTCGAGCGCGGGGACGTCCCGGTGGACGACGCGATCACCCTCTTCAAGCGGGGCGAGGAGCTCTACCGCGAGTGCGTCGAGCGGCTCCGGGAAGCGGAGCTCCGCGTCGAGGAGCTCGTGGCGCGCGACGACGGGACGTGACAGCGGCAGGGCGCTTCGTGTATGAATCGCCCCATGGCGAACCCGACTCCCGACCTGCTGCGCCACGTCGGCCTCTTCTCGACGCTCGAGGACGGCGACCTGCAGAGCCTCGCGGCCGAGTTCAGCGAGCGGCGGTTCGCGGCCGGTGACAAGGTGGCGCTCGAGGGCGAGGGCGGCCTCATGTTCTTCGTCGTCGAGAGCGGCGAGCTGTCGGTCGAGGTCCACGGCGAGGAGGTCGCGACCATCGGCGCGGGCGGCTCGTTCGGCGAGATCGCGCTGATCGACCGGCGGCCGCGCACGGCGACCGTCACCGCGACGTCCGACGTGAAGGCCTTCGGACTGCCGGTCTTCGTCTTTCGCCCGTTCGTCGAGGCACGCCCGCAGGTGGCCTGGAAGCTGCTCGAGGCGATGGCCGATCGCCTCGCCGCGGCCGAGTCCCGCTAGCCGCCGGCAAGCCGGAGCCCGAGCTCCTCGAGGTCGAGCTCGACCCGTGCCTGGTCGCCGGAGAGCGCGACCGTCTCGGCTCCCGGCAGCTCGCCCGCCACCTCCCCGCCGAAGACCACGCAGCGGACGCCGGCGCGGATGCACCGTTCGAGCACGACGGCCGGCGCCTTCCCCTCCCTCGTCGTCGCATCGACGCGACCCTCCCCGGTCACGACCACGTCGGCCGCGCGAGCCTGCTCGTCGAACGACAGGAGGTCGAGCACCGCCTCCGCGCCAGGGACGAGCTCGGCACCGAGCGCCGCGAGTGCCGCACCGAGACCACCAGCCGCGCCCGACCCCGGAAGCTCGGCGTACGGCCGGAGCTCGTCGACCGCCTCCAGTCGCGCCTCGAGCTCGCGAACGGCCTCCGGCGACGCGCCCTTCTGCGGGCCGAAGAGCCTGGCCGCGTCCCCCAGCGTCGTGCGCACGTCGCAGAGCACGGTCGTGGGGACGGGCAGCGCGCGCAGGGCTTCGCGCAGGCCCGCGCCCCCGTCCACGGTCGCGCTCCCGCCGAGCCCGACGACGAGCGCGGCGGGGCCTGCGCGAAGGGCCGCGACGATCAGCTCGCCGAGGCCGCGGCTCGACGCCCGCAGCGGGTCGCGCTCGGCCGGAGCGAGGAGCGGAAGGCCCAGCGCGGCCGCTGCCTCGAGCACGGCCCGTCCATCCGGGAGCAGGAGCCAGCGGGCGGGCACCGGCCGCCCGAGCGGGTCCGAGACGACGGCCTCGCTCCAGGAGCCGCCGAGCGCCGCCTGGACGACCTCGGCCGTTCCCTCGCCTCCGTCGGCGACCGGCAGCTCGACCGCCTCCGCGCCGCCGCGCCTGAAGCCGCGCGCCAGAGCCGCGGCGGCAGCGACCGCGGTGCACGTGCCCTTGAGGCTAGCGGGGCACAGGAGCGCCCTCACGGACCGCCTCCTGCTCGAGCTCGTCCACCAGCTCGTGGACGCCCTCGAGAGCGTCCTCGGACGAGTCCTCCTCGTCCTGCAGGCGACGGAGCATCGCGAAGGAGATGCCCTCGCGCGCGATGGCGATGAGGCCGAGCCCGACCCCGCACGCCATCTCGATCGCCTGTAGGACGATCCCGTAGGCGAACCCGGTCGCATACGCCACCCCGTAGTTGCGGAGCGGGAGCGCGACCGCCGCCTGGACGAGCCCGACGTTGCCCGGCCACAGCGGGACGATCGTCGCGACGTTCATCAACACGAGCACGAGCCCGGCCGCCGGAAGCGGGGCGTCGATCTCGAACGCCTGCATCGCGACGTAGACCGCGAGGAGCTGCAGCAGCCAGCCGACGCACTGGAAGAGCACCGCGCCGGCGAGCGGGACCGGCGCCTTCAGCACGGACAGCCCCACGCGGCCCATGCCCACGAGATGCCGGACCCGCCCCATCCCCTCGCTCACCATGGGCCGGTTGTGGCGCCGGGCGCCGAGCCAGGCCATCGTGAAGAGGGCGAAGCCCACGAGGGCCGCGACCATGAACGACACGATCGCCCAGTGCGGCACCTCGGCGGTGAAGAGCACCCAGACCACGAGGATCGTGGCCGGGACGAGGTCGAAGAGGCGATGCGCGAAGACGGTCCCGACGAGGGTCGCGCTCGTCCCGTGCGGCGCGTCCGGAAGGTGGCGGCGGAGCGTCGCCACGCGGGCGAGCTCGCCCAGCCGCCCCGGGATGACCGCGTTCGCGAGCAGGCCGACGCCGAACGAGGAGAGGACGTGGACGAGACGGGGCTGGTGCTCGGGCGGGAGCGCCTGGCTGATCGTCATCCGCCAGGAGAGGGCTCGGAACAGCGTCGAGAGCACGTTCAGGAAGAGCGCGAGCAGGATCCAGCTCCACGTGACGAGGCGCAGCGCCTCCGTGACGCTCCCCCAGTCGGGCCCGCGCCACCAGAGGACGCCGGCTGCGACGAAGAGGGCGACGACGGCGATGGCGGCCTGCGCCCACCCGGACCGCCAGACGCGCTGGACCGCCGTCACGCGGCCACCGCCTCGCCTGCGGGGAGCCCCGTCACCCGCGCGTACGCACGCTCGAGCCGGCGGGCGACTCCGGGCCACGAGTACCGCTCGACCGCGAGCCCCCTCGCCGCCTCGGCCATCGCGGCGCGGACGGGCTCGTCCGCCACGAGCCCGCAGACGGCGTCCGCGAGGGCGGCCGAGTCGTCGGGCGGGACCGCCACGGACGACTCGGGCGTCAGCACCTCGCGGTACCCGGGGATGTCCGACGCCACCGCCGGCAGGCCGCACGCGAAGGCGCGCGTCAGCACCATGCCGAAGCTCTCCTGCCCGAGCGACGGCGCGACGAGCGCCTTCGAGCGGAGGAGCGTCGCCGTGAGCTCCTCCTGGCTCAGGAACCCGACCACGTCGATCCCGTCCTCGGGGACGCGCAGGCGCGCGAGGAGCAGGCGAACCGCGAGCGGATCGGCGCCGGCGACGGTGAGTCGGAGGCCGGAGCGCCGGTGGATCTCGGGCCACGCACGGAGCAGGACCTGGAGGCCCTTCCTGCGCTCCTGGCGCCCGGCGAAGACGACCCGGTGCTCGCGACCGCTCACGGGCGCCTCGTCCGGGACGAGGACCCCGTTCGGGATCACGTCGTACTCCCCGGGGAGCCAGCGCTGCTGCGACTCCCGCGCTCGCTCCGAGACGGCGATCCGGTAGTCGATCCGGTCGGCGAGGAAGCCCCACATCGGCTTGCCGAAGCGCATCCAGCCGAGCTCGCCCGAGGAGTGGAACGTCGCGACGATGGGGCAGCGCGCGAGCAGGAGCGCGGTGATCGCGATCGCGGGCGCCATCGGCTCGTGCACGTGGACGACGTCGAAGCGCTCGCGCTCGAGCGCGCGGCGAATGCGCGAGTACGCGCGCGGGGAGAGGACGATGTTGGGAAGCGAGCCGTTCGCCGGGACGATCACCGACCGCCCGACGGGGATCACGTTGTCCGGCGGGTCGCCGTGGCGGCCGACCCGGGGGTGGAGGACGCGCGTGAACTGGCCGGGCGGGTCGTTTCCCATGATCAGACGGACCTCGTGCCCGAGGTCGGTGAGGGCCGCCGCCTGCAGCTCGGCGTGCTCGACGACCGCGCCCCAGAACGACCACGAGAACGGGACGACGATCCCGATCTTCACCTCCGGGACACTAACGGCTCCGCCTCGGCGGGCATCCGCCGGGCGTCCCCGCTCGCGCCGAGACCCCGGAGGGACGTCCGCTTCGCGGCGCGAGTGCCGTCGAGCCACGGCGGGGTAAGGTGCACGACATGCGCTTCGACGGCATCCACCACGTGACGTGCATCACGGGCGACGCGCCGCGAAACGTCGACTTCTACACGCGGGTGCTCGGTCTCCGGCTCGTCAAGAAGACGGTGAACCAGGACGATCCGACCGTCTACCACCTCTTCTACGCGGACGAGGCCGGGAGCCCGGGCGCCGACATCACGTTCTTCGAGTACCCCGGCGTCCGGCGGGGCCGAGCGGGCGCCGGGATGGTCCACCTGGTCGAGTGGCGCGTCGCGTCGGAGGACGCGCTCGACTTCTGGGAACGGCGACTGGCGGCCGAGCTCGTCCCGGCCGGGCGCGACGGGCACGGGTTGACGCTCGAGGACCCCGAGGGGCTCCGCCACCGCCTCGTCGTCTCAAGCGTGGACGACGCACCGCTGCTCGCGGAGCACCCCGAGGTGCCCGCGGAGCACGCGCTCCAGGGCTTCGACGCAGTGCGTGCCTACGCCGCCGCGCCGGAGGCGAGCGCGAGCCTGCTCGGGGACACGTTGGGCTTCACCCGCCTCGGCGGCGGCTGGGAGGCGCGCGGCCCCACGCGGGGCAGCCTCTACGCCTACGACGAAGCGCCGGCCGAGCGCGGCCTCGGAGGCGCCGGGACCGTCCACCACGTCGCCTGGTCGTCGTCCATGGACGAGCACGCCGCCTGGCACGAGCGCGTGGCTGCGGCAGGCCTGCGGCCGTCGCCCATCATCGACCGCTTCTGGTTCCGCTCGATCTACTTCCGCGAGCCGAGCGGCGTCCTCTTCGAGATCGCGACCGTCGGCCCCGGCTTCGGCGTGGACGAGGACCCGGAGCACCTCGGCGAGGCGCTCATTCTCCCGCCCGCCTTCGAGCACCTGCGCTCGCAGGTCGAGCCGGCCCTCACGCCGCTGCCCGACCCGCGCCCCTGGGCGCGGACTGCCTGACGGCGAGAGGGCCGCTGCGCCCGGCAGGGTGTTTCAGCGCCCTGCCGCAGGTGCGCATCAGCGCCCTGCCTGCTCTTCCGGGATGAACTGCCGGTGGGGTGCTGAAGCACCCCACCGCGCAACCCACCAAGCGGGTGGCGGCAGACCGGGCCGGGTGCTTCAGCGCCGGCAGGGTGCTTCGGCGCCCTGCGCACCGCCTGGCAGGGTGCTTCAGCGCCCTGCCACAGATGGGCATCAGCGCCTGGCAGGGTGCTTCAGCGCCCTGCCTGCTCTTGCCAGGGATGAAGAGCCGGTGGGGTGCTGAAGCACCCCACCGAGCACCCCACCAAGCGCCCCGCCACGCGCAAGACGGCCCGGTCAGTGCGCGTGCCCGTGCGCGCCATGCGCGAGCGCGTGGCCCTTCCCGCGGCGGATCAGCGCGCGGTTCACGAGGAACGTCGGCCCCCACGCGACGGCGAGCGCGATCGCGAGCGAGATCCAGAAGAGCACGTCGTCGAGGTACGCGTCCATCGCTCCGGGCCAGAGGAGCAGGACGGCGTTGTCCACGATCTCCATGGTCGCGATCGAGAGCGTGTCCGCGACGAGCGCGATCCCGAGCGCCGTCTTCAGCGCCGTGCCGGCCCGCAGCAACGGGATCAGCGTGAGCGAGTAGCCGAAGAAGAACGCGAGCACGACGGCCAGCGCGATCGAGGCGGCGTTCCCCCAGCCCCACCAGGTCGCCAGCACCATCCCGAGCACCTCGCCGATGCCGCATCCGGTGAGGCAGTGGTTCGTCGCGCGGGCGGCCAGGCGGTTGGCGCTCATCCGGACGAGACTAGGCTCCCCGCCGATGCCGGTCAACGACCCCGGGCGCGTTCAGGCGGAGGAGTCGCTCGCCGCCCAGCTCGCGGAGCTCGCGAGCAGGCCCCTCGAGGACACACGTGTCGGCCGGCTTCGGGCCCGCGCGCTCGACGCGGTCCAGCGCGCCACGACCTGGGGGCCGCTCGAGCCGTACGCCGAGATCGGCTGGCGCGCCTTCCGGCGGGACTCGGCTATCGGCGGCAGCGTCCTCGGCGCGGCCCTCGCGTACCGCATCTTCATCTGGCTGCTGCCGTTCGCCCTCGTGCTCGTGCTCGGGCTCGCGCTGCTCGCCGGACACTCGGGCGAGGACATCTCCGAGGTCGTACGCAACGCGGGCCTCACGGGCTTCATCGCGAGCTCGGTCGCAGACGCGACCGAGAGCACGTCCGGCTGGGCGCTCGCCACCGCCCTCGTCGCTGCGCTGGCCGTGTTGCTGTACCAGACCTCGGCTCTCCTGCGCACGGTCCGCGCGGTCACCGCCCTCGCGTGGGGCCTGCCGGTCGCACGCGTGCCAAGCCCTGCACGCTCCGGGCTGCTCTTCCTCGTGTGGCTCGTCGGCTTCGTCGCCATCGCCGGCTCGGCCGCGCCGGTCCGGCGCGCGGTCGACTTCCCCCTCGACGGCCTGATCGATCTCGTGCTCTACGGAGCGGTGGTCCCGGCGCTCTGGCTCCTGCTCTCGTGGTTCCTGCTCCCCCACCGCACGACGCACTGGCGCGAGCTCGTGCCTGGCGCGTTCGCCGTCGGGCTCGGAGTCGGGGTGATCGGGCTCGTCAACACCCTGATCCTCTTCCCCTGGCTCTCCGAGCGCGAGGAGACCTACGGGGTGCTCGGCGTCGCCGCCGGCCTCCTGTTCGGCTTCTTCCTCATCGGACGGGCGCTGGAGCTCGCAGCCGCGCTCAACGCGACGCTCCACGAAGACCGAGGGCGTAGAGTGGCGCGATGATCCTGGCGAACGAAGGGCTCGCAGAGCTGCACACGCACCTCGGCGGCTCGGTCGCCTCGGACATCCTCTGGAGCCTCGCCCACGAGCAGGGCATCGCGCTCCCCGTGAAGGACTACTGGGAGTTCGACGCGCTCGTCACCGTCTCCGACCCGCGCGGAGTGCAGGGGCTCGATGCCCTCGACGCCATCTACCACTGGACGGAGCTGATCCAGTCGTCCCCGCTCGCGGTCGAGCGCTCGGTGCACGGGGCGATCGGCGGCGCCTACCGCTCGCAGGGGATCACGACGCTCGAGCTCCGCTTCAACCCGATGAAGCGAAACCGCGGCGGCGAGCGCGACCTCGACCACATCATCCTCGCGGCCATCCGCGGGCTCGACATCGCCAGCCTCGAGTACCCGCAGGTGCGAGCGGGGCTGATCCTGATGATGGACCGGACGTTCGAGCCCCGGCTCAACGAGATCATCGTCGAGAAGGCGGTCCGCTGGGCCGACCGCGGCGTCGTGGGCATCGACATCGCGGGGCCGCGACCGGGAGGCGGGCGCTACGACTACACGCAGATCGCGCCGATGGTGGAGACGGCGCGGGAGGCGGGGCTCGGCGTGACGATCCACGTCGGCGAGGA
>CAZMUG010000014.1:0-30833 GCA_964569165.1 uncultured Gaiellales bacterium
GGGGTGGCCCGCGCCCGCGGTCCCGGGGGGCGCGCGGGGGGCCCCCGCGCGGGCGCGCCCCTCCGCCCCGCGCGCCGTCGCCCGGCGCTCCTCACCGCGCTGGAGCGCGATCCACCCGAGCTGCGCGAGGACCTGGGCCACGTCGCCGGGCCGCTCGAGCGTGCGGTAGAGGGCCAGCGCCTCCCCCAGCAGCGCCACCTCGGCGCCGAGGTCGCTCTGCGCCGCTGCCTGCCGGGCCGCGGTGTAGAGGGCGTCGGCGCGCACGTCGTCCGGGACACCGTCCCCGTCCGCGAGGCCGCGCTCGAGCAGGCGCCTCGCCGTGGTCACGTGGCCGTGTGCGCGCCAGAAGCGACCGAGCGCGGACGCGAGCCGCAGCGCGTCGTCCGCGCGCCCGTTGGCGAGCAGCCACTCCGACGCGGCCAGGATGCTCTCCAGCTCCCGCTCGAGCCGCTCCAGCGAGTGCGCCTGCTCGGGCCCTTCGAGGTCCGCACCGGCCGAGAGAGCCAGTGCGAGGAACCTCTCCGCGTGTCGTCGTTCCACCGCGTCGAGGCTGCCCCCGGAGCGCAGCCTGGCGAGTGCGTGCTCCCGCACCGTCTCCAGCAGGGAGAGCCGAACCTCGCCGTCGCCGGCTTCGCTGCGCGCGAGGCTCCAGCCGACGAGCGACTCGAGGTCGCGGATGAAGGCCAGGCCGTCCCCGCCGCTGACCGCACGCGCGTCATCGAGAGTGCAGCCGTTCGGGAAGACCGCGAGCGCACCGTGCAGGTCGCGCTGGCTCTCCGTCAGGAGCCCGTAGCTCCAGTCGAGCGCTGCGCGGAGCGTGCGCTGTCGCTCGGGGAGGTCGATCGGGCCTTCCATCTCCAGCGCGAGCCCTTCGTCCAGGGCGAGCAGGATCTCCGCGGGTGAGAGGACGACGAGCCGGGCCGCCACGAGCTCGATCGCGAGCGGGAGCCCGTCGAGCCGCCGGCAGATCTCGTGGGCCGCGGGGAGGGCCTCCGGCTGCAGGACCACCCCGCGAGCGGCCGCGAGCTCCACGAACAGAGTCACGGCGTCGTCCGCGGGGAGCGGATCCAGCGGGAGGACACGCTCGCCGAGGAGGCGGAGGGGAGCCCGGCTCGTCGCGAGGATGACGAGGTCGGGGGCGCGGTCGAGAAGCTCCGCGACATGGATCGCCGCGGGCGCGAGGTGCTCGAGGTTATCGAGGTAGAGGAGGGCGCCCGTGCCGTCCAGGGCCTCCGCGGCGCTCTCGAGCGGAGAGCGCCCCGGGGACTCGCGCGCCCCGAGGGCGCGGGCGATCGCATCGGGCACGAGCTCCGGGCGCGACACGGGCGCCAGCCCGACGAGGTGCACGGGACGGTCGAAGGCCGCGGCGGCGGCGGCCTCGAGGGCCAGCCGACTCTTTCCCGCACCGCCGGGCCCCGTGACCGTCACGAGGCGCACCCCGGGGCTGGCGAGGAGCTCCCGGATCCGCTCGAGGGCCACCGCGCGCCCCACGAGCCGGTGATGGAGCGCGGGCAGGCTCCTCTCCTGCAGGGTGCGGAGCGGAGGGAACTCGGCTTCGAGGCCTGGTGCGACCACCTGGAAGAGCTGCGTCGCCCTCGGGACGTCCTTCAACCGGTGTCTTCCGAGCGGGCGGTACTCGCCTCCGGGAACCGGCTCGGAGCCTGCGACGTCACGCGTCGCGCGCGAGGCGACGATCTGGCCGCCGTGCGAGGCGGCGCAGACTCGCGCCGCCACGACGACGTCCATCCCGATGTAGCCGTCGTCCGCGAGCTGCGGCTCCCCGGTGTGCAGGCCGATCCGCAGGTGCAGGGCCTCGTCGGCCGGCCAGGGCTCGACGGCGAGCGCGCGCTGGATCTCGACGGCGGCCGCGACGGCTTCACGGGCACCCCTGAACACGAGGAAGGCCCCGTCTCCCGCCCAGTCGACCTCGTGGCCGCCTCCCGCGGAGGCCGACGTCCGGACGATCTCGCGCAGGCGGGCGCGCGCGGGCGTGAACCGGTCGCCGAGTACGTGGAGGAGGCGAGTGGAGCCCTCCACGTCCGCGAACAGCATCGTCACCGTCCCGCGCGGCAGGTCCCGGCGCGGCGTCACCCCGGAGCTCATCGGGCGAGTGTAGGAGCGCCTTCCGGGCGCGTCCACGGGCGCGGGGGCAGAGAGGGCTGGGCGTACACTGTCCGGCCGTGTTCGACACGCTCTCCGACAAGCTGCAAGCCGCTCTCGGCGGTCTCGGCCGAGGCGGCCGCCTCGACGAGGAGGCGGTCTCGAAGGCCATGCGCGAGATCCGTCTCGCGCTGCTCGAGGCCGATGTCAACTTCGAGGTCGCGAAGGCCTTCACGGCCTCGGTCAAGGAGCGCGCGCTCGGCCAGGACGTCCTGAAGAGCCTCACCCCGGGCCAGCAGGTCGTGAAGATCGTCCACGAGGAGCTCACCGCGCTGATGGGCGCGGGCGACTCGCGGCTCGCGTTCGGGCGGCCGCCGACCGTGATCCTCCTCGCCGGCCTCCAGGGCTGGGGGAAGACGACGACGGCCGCGAAGCTGGCCCTGCTCCTGCGGCGCGAGGGGAAGCATCCCGGGCTCGTGGCCTGCGACCTCCAGCGACCGGCCGCGGTGGACCAGCTCGAGCAGCTCGGGCGCCAGATCCAGATCCCCGTCTTCGCGCTCCACCGCAACGACCCGGTGGCGGCTGCGGAGCAGGGTGTCGAGGCTGCGCGCAGGGAGGGCCTGGACGTCGTGATCCTCGACACCGCCGGGCGCCTGCACGTGGACGAGGAGCTGATGGCGGAGCTCGACGAGGTGGCGAAGGTGACGAAGCCGACCAACGTCCTCCTCGTGCTCGACGCGATGACGGGCCAGGAGGCGGTCAACGTCGCCACGGCGTTCCAGGAGCGCGTCGCGTTCGACGGCGTCATCCTCACGAAGCTCGACGGCGACGCCCGCGGCGGCGCGGCGCTGTCCGTGAAGGCCGTCACGGGCCGCCCCGTGAAGCTCGCGTCCGTCGGCGAGAAGCTCGACCAGCTCGAGTACTTCCACCCCGACCGCATGGCCTCGCGGATCCTGGGCATGGGGGACGTCCTCACGCTCATCGAGAAGGCCGAGGCGGCCGTCGAGGAGGACGAGCAGGCGGAGCTGGAGAAGCGCATCCGCGCCGGGGAGTTCACGTTCGACGACTTCCTCGCGAGCTACCGGATGCTGCGCCGGATGGGCCCCCTGCAGGGCGTCCTCAAGCTCGTCCCGGGCCTCGGCAAGCAACTCCAGGGCGTCGACCTCGACGAGAGGCAGCTCTCGCGCGCCGAGGCGATCGTGCTCTCGATGACGCCGCAGGAGCGCCGGCTGCCGCACATCATCTCCACGCAGCGCCGGAGGCGGATCGCGGCCGGCAGCGGGACGTCGCTCGACGAGGTGAACAAGCTCATCGCAGCGCGGAAGCAGATGGCGAAGATGATGAAGCAGCTGGGCAAGGGGAAGATGCCCGCCATGCCGGGGATGCCGCCGCAGCGGCGGCGGTTAGATGGTGACTTCCGTGGGGTCTGTTCTTGCTTTCATGCACGACACTGCGCAGTGTCGGAATGCAAGACCTGACCCCGAGCTGACCTGACCCCGAGCTGCCGCGAACTTCGTGCAACATGCAGGACCTGACCCCGAGAAAAACGGAGGACGAATGGCAGTAAAGATTCGCTTGACGCGCGTCGGTTCGAAGAAGAACCCGATCTACCGCGTCGTCGTCGCGGACGCGCGCTCGCCGCGCGACGGCCGCTTCATCGAGATCGTCGGGCGCTACAACCCGCAGACCGAGCCGTCCACCATCGACCTGGACGAGGCGAAGATCGCCGACTGGATGGCGAAGGGAGCGCAGCCGACCGAGCCCGTGGCGCGGCTGATCAAGGCCGCGGGCATCGGTGCCTGAGGTACGCGTGCTGCGACCCGGCAGGCTCCAGGTCTCTCCGCCCGCGTAGATGGCCGAGCTGCTCGAGTGGATCGCGCGCCGGCTCGTGGACGAGCCGGATGCCGTGCGGGTCGAGACCGAGGAGCGCGAGGACGCGATCGTGTTCCATCTTCACGTCGCCCCCGACGACGTGGGCAAGGTGATCGGACGGCAGGGCCGGATTGCGCGCGCCCTCCGCTCCATCGTGCGCGCCGGCGGCGCGCGCGCGACCGAGCGCTACCTGCTCGAGATTGCCGACTGAGCCCGAGCGCGACCTCGTTCTCGTCGGGCGCGTCGGGCGCCCGCACGGAGTGGACGGCGCCTTCGTCGTCGAAGGGGGGAGTGCGGACGAGGGCCGCTTCTCGGTGGGAGCGGAGCTCCTCGTCGAGGGTGCTCCAGCCACCGTCGTCGTCTCGCGCCGCGTCGGAGGCGGACGCCGTGCCGTGAAGCTCGACCGGCCGGTCCCGCGGGGAGCCGAGCTGCACGTCCGCCGCGCCGCGCTCCCGGAGCTGGAGGAGGGCTCCTACTACGTCAGCGACCTCGTCGGGCTCGACGTCCTCGACGAGAACGGTGTCGCCGTCGGCGTCGTCCGCGACGTCCTGCCCGGACCGGCGAACGACGTGCTCGAGCTCGACACCGGCCTCCTGCTCCCGCTCGTCGAGGCCTGCGTGCGCGAGGTGGACCTCCCGGGTCGCAGGGTCCTTCTGAACCCGGGATTCACCGGCTGACGGCTACGGTTCCGTCCTCGTGCGCCTCGACGTCTTCACACTGGTCCCCGACGCGTTCGAGTGGATTCGCGCACGGCGTCCGGTGGCCGCGGTGCTCGGGAGCGAGCTCGAGCTCCGCGTCTTCAACTACCGCGACACGACGCCGCTGACCGCGGGCCAGGTGGACGACGAGCCGTACGGCGGCGGCCCCGGGATGGTGCTGCGCGTCGACGTCGCCGCCGCAGCGCTCGAGGGTGTCTACGGCGAGGTCCCGGCCCACCGCGTGGTCGCCCTCTCGCCAGCGGGGCGGCAGCTCGACCAGGAGCTCGTCGAGGAGCTCGCACGCGAGCCCGCGCTCACCGTTCTCTCGGCTCGCTTCGAGGGGTTCGACCAGCGGATCCTCGACCACCTGTGCACCGATGTCGTCTCCATGGGCCCCTACGTCCTCTCCGGCGGCGAGATCCCGGCACTGGCGCTGGTGGACGCCGTCGCGAGGCGTCTCCCGGGCGCGCTCACCGAGGGATCGGGGGAGATCGAGAGCTTCTCCGAGGCGCTCGACGGAGGCATCGAGTACCCGCACTACACCCGCCCCGCCGAGTTCCGCGGCTGGGGCGTGCCCGACGTGCTCCTCTCCGGAGACCACGCCCGGGTCGCCGCCTGGCGGAAGGAGCACGTCCGGAGCGCCGTCTCGTGAGCGGGGTCGACGAGCGGGAGCTGAGCGCCGAGGGCGCGAGCCCGGACACAGCGGCGCGGGCCGGCGAGACGGACGGTGCATGGGTGCTGACCGAGGAGCAGCCTCCGCGCACGCCGCCGCCCCCGGCGCCGCCGTTCTCCTGGCCGGTGAGCCCGGAGCCGACGTCTCCCCACGAGTTCCACCACCCGCTCGACCGGGTTACCGGGGGCCTGCCCCGGCGCGTCCGCATCGTCGTGGACTGGATCGTCACGATCGTCGGCGCGATCGCGATCGTGCTCGCCATCAAGGCCTTCGTCGTCAACCCGTACCGGATCCCCTCGTCCTCGATGGAGCCGACGCTTCACTGCGCCCGCCCCGCCCCGGGCTGCGAGGCGCGGTTCTCGGACCGGGTGCTGGCGAACCGGTTCGTGTACCACTTCAGGGACCCGGCGCGCGGTGACGTGATCGTGTTCGAGACGCCGCCCTCGGCGAAGGCCAAGTGCGGGGCGGGCGGGACGTTCGTGAAGCGGATCATCGGGCTTCCGGGCGAGACGGTGCAGATCCGGATGCGGCGCGGTGCGGCCTATGTCTACATCGACGGGAAGCGCCTCGACGAGCCGTACATCGAGCAGGACCGCCGCGATATCGGCCCTGCCGAGTCGTTCAAGGTCCCCGCGGGGCACTACTTCGTGATGGGCGACAACCGCTCCCAGTCGTGCGACTCGAGGGTCTGGGGCTCGGTCCCGCGGGCGAACCTCATCGGCAAGGTCTTCATGACCTACTGGCCGCCTCTGAGGATCTCGTTCCGCTAACATTCCGCGCCGGCCTTCCGGGGCTCCCTCTCCGATGAACACGACGATCGACAGCCTCGAGCAGCGCCATCTGCGCACGGACCTGCCGCAGTTCAAGGCGGGCGACACCGTGCGCGTCCACTTCAAGGTCATCGAGGGGAACCGCCAGCGGATCCAGGTGTTCGAGGGCATCTGCATCAAGCGGCAGGGCGCGGGCTTCCGCGAGACGTTCACGGTTCGGAAGCAGTCCTTCGGTGTCGGCGTCGAGCGCACGTTCCCGCTGCACTCTCCGAAGATCGAGAAGCTCGAGGTCGCCGCGATCGGCGACGTCCGGCGCGCGAAGCTCTACTACTTGCGCAAGAGAGTGGGCAAGAAGGCGCGCGTCCGCGAGCTCCGGCAGGGCTAGCCAGTATCCTCGCCCGGTGGCTCGCTCCACCGGCCAGCGCCTCCTCGGCTTCGACCGTCGCCTCGGCGCCCGGCTCGTCGCCGGAGCGGACGAGGCGGGCAGGGGGTCGCTCGCGGGCCCACTCGTCGTCGCCGGGGTGCTGCTCGACTACGAGGAGCTCCGGGGCTCCCGCGTGCGCCCGCTCGCCTCGCTCAACGACTCGAAGCAGGTGGCGCCCGATGAGCGCGAGCGGCTCTTCGCGGCGGTCGCGACCTCCGCGGCCGCGATCAGCGTCCGGGTCGTTCCGCCGGGGGAGATCGACCGTGCCGGCCTGCACCGCTCGAACCTCGCGGGACTCCGGGCCGTCCTCGCCGACCTGCACCCCCCGGCGGAGGTATGTCTCGTGGACGGCTTCCGGCTCGGCGCGGCGGCGCCGCCACATCAGGCCCTCGTGGACGGCGACACGCGAAGCGCGGCGATCGCGGCCGCGTCCATCGTCGCCAAGGTCGTGCGCGACCGCGTGATGCGCCGGCTCGACTCCCTCTATCCCCGCTACGGCTTCGTCTCCCACGTCGGGTACATCACGCCCGAGCACACGGAGGCGGTGCGGGCGCTGGGCCCGACCGACCTCCACCGCCGATCGTTCCAGGCCGCCTGCTACGAGGCGGCGTGAACACGGGCGAGCGCCGGGCCCTCCGTCACTACCGGCTTCGCGGCTACCGCCTGCTCGACGCGAACGCGCGCGTCGGCCGCTACGAGCTCGACCTCGTGCTCCGGCGCGGCGGCCGCCTGCTCTTCGTGGAGGTGAAGGAGAAGCGGGGGAGGGGGTTCGGGAACCCGCTCGAGATGGTGGACGAGGAGAAGGCGAGGCGCGTGCGGACGGCTGCGGTCGGCTGGCTCGCGAGGCGTCCCGAGCTCGCCGGTCTCGACGTGTCGCTGGAGGCTGCCGGCGTCAGTGCGGGCCGGGTCGAGCGCGTCCCGCTCGAGTAGGGCCGCGCGCGCGCGCGTCGAATCGTGCGTGGTGGCGCAGACCCAGGCCGCCCTGTACGAGCACCTCGGCGATCTCCAGCTCTCCTGGTCGGAGGCCGAGCTCCCCGAGCGGGAGCGCACGAAGCACGTCCATCGCCTGCATCCGTACCTCGGCAAGTACGTCCCGCAGCTCGTCGAGGCGCTCCTCGGGCGCTACGTCCGGCGCGGCGGCCGCGTGCTCGACCCGTTCGCGGGGTCCGGCACGACGCTCGTCCAGGCGCTCGAGTCGGGGTACGACGCCGTGGGCGTGGACATCGCCGCCTTCAACTGCCTGCTGATGCGCGTGAAGACGAGGCGGTACGACCCGTTCGTGCTCGGGCGGGAGCTGCGCGACGCGGCAGCGCGGCTCGGCAGCTCGGGCGAGCCGCCAACGGGCTACCTGCGCGAGTGGTTCGCGCCCCGAGCTGCCGCCGAGCTCCTGCACTTCCGCTCGCTGCTCGGGGAGTACGAGCACGCGGACGTCCTGCGGGTGGTGCTCGCGCGCTCGGCGCGCTCGGCGCGGCTGACGACGCACTTCGACCTCGAGTTCCCGAAGGCACCCCAGCGCGAGCCCTACTGGTGCCACAAGCACCGCCGCACGTGCCGCCCGGTCGAGGAGGCGAACAAGTTCCTCTCCCGCTACCTGACCGACACGCTCGCCCGGCTCGGGGAGTTCCAGCGCGTCCGGTCCCGCGCGAGGAGCGCCGAGGTCCTGCACGGCGACGCGCTCGAGGTCGCGCTCGAGGGCGCGTTCGACGGCGTCGTCACCTCGCCGCCCTACCCGGGCCTCATCGACTACCACGAGCAGCACCGCTACGCCTACGAGCTGCTCGGCCTCGACGATCGCCGGGAGCGGGAGCTCGGAGCTGCCGAGCGGGGGACGGGCCGCGCGGCCCTCGAGGCCTACGTGGCGGGGATCTCCCGCGTCCTCGGGCGCTGCCGGGCCGCGCTCCGCCCCGGTGCGCCCGTCGTCGTGGTCGTGAACGACCGCCGGGATCTCTATCCAGAGATCCTCTCCCGCGCGGGCCTCCGGCTCGTCGACCGGCTCGAGCGGCACGTGAACCGGCGCACCGGAAGGCGATCCGGCGAGTACTTCGAGTCGGTTCTGGTTGCGGTAAGCGAACCGTAAGGAGTCCGTTCAGGCAGCGAGGAGTCGACCGGTGGCCGGGGTACCTTGGCCTGCGAGCCACCGAAAGGGGAATCACATGCGCAAGCTCGTACGCCGACCCTCGCCCGCGCTCGTCGTGGCCTGCCTGGCCCTTCTCGTCTCCCTCGGGGGGACGAGCTTCGCCGCTGCGACGCAGCTCGCGCGAAACAGCGTCGGAACCGCCCAGCTCAGGGACAACGCGGTGACGGCGCCGAAGATCAGGAACAACGCGGTGACGAACCCGAAGATCAGGAACAACGCGGTCAATTCGTCCAAGGTCGCGAACCGCTCCCTGCTCCGGGTGGACTTCGCGCCGGGCCAGCTTCCCGCAGGGCCTACAGGGCCGCAGGGCCCCGCCGGCCCCGCAGGCCCCGCAGGACCGGCGGGCGCCGCAGGCCCGGCCGGCGTCATCGGCGCGATCACGGTGAGGTCGCAGTCCGTCACCATCGCGGGGGGCGCGGCCGAGAACGGCGTCTACAACACGGGTGAGGTCCAGGCCCTCTGCGCCTCCAACGAACGCGCGATCTCCGGGGGAACGGCGTGGAGTGACAGCGACCCGGGGCTCGAGCTCTTCACGGGCAGGCTCACGCCGGTGCTCAACCCTCAGAACCAGGTCATCGGCTTTCTCGGGTCGGGCGGCAACGACAGCGGTCAGTCGAGCACGTTCACCGTCTCCGCGCTCTGCTACACGCCGTAGCTCTCTCGTAGCCAACTCGGCACTGGTGCGTGACCTTCGGGCGCGCGCCAGTGCCTACCGTGGCGTGGGTGCTCGCTCGGGCAGTCACTCACGCGCTCGTCGGCCTCGAGCCGCGGCGCGTCGAGGTCGAGGCGCATCTGCAGCCGGGCATCCCGGGCTTCGCGATCGTCGGCCTCGCCGATCGCGCGTGCCAGGAGGCGAAGCACCGGGTCCGGAGCGGCGTCGTCTCGGCGTCGCTCGAGTGGCCCGCCAACCGCAGGATCACGGTCAACCTCGCACCCGCCGCTTTGAGGAAGGAGGGCTCGAGCTTCGACCTGCCCATCTCCCTGGCGGTGCTCGCGGCGACTCGGCAGCTCCCTCCGGAGCGCCTCGCGGAGCACGAAGCGGTCGGGGAGCTCGCGCTCGACGGACGGATCCGGCCGGTCTCGGGCACGCTCGCCGTCGCCGAGGGAGCTCGTCGCGCCGGCTTCGAGCGGGTGGTGTGCGCCGCCGAGTCCGCCCCCGAGGCAGCGCTCGCCGGGGTCGAGCCCGTTCCCGTGCGCACGCTGAGCGAGGCCGTCTCGTACCTCCGGGGGGAGATCGGTACGCCGTCGTTCGAGCCGCTGGCCGAGGCGGCGCTGGCCGCCTCCGACGGGCCCGATCTCGCGGACCTGCGCGGGCAGGAGCGAGCCCGCCGCGCGCTCGAGCTGGCAGCTGCCGGGCAGCACAATCTCCTCCTCATGGGCCCGCCGGGGACGGGCAAGACGATGCTTGCCCGACGCCTGCCGGGCGTGCTCCCGCCCCTGACCCGCGAGGAGGCGCTCGAGGTCACGCGCATCCACTCCGTCGCCGGGCTACTCCCGGCCGAGCGGCCGCTCGTGACCGTTCCGCCCTTTCGCGCCCCACACCACGGAGCGTCCGCGGCGGCGGTCATCGGCGGCGGGGCGACGCCACGCCCGGGAGAGGTCTCCCTCTCGCACCGGGGCGTGCTGCTCCTCGACGAGCTTCCGGAGTTCTCGCGCTCGGTCCTCGAGGCCCTCCGCCAGCCGCTCGAGGACGGGGTCGTCGCCGTCTCGCGGGTCGGAGGCCATGCGCTCTTCCCCGCCCGCTTCCAGCTCGTCGGGACGATGAACATGTGCCCGTGCGGCGCCCGCGGCGACCCCGCCCTCGAATGCGGGTGCAGCGCCCAGCGGCTCGCCGCCTACCGGGAGAAGCTCTCTCGCGCCCTGCTCGATCGCTTCGACCTCGCGGTGGCGATGCCACGCCCGCGAGCCGTCGAGCTCGCTGCGCCCGCGGGCGAGCCCTCGTCCGGAGTTCGCAGCCGGGTCGTCGAGGCGAGAGCCCGGCTCCGTTCGGCTGCTCCGAGTAGGACCGACGCGGCCTCGGAGCTCCTGTCGAACGCCGTGGACCGGCTGCCCCTCTCCGGGCGTGGTCGCGTCCGTGTCGCGCGGGTCGCCCGCACCATCGCTGCGCTCGCGGGAGCGGAGGTCGTGGAGCCGTCCCACGTGGCCGAGGCGCTCTCCTACCGCCTGCCGGGCGAGCCCGTTGCGGCATGACCGGGATTCGCCGGATCCGGAGGCGGGATGCGGGCTATCCGAGCCTCCTGGCGGCGATCCACGATCCTCCGCCCGCGCTCTTCCTCCGGGGTGGGATGGATGTCGTCGTCCTCGAGAGTCCGGCCGTCGCGGTCGTCGGTGCGCGGTCGTGCTCCTCGTACGGCCGGTCGGTGGCACGCTCGCTCGGGCGCGAGCTGGCAGCCGCCGGGCTCGTCGTCGTGAGCGGCATGGCCCGCGGGGTGGACGGCGAGGCCCACCGCGGCGCGCTGGAGGCCGACGGCGTCACCGTCGCCGTTCTCGGGTGCGGCATCGACCGCGACTACCCGGCGGCACACGCCGAGCTCGCCCGGCGGATCTGCGCACGCGGGCTCGTCGTGTCGGAGTACGAGCCAGGGGTGGAGCCGGCACCGTGGCGCTTCCCCGCCCGCAACCGGATCATCGCGGGGCTCTGCGCAGCGACGGTCGTCGTCGAGGCGCGCGAGCGAAGCGGCGCGCTCATCACTGCCGACTTCGCCCTCGAGGAGGGCCGCGAGGTGCTCGCGGTGCCGGGGGAGATCACGTCCGCGCTGTCCGCAGGCACGAACGCGCTCCTGCGGATCGGCGCGACGCCCGTCACGGGCTCCGCCGACGTGCTCGAGCTCTACGGTCTGGCAGTGGCCGAGCCCGGCCCCACGGCTCTGAGCGGCCCAGCGGCAGCCGTGCTCGAGCGCCTGCGGGACGGCCCGCGCACGGGGGACGAGCTCGTCCGTGCCGCCGGTCTCGCACCGGGCGAGGCGTCCGCGGCGCTCATGGAGCTCGAGCTCGCCGCCGCCGTGACGTTGGAGGATGGCGTCTACCGCGCGTCGGTCTAGGATCGGCCCGAATGCCCGCGGTCTCCTACTGGCTGGCCGAGCCACACGACCCGCTGCCCGAGGTTCGGCTCGAGGGCCCTGCCGACGTCGCCGTCGTCGGCGGCGGCATCACCGGGTGCTCGTGCGCGCTCGCGCTGGCGGAAGCGGGTCTCCGGGTACGGCTGTTCGAGGCGCGGGAGATCGCAGGCGGCGCCAGCGGGCGAAACGGGGGGTTCGCGCTCCGGGGAGGAGCAGCGCCGTTCCCCGTCCTGCGGGGCGAGCTCGGGGACGAGCGCACCGCGGCGCTCTGGCGCTGGACCGAGAACGAGATCTCCGTGCTGGCCGGGCTCGCGGGCGACGCCTTCCGGCAGACGGGGAGCCTGCGGCTCGCGGCGGACGAGGAGGAGCGGGACGAGCTGCTCGAGGAGTACGAGGCCCTGCGCGACGCCGGGCTCGACGCCGAGTGGCTGGACGAGCCGCCGCCCGCGCTGAACGGCCGCTACCCGGCGGCCATCTTCCATCCCCCCGACGGCGTGCTGCAGCCCGCGCGGCTCGTCCGGCGCCTCGCTCGCCGTGCGGCGGAGGCCGGCGTCGAGATCCACGAGCACACGCGCGTGGAGGCGGTCGAGCAGGCCGGAGCCGACGTCGTCGTCGTCGCGACCGACGGGTACCCGAGCGGGCTGCTCGGCGAGCTCGAGGGCCTGATCGTGCCCACGCGCGGCCAGGTTCTCGCGACCGAGCCGATCGAGGAGGCGCTCTTTCCCATCCCGCACTACGGCCGCCACGGCTTCGACTACTGGCATCAGGCGGTCGACGGCCGGCTCGTCGCCGGCGGCTTCCGCGACATCTCGCTCGACAGCGAGTTCACCGCCGAGGACGAGATCACGCCGATCGTCCAGGACGCGCTCGAGCGCTTCGTCGAGACGCACGTGGGCCGGGCACTCCGGGTCGACTACCGCTGGGCCGGGATCTTCGGGATGGTGTTCGACTTCCTCCCCGTGGTCGGAGCGGTACCGGGTCACGACGATCTGTGGGTCGCCGGCGGCTACTCGGGCCACGGCAACGTGCTCGGCTTCGCGTGCGGGCGGCTCGCCGCGCGCGCGATCCAGGGCGACCGCGACCCGCTGCTCGATCTCTTCGAGCCCGCGCGCCTGCACGTGCACTGAGGCGTCCCGGCTCTCCTCAGAGCTCGATCTGCTGCAGGTCGAGCTCGCCGGCCTTCGAGTACGCCGCCTTCGCGAGCGCGAGGTCCTGGATCGCGAGCCCGGTCGAGTCGAACAGCGTGACGTCCTCGGCGCTCCGGCGGCCCTCGGCCGCACCGGTGAGGACGGCGCCGAGCTCCGTCACCTGGTCGCGCGTGACGATCCCGCCGGACACCGCGGTCGCGAGCTCGCCGCCGTGGCTCGCCTGCTCCCAGTCGTCGCAGAAGAGATGTGCGCGGCGAAGCTCCGCAGGCGCGACCTCGTTCTTCCCCGGCCCGTCCGCGCCCATGAGCGAGACGTGCTGGCCGGGCTCGAGCGAGCCCTCGGGGTAGAGAGCGACCGCGCCGGGTGTGACGGTCACCACGACCTCGCAGCGAAGCGCCTCCTCGGCGCTCGCCGCCACGCGTGCGCCGAGCCGTTCGGCGACGAACGCGCGCCGCGCTTCGTCGAGATCCCAGACCACGGGCGCCAGGCCGTGCGCGATGAGCATGCGCACGGTCTCGGCGCCGTTCGGCCCGCACCCGATCACTGCGTACGACGACGCCTCCGCGCGGCAGAGCGCATCCGCCGCGACGACCGCGGCCGCGGCCGTGCGGAGCGCGGTCACCGCTGCCGCGTCCAGCGCGGCGAGCAGGCGGCCGTCCTCGGCGTCCGACAGCAGCACGAGCCCCGTGACCGTCGGGAGCCCGCGCGCGGGGTTCCCGGGGAACGACGTGACCCACTTGAGGAGCGCATGGCCGCCTCCGAGGGCCGGCATCGCCCGGAAGTCGCCCGCCGGGTAGTTCGCGACGTAGACCTTGGGCGGCATCGACCACTCGCCCTTCGCGTAGGCGACGAACGCCTCGCGGACGGCGTCGTACGCCTCGTGCGGGCTGACGGCGCGCTCGACGTCCTCGGCACGGAAGACGGGAATCACGGCGTCGAGCCTACCGCTCTGTTTGACTGGGGCACGTGAGCTCGACCATCGTGGTCCGGGGCCTCACCGTCGTGCGCGGCGGCCGCGAGGTGCTTCACGGGATCGACGTCGAGGTGGGCGCCGGCGTCGTCACGGGGCTCCTCGGCCCGAGCGGCAGCGGGAAGACGACGCTCATGCGCTCGATCGTCGGGGCGCAGATCGTCGCGTCGGGCTCCGTGGACGTGCTGGGGCTCGCAGCCGGGTCGCCGGCCCTCCGGAGCCGCGTCGGCTACCAGACACAGGCGCCGTCCGTGTATCCGGACCTCACGGTGGCCGAGAACCTCGACTACTTCGCGGCGGTCCTCCGCGTGGGCCCGGAGCGCGTCGCCGCGACGCTCCGGGCCGTCGGCCTGGAGGGGCGAGAGACGCAGCTCGCGGGGACGCTCTCGGGGGGTGAGGTCGCCCGGCTCTCGCTCGCCGCGGCGCTCCTCAACGAGCCCGACGTCCTGATCCTCGACGAGCCGACGGTCGGCCTCGACCCGGTGCTTCGCAGGGACCTGTGGGCGACCTTCCGCGGGCTCGCGGAGGCGGGGGCCACGGTCGTCGTCTCGAGCCACGTGATGGACGAGGCCGACCGCTGCGACCGGCTCCTGCTCCTGCGCGAGGGGCGCGTGCTCGCGGCAGGCACGCCCGAGGCCCTTCGAGAGAGGACGGGGACCGCCGACCTCGGCGCTGCGTTCCTCGCGCTCGTCGACGACCCCGGAGCGCCCGCGTGAGCGTCGGGCGCACGCGCGCGACCGCGGCTCGCGTCCTGCGCCAGCTGCGCCACGACCCACGCACGATTGCGCTCCTGCTCGCCGTTCCGTGCGTGCTGCAGATCCTCGTGCACGAGCTCTTCCGCGATCGCCCGCTCGTGTTCGACTCGCTCGGGGTGCCCCTGCTGGGGCTCTTCCCGTTCTCTGCGATGTTCATCGTCACCTCGATCACGATGCTGCGGGAGCGCGTCTCCGGCACGCTCGAGCGGCTGCTCACGACGCCGATCGCGCGCGGTGACCTGCTCGTGGGGTACGGGCTCGCCTTCGCCGTCGTCGCCGCTGCACAGGCGACGCTCGTCTCCGCCGTCTCGTTCGGCCTGCTCGGCCTCGACTCCGATCACCGCCTCGGGGTGGTGGCGCTCGCGATCGGCAACGCCGTCCTCGGGATGTCGCTGGGGCTCTTCGCCAGCGCGTTCGCGCGCACGGAGTTCCAGGCCGTCCAGTTCATGCCCGCGTTCATCCTTCCGCAGATACTCCTGTGCGGCCTCCTCGTCCCCCGCGACGAGATGGCCGAGTGGCTCCAGGTCGTCTCGGCGCTCCTCCCGCTCACGTACGCGTACGACGCGCTCGCGCGCGTCGCCGACGACGACATCGACGCGCGCTTCTGGCTCGACGTCGCCGTGGTGGCCGGCGTCACCGTGCTCGCGCTCGTCCTCGGGGCAGGGACGCTGCGGCGCCGGACGCCCTGACTACATCGACTTGACGGCTGCGATCAGCTTCAGGACGGAGTCCTTCGCGTCGCCGAACAGCATCGTCGTCTTGGGGTCGAGGTAGAGCTCGTTGTCGATCCCGGCGAAGCCGGGGTTCATCGACCGCTTCATGACCACGATGCTGGCCGCCTTGTCCACGTCCAGGATGGGCATCCCGTAGATCGGGCTGGACGTGTCGGTGCGCGCGGCGGGGTTCGTGACGTCGTTGGCGCCGATGACGAGCGCGACGTCCGTCTGCGGGAACTCGGAGTTGATCTCGTCCATCTCGAACAGCTGGGTGTAGGGGACGTTCGCCTCGGCGAGGAGGACGTTCATGTGCCCGGGCATGCGTCCCGCAACCGGGTGGATCGCGTACTTGACGTCCACGCCCTTCTCCTCGAGCAGGTCGGCGAGCTGGCGCACGTCGTGCTGGGCCTGGGCGACGGCCATCCCGTACCCGGGCACGACGATGACCTTGCGCGCGAAGGAGAGCTGGACGGCGACGTCGTCGGCGGTCGTCGCGCGCACCGTCCGGCCGTCGTCGGCGCGCGCCTGCCCGACGCCCGCCTGCACCTGCCCGAAGGCGCCGAAGACGACGTTCGTGACCGAGCGGTTCATCGCCTTCGCCATGAGCAGCGTGAGCAGGGTGCCCGACGCGCCGACCAGCATCCCGGACACGATGAGGACGGTCGAGTTGAGCACGAAGCCGGTGGCGGACACCGCGAGGCCGGTGAACGCGTTCAGGAGCGAGATCACGACGGGCATGTCCGCCCCGCCGATGGGGAGCACGAACATGACGCCGAACAGGAGCGACAGCACGATGATCGCGACGATCGCCCACTGCTCCTCGAGGCCGGCGACGATCCCCACTCCGAGGGCCGCGGCGACGCCGACGACGGCGATGTTCACGTAGTTCTGGCCCGGGAACACCATGGGCCTGCCGCTCACGAGCTCCTGCAGCTTCGCGAAGGCCACCATGGAGCCCGCGAAGGAGATGGACCCGATCAGCGCGGAGAGGGCGATCGAGAGGCCCTCGTCCCAGGTCGTGACGCCCCCGAGCTTGTCGAACTCGGCGAGCGCGATGAGCGCCGCCGCACCTCCGCCGACCCCGTTGAACAGGGCCACCATCTGCGGCATGGCGGTCATCTTCACGGTCCGCGCCCCGACGACTCCGACCGCCGCGCCGATGGCGGCGCCGATCACGATCAGGGCCCAGTTCTCGATGCCCTCCTGCAGCAGCGCGGTCGCGATCGCGATGACCATCCCCACGCCGCCGAGCCAGTTCCCGCGCCTCGCGTGCCTGGGCGACGAGAGGAAGCGAAGCGCGAGGACGAAGCAGACGATCGCGGCCAGATAGAGGAGGCCGGTGACGTCCGGGTCGGAGATCACTTCTCGGGCTCCTTCGTCGGCTCCGGCCGGCGCTTGAACATCTCGAGCATGCGGTCCGTGACGAACCAACCGCCGACGACGTTCGCGGTGGCGAGCACCATCGCCACGAAGCCGACCACCTTCAGGTAGGTGTCGTCGGCTCCCCCGAGGACGATGATCGCGCCCACCACGACGATGCCGTGGATGAAGTTCGTCCCGGACATGAGCGGGGTGTGCAGCATCGTCGGCACCTTCGAGATCACCTCGAAGCCGAGGAACGCCGCCAGGACGAGGATCGTCAGCTCGACGACGAACGTCAGATCGGTCACGCGGTGGCTCCTTCCGGCCGGGCAACGCAGGCGCCGCTCGTGATCTCGTCCTCCCAGTCGAGAGCGAGCTCGCCGGCAGGCGCGAGGTGCTGGAGGAGCGACGCGACGTTGCGGGAGTAGAGCTGGCTCGCGTGGTACGCCATCAGCGAGGGGAGGTTCGTCGTCCCGTCGATCGTGACGCCGGCGTGCTCGACCACCTCTCCCGGCCTCGTGGCCTCGCAGTTGCCGCCGGTCTCGGCCGCGAGATCGACGATCACCGAGCCCGGGCGCATGTGCTCGACCGCGCTCGTCGGGATGAGCCTGGGGGCGGGGCGTCCGGGGATGGCTGCCGTCGTGATCACGACGTCGAAGTCGGGGATGCGCGCCTCGAGCGCGGCCTGCTGCTCGGCCTGCTGCTCCGGCGTGAGCTCCTTCGCGTAGCCGCCCTCCGTCTCCTCGCCGACGACGCCGAGGTCGAGAAAGGACGCGCCGAGGCTCTCCACCTGCTCCTTCACCGCGGGTCGTACGTCGAACGACGACACCACCGCCCCCAGCCGCCGCGCGGTCGCGATCGCCTGCAGGCCGGCGACACCTGCGCCGATGACGAGCGCGCGCACGGGCGCGATCGTCCCCGCGGCCGTCATCAGCATGGGGAAGAGGCGGGGGACGCGGTCGGCGGCGAGCAGCACGGCCTTGTAGCCGGAGACCGTCGCCTGGGAGGAGAGCGCGTCCATCGACTGCGCGCGTGTGATCCGAGGGATCGACTCCATGGCGAAGGCGACGACCCCGCGCTCGCGGAGCGCCGCGATCCCGTGCGCGTCCGTCAGGGGCTGCAGGAAGCCGATGAGCACCGTGCCCTGCCTCATCGCCGTGACGACGTCGGACGGCGGCCGTGCGACCACCACCATGCACTCCGTGTCGGTCGTCGCCGAGCGCTCGACGAGTGTGGCACCCGCCTGCGCGAAGTCGTCGTCGCGGAACCCGGCAGCGACGCCCGCGCCGCGCTCGACCCTGATCTCGAACCCGCCTGCTGCCAGCTTGGAAACCGTCTCGGGGACGAGCGCGACCCGGCGCTCGCCGGGGGCCGTCTCCTTCGGGACCGAGACTCGCATGCCGGGAGGACACTCTACGGCGAGAGGAGTGCCCCCGCGCCCGGAACCGTCACAGCGACGCCCAGACCTCCAGCTTCGTCCGCGTCCGCCGGATGACCTCGTCCGTGTACGCCTGCGTCCCGAGATCACCGCCGAGATCCGCGGTCCGGGACCCCTCGGCCACCGCCTCCAGGCTCGCCTCGCGGATCGCCCGTCCGGCCGCCTGGCAGCGCTCGTCCTCCGCGTGCGACAGGAGTGCGGCGCCGGCGAGGATCATCGCCATGGGGTTCGCCACGTCCTTGCCCTCGAGCGAGGGGGCGGTGCCGTGGGCGGCCTCGGCCATGAGCGCGCTCGGGACGTGGTCGTCGCCGAAGGCGACGAGCAGCGACTCGGACCCGGCGATCGAGCCGAAGAGCGGAAGCACCAGGTCGGAGAGGATGTCGCCGTCGCGGTTGAGCGCGGGAATGACCATCGGCGCGCCGCTCGACGAGACGAGGAGCGCGAACGTCGCGTCGATGAGCTGCGGCTCGTAGGGCACGTCCGGATGACGCGCCGCCGACGCGTCCATCTCCTCCTTGAGCATGCCCTCGTAGACGGGGCTCACCGTGTACTTGGGGCCGCCGAAGACCTTCGCGCCCGTCCGCTCGGCCTGCCGGAACGCGAACTCCGCGACCGCGTGGCAGACGCGCCGCTCGATGCGCTCGGTCCGGAACGCCACCTCGTCGTCTCCCTCGCCCTCGCGCCACTCGCGGGCGCCGTAGGCGTCCCCCACCGCCATCCTGACGACCGAGATGGGCGCGTACACGCCGCCGAGCGGGATCACCCCGGGGATGCGCCGGCCCGTGCGGACGATGACCTTCCCGCCGATCTCCTCGCGCAGGATCCGGTTCGGCGATCCGACGTCCCCGGCGCCCTCCGGGGTCACGGTCGCCGCCTTCAGGCCGAAGCCGTGCTCGCGGATTGCCGCGGCGGCCTCGTGGACGATGCCGTTCGAGCTTGCGCGGCGGCTCTCCAGGGAGAGGTCGAAGCGGGCGAAGTCGAGCTGGACTCCGATGACGTCGGCCGCGAGGACGCGCAGCGACTCCTCCAGGAGCTCCTGGCCGGTCTGGTCGCCCTCGAGGACCGCGATCGTCGGCATTCGCGGGATCCTACTTCTCGCGATGGAAGCTCGAAAAGAGTGGTGCGCTTTGTGGTTGCATTTGAGTCAGCGATTTTCTAGTGTTCCCGGCCGAGCCCAAACCAACGCAAGGAGAAATCATGGCGCGAAAGACGATCCTCGTGTGCGACAACTGTGGTGCCGAGGTGGACGAGTCGAAGGGCGCGATCATGCGCATCAACTACACCGACGCACGGCGCGGCTCGAAGCAGGCAGATCTCTGCGACAACTGCGCGTCCGGCATGCCCGGCCAGCAGGTCGCACGGCGAGGCCGGCGGCCGAAGTCAGCCGCCGTGTAGCTCGAGCGACGCACCGATCGCGAGAGCCGAAGGGCGGCAGGGCGCTGAAGCACCCTGCCGGCTGACCCAACTCGCCACCCGACAGGGCGCTGAAGCACCCTGCCGGCTGACCCAACTCGCCACCCGACGGAAGTTCGACGCTCTTTGCGCAGAGTCGTCTCCGGGCGTACGAAAGCGCGCCTGAGCCCGGGACTACGATGGAGCGATGGGTCTCTCGCTCGTCCTCGGCCCGGCACACGCCGGGAAGGTCGCGCTGCTCCTGGAGCGCTACCTCGACGCGCTCGAGCGCGACCCGTGGCTCGTCGTCCCCACGCGAGGTGACGTCGAGCGCGTCGAGCGCGATCTGATCCGGCGCCGTCCCGCGCTCCTCGCGGGCAGGATCGGGACGTTCGACGACCTCTTCGAGCACCTCGCGTGGGGAGGCGACGACCGGCGACCGGTGGCGTCCGACGCGCAGCGCACGCTCGCGGTCCGGCGAGCGATCGCCGCGGCCGACCTCACGAGCCTGTCCGGCTCCGCGGCGACCTCGGGGTTCGCGGAGACGCTGCTGGGGGCGCTCGCAGAGCTCGGGTCTGCTCTCCTCGGCCCCGACCGTCTCGGCGGCGACCTTGCGGCGCTCGCACGCGCGTACCGGAGCGAGCTCGACCGACTGGGGCTCCGCGACCGGGAGGGGCTCCGGCGCAGCGCGGTCGAGCGCCTCGCGGGCGACCTCGACGCCTGGCACGGCGAGCCCGTCCTCGCGTACGGCTTCGAGGACCTGACCGCGGCGGAGTGGGCGCTCCTCGAGACGCTGTCGGGGCGCACCGACGTGACCGTGTCGATCCCCTACGAGGCGGGGAGGGTCGCGTTCGCGGCGCTGGAGCGGACGGTCGGCGATCTCGCCGGCCTCGCGTCCGGCCGGATCGAGGCGCTGTCCCGGCCGCCCGGCCGCTCCGGCCCGGCGCCCCTGCTGCACGTCGAGCGCGCCCTCTTCGAGGACGACCCCGGCGCGCCGCCTCCGCTCGACGGCTCGCTCCGGTTCCTGGAGGGCGCGGGGACGCGCGGCACGCTCGAGCTGCTCGCGAGCGAGCTCGCCGGCCTCCTCAGGTCGGGCGTCCCCGCCGAGCAGATCGCCGTCGTGTGCGAGTCGCCGGAGCGCTGGAGGACGCCTCTCGCGACGGCCCTCGAGCCGCTCGAGATCCCGTACGCCGTGGAGCACGGGCCGCGCTTCGGAGACACCGACTTCGGCCGCGCCGCGCTCTCGCTCCTCCGCTACGCGTGGCTCGACGGCGGTCGTGCCGATCTCTTCGCATACCTGCGGTCACCCTTCTCGGGGCTCGACCGGCGCTCCGTGGACTACGTGGAGGGGCGCCTGCGCGGCCGTGCGGTCTCCGATCCCGCCCGGGTCGAGGAGGAGAGCGAGCGTTTCCGCGGCGCCGCGCTCCCGGCGCTCGCGGAGCTGCGCGCGGAGACGGCGCGGGTCTCGGCTGCCCGCGCCCTGCTCCGCGGCATGGTGCGGAACGCCTGGGGGCTCGAGTCGCCGCCGACACGCACTGACGCGCGCCTCGACGCGCGTGCGTACCGGGCGGCCGAGCGGACGCTCGACGAGCTCGAGGGCCTCGTGGCTGCGGGATCGTCGGCGCCGTCGGAGGAGGAGGTCGTCGTCGCGCTCGAGCGAGCGCGGGCCCGCCCCCCGGCCGTCGAGAAGGGGCGCGTGGCGGTCCTCGACTACGAGCGCGCCCGGACGCGGCTCTTCGACGTCGTCTTCCTGCTCGGGCTCGAGGAGGGGAGCATGCCCAGGCGCGCGCGGCCCTCGCCGCTCCTCTCGGACGACACCCGCCGCGAGCTCGGCAGCCGGCTCGAGCGCCCCGACCAGGTCGCCCGTGACCGCTACCTGTTCTACACGGCGTGCACGCGGGCGCGCGACCGGCTCGTGCTCGTCCGCGAGGCCGCGAGCGACGAGGGCGTC
Organism: uncultured Gaiellales bacterium; assembly: GCA_964569165.1. Lineage (GTDB taxonomy): Bacteria > Actinomycetota > Thermoleophilia > Gaiellales > Gaiellaceae > GMQP-bins7. The sequence goes on from CAZMUG010000014.1 coordinate 21,466, forward strand.
CCGCGCGACCCGAGCCCGTTCTGGGAGGACGTCAGGTCCCTGTTCGACCCGGACGACGTCGGCTTCGCGACCCGCAGGCGGTCGCTCGCCGCGCTGACCTGGCCGATCGAGGCGGCGCCCAGCGAACGTGAACGGCTCCGCGCCCTCGCGCGCCTCTCCGTGGACGACGCCGAAGGGGCGTCGTCGCTCGCCGCCGCGAACGACTGGAGCCGGCGGCTCGAGCGTGCGCGCGGGGCGTGGGCGCGCGAGACGGCTCTCGGCAACCGCTTCGTTCTCGAGCCCTTCGCCTCGCGGACCTCGTTCTCGGCCACCGAGCTCGAGCGCTTCGCCGACTGCAGCTCCGCGTGGCTGGTGGAGCGCATCGTCGATCCCAAGCGCATCGATGCAGAGCCCGATGCGATCCTCCGTGGGCAGGTCGCGCACACGGCTCTGAACCGCTTCTACGCGGCGCTGCCGCGAGAGCTCGACGCCGAGCGCGTCACGCCGGAGAACCTCGAGGCCGCGCTCGCTCTCGCGCGACGCTGTCTCGACGACGCGCTCGAGTCGGGCGTCCGGATCGACCTCACCGAGCTGCAGGCCGCAGAGCTCCGGCACTCGCTCCTCGCGGACCTCGAGGGCTTCGTCCGCGACGAGGCAGCGTCCGGAGTCGAGTTCGTGCCGAGAAAGCTGGAGGTCGCTTTCGGCTCGGACCGCGCCGCGCCCGAGCTGCAGCGGGGGCTCCCGCTCGGCGACGACCTCTGGCTGTCGGGGAAGATCGACCGGATCGACGTCGATCCGTTCAGCGCCCGAGGGATCGTGCAGGACTACAAGTCGGGCAAGGGCGCCCACTCGGCGCGGGACATCGACCGGGAGCTGCGCCTCCAGATCCCGCTGTACGTGCTCGCGCTCCGCGACCTCGTCGGGCTCGAGCCGCTCGGGGGCGTATACCGCGCCCTCGCCGGCAGGCGCTCCACGCGCGGGATGCTCCGCGAGAGCGCCCGGGACGATCTGCCCGGCTTCGCGAAGGAGGACTACCTGGACGAGGAGGCGTTCTGGGCGCAGGTCGAGACGGCCCGGGCACGCGCCGCGGCGAATGCCCGCAGGATCCAGGCAGGCGATGTCCGGCACGACCCGAAGGGCGACGGCTGCCCCAGCTGGTGCGACCTCTGGCCGATGTGCCGGGTGGCGAGAGCGTGACGGTCACCGAGGTGGCGGCTCGCCTCAACGACGAGCAGCTCGCCGCCGTGGAGGCCGAGGGCGCGGTCTTCGTCTCCGCCGGCGCCGGCACCGGCAAGACCTCGGTGCTCGTCGAGCGCTACGTGCGGGCGGTGTGCGAGCGCGGCATCGACGTCGAGTCGATCCTCGTCATCACGTACACGCGCAAGGCGGCCGGCGAGCTCCGGTCGCGGATCCGGGCGGCCCTCCTCACACGCGGCCGGCCCGACCTCGCGCGCGAGCTCGACGGCGCCTGGATCTCGACCATCCACGGCTTCTGCAACCGCTTGCTCCGGGCGCACCCCTTCCCCGTGGGGCTCGACCCCCGCTTCCGCGAGCTCGAGGACGCCGGGTCGGCGGTGCTTCGCGGCGAGGCGTTCGACCGGGCCCTCAGCGGCTTCTGTGCGAGCGGCGAGGAGGAGCGGCTGCGCCTCCTCGCGACGTACCGCGCGGACGGGCTTCGCCGGATGCTGACCGGCGTGTACGAGACGCTTCGCTCGGCGGGACGCGAGCTCGTGCTCGAGCTCGGCGACCGCGCCGGCCTCGCGAGCGCGCTGACGGCGTTCCGTGAAGAGGCATCGGCGCTCGCCGCCGACGGGTCCGCGACCGCAGCCCAGCGCGCCAACGCCGAGGAGGCCCTGCGAGCCGTGACCGACGGCGCGCCTCCCGAGCGCGTGGTCGATCTCTCCGCCCTCCAGTGCCGGGGGGCACGCGCGGCCGCGTACGAGGCCGCGAGGAAGGCAGCGGAGCGGACCGCGCTCGAGGAGCTCGCAGCGGACGATCGCGACCTCCTGCAGGAGCTGCTCGAGCGCTTCGCGGACGAGTACGAGGCGTCGAAGCGGCGCGAGGGGGCTGTCGACTTCGAGGACCTCCAGCTCCGGGCCCGCGATCTCCTGCGGGAGGACGAGGGCGTCAGGGATGAGGTCCAGCTCCGGTTCCGCCTCGTCATGGTGGACGAGTTCCAGGATACGAACCGGCTCCAGTGCGAGCTGATCGACCTCGTCGCGCATCCCGAGCTGACGGAGGTGTTCACGGTCGGCGACGAGTTCCAGTCGATCTACGGATTCCGGCACGCGGACGTGGAGGTGTTCCGCGAGCGCCGTTCGCAGGCGTCGAACCTCCTCGCCCTGACGAAGAACTACCGCTCGCGCCCGCAGGTGCTCGCGGCGGTGAACTTCCTCTTCGGGGACGCCTTCGGGGACGAGTACCAGCCGCTCGCGGCGTCGGCGGAGTTCGCCGACCCGGTCTTCGGGCATCCGGTCGAGCTCCTGGTGACCGACAAGTCCAGCTACGCGGACGTGAGCGAGCACTGGAGGCAGGGCGAAGCGCGCACCATCGCCGGCCGCGTTCGGGAGCTCGTCGATGCGGGAGCAGCGGCCCCGGGCGAGATCGTCGTGCTCTTCGCCGCGGGGACGGACGCCGAGGTCTACGAGGAGGCGCTCCGGCGCGAGGGCCTTCCGACGTACCGCGCGACCGGGCGTGGCTACTTCGGCCAGCAGCAGGTCGCGGACCTCCTCGCCTTCCTGAGGCTCCTGCACAACCGCTACGACGACGTCGCCCTGACGACGGTGCTCGCGTCGCCCTTCGTCGGCGTGTCGAACGACGCGCTCGTCCTCGTCAGGCGAAACGCGATTCGCCGTCCGCTCTTCACCGCCCTCGAGCGGCCCCTGCCCGAGGGGCTCGCCGAGCGGGACGAGCGACTCCTCCGCGCCTTCCTGCAGCGGTACGAGCGGCTCGTCGGCGCTTCGGCACGGTGCGGCCTGGAGTCGCTCTGCGAGCGCATCGTCGCGGAGCACGACTACGACCTGGCGGTGCTCTCGCGCTGGGACGGCTCGCGGCGGTTCGCCAACCTCCGCAAGCTCGCGCGACTGGCCCGCGAGTACGAGGCGGTCCGCGGGGCCGACGTCGCCGGCTTCGCCCGCTTCGTCCGCGAGCAGGAGGCGCTCGGCGCGCGCGAGCTCGAGGCGGTCTCGGAGGAGGAGGGCGCGGGCGCGGTCCGCCTGCTCACGATCCACGCTGCCAAGGGGCTCGAGTTCAAGGTCGTGATCGTCGCGGACGCGGGCCGCGACACGGGTGGCCCGCGGAGCCCCGACGAGATCGTGGCGCTCTCCGACGGGCGCTTCGGGTTCCGCATGGTGCACCCCACCCGAGGCAAGCGGGAGGCGGTCTTCGGGTGGGACGAGGTCAAGGTCGTTGCGGACGAGCAGGAGCGCACGGAGCGGCTCCGGCTCTACTACGTCGCGATGACGCGGGCGATCGACCGGCTCGTCGTCTCGGGCGCGATCGACCCGGAGCGAAGCGCGGACCGCCGGACGCCGATCGGGTGGGTGCTCGACCGGCTGGACGCCCACGAGAGCGTCGTCGCGGCCGGGCCGGATCCGGTCGAGCTCGAGCGAGGCGAGGCGCGCTTCCTCCTCGCCGTCCACCGTCACGACGGGCGGGAAGACGGAGTCGACGCACCGGTTGCGGCGGCCGAGACCGGAGCTGCCCCCGCGGAGGAGGCCCAGCTCCGGCTCTTCGCCGAGCTGCCGGAGGCGCGGCTGGAGGTCGGCCTGGAGCTGCCGGAGCTGGAGGAGATCCCGGCACCGGCGGCACACGACGTGCGCCGCCTGTCGTACAGCGCGCTCGCGCTGCACGGGCGCTGCTCGTACCGCTACTTCGCCGAGCGCGTGCTCGGGCTGTCCCCCGCCGCGCGGGCGGCGGGGCACGGCGCCGGTGACGGGACCGGCATCGCCGCGACGGAGCTGGGAGACGCGGTGCACCGCCTGCTCGAGGCCGTTTCGCTCGACGCGCCTGCGTCGCCGTCTCGCGAGGAGCTGGAGCGCACGGTGCGAGAGTGGTACCCGTCCGTGACGGGCCCGGAGCTCGCCCGGATCGCGGAGCTGGTGGACGCCTACTGCGGGTCGTCGCTCGCCCGGCGCGTGGCGGCGCTCGGCGGCGCCCGCCCGGAGCGGCCGTTCTCGTTCGAGCAGGACGGCGTCCTCCTGCACGGCCGGCTGGACGTGCTCTGGAGCGACGGCGCGAGGTCGCTCGTCGTCGACTACAAGTCGAACGTCCTCGACGGCGCCGGGCCGGCCGGGGTCGTCGAGACGGAGTACGAGCTGCAGCGGCTCGTGTACGCGCTCGCCTGCCTGCGGGCGGGCGCCGAGGAGGTCGAGATCGCGTACCAGTTCCTCGAGCGGCCCGAGGACGTCGTCTCGCGGACGTACCCGGCCGCGGACGAGCCGGAGCTCGCAGCCGTGCTCTCCGCGGCGATCGGGCGGATCCGCGAGGGCGAGTTCACGCCGACTCCGAGCGAGTTCGCCTGCTCGGACTGCCCTGCGCTCGATCTCCTCTGCGCCGGCCCGAGGCTGCGTGGCTCGTAGCTACGTCTCCGAGGCACGGCGGCGAGGGCTCGGGCGGAGGCGCGAGCGGATCATCCCCATCGTCGAGCGGCTTGCGAACGAGTACCCGGGCGCGGGCATCGCGCTGCGCTCCCGCTCGGACCTCGAGCTCCTCGTCTCCGTGATGCTCTCCGCCCAGACGACGGACGCGAACGTCAACCGCGTCACGCCGGCGCTCTTCCGCAAGTATCGGAAGCCGGAGGACTATCTCGCCGTCCCGGTGGAGGAGCTCGAGCAAGACATCTACGCGACCGGGTTCTTCCGCCAGAAGGCGAAGGCGATCCGCGGGACGATGCGGATGCTGCTCGAGGAGTTCGACGGGGAGGTGCCCAGGCGGCTCGAGGAGCTCGTCCGGCTGCCCGGAGTCGCGCGCAAGACGGCGAACGTCGTCGCTGCGGAGCTCGGCCACGCGCAGGGCATCGTCGTCGACACGCACGTGCGGAGGCTGTCGCAACGCCTCGGGCTCACGCGTGCGGACGACCCGGTGAAGATCGAGCGCGATCTCCAGAAGGTCGTGCCGCGGCCGGACTGGGCCCGCTTCCCGCACCTTCTCATCCATCACGGCCGCCGCATCTGCGACGCGCGGAGGCCGCGCTGCGAGGACTGCGTGCTCGAGGACCTGTGCCCGGCGAGCAGGCTGGCCTCGTAGCCGGGGTCAGATCCAGCGGCGCCAGCGGAAGAGCGCCAGCTGCACGATGGTCGACCCGAGGATGATCCCGGTCGAGACCGCGAGCGTCCACCACCCCTTCTGGAACTCGCCCTCGAAGTTCTGCCCGAAGAAGCCGACGACGAACGACGGTACGAGGACGAGCGAGGCGATCACGGTGAGCTTCTTGCCGACCTCGTTCTGGCTCTCCGCGACCTTGGCCTGGAGATGATCGCGAACGCCCGCCAGGAGGTCGCGCGCCATGTCGAGCTCCTCGGTGGCGCGGACGAGCGTGTCGTAGGTGTCGGCGAACAGCCGCTCGACCCGGGCCGGGAAGAGCTCGCCGCCGTTGACCTCCACGCGCCCGTCGAGGATGCGCCGGACTCCCGCCCGCGTCGCGGACACCGTCCGCCGCCGGTGGAGCAGCTGGTGCCTGAGCTCGGCGAGGCGCACGCGGACCTCGGGTGCGCGGAGGGTGTCGATCTCGTCCTCCAGCCGGTCCACCGCCGCGTAGACGGCGTCCAGGAGCTCGAGGTACGAGTCCGCCACGTCGTCGACGAGCCGCTGGAAGACGACGCCGACGGGCTCACCCGTCTCGACGGCCGGGTGCAGCGGGCCCGGGTCGAAGGGCGCGCCGCCCGGCGGCGACTTTCGCGCGGTCACGATCAGCTCGGGCGTCGCGACGACGTCGATCTCCTGGTGGCGCACGCCGTCGGCGGTCGGCGCCATCGCGACGAGCACGGCGAAGACGTACGAGCCGTGGCCCTCGATCAGCGGACGCGGCTCGCGCTCTGCGTGCGCCCGGGCGGCGAGCGCATCGGCGACCTCCGGGTCGACGCCGTGCGGGAGCGCGTTCAGGACCTCCTCCCGCGAGGGGTCCACGAGGTCGATCCACCGCGCGGGCACGCGGACGAGAGTAAGCGTGACGGCGGACGGGACTCGAGCCTACGCAGGCGCGGCGGCGACGCCGCGCTGGTGCTCCTGCTCCTCGAGCCAGCGCTGCGCGTCGAGCGCGGCCATCGTGCCCGAGGCGGCCGCGGTCACCGCCTGCCGGTACGTGTGATCCTGGACGTCGCCGGCCGCGAAGACCCCGGGGATGTTGGTGCGGGTCGAGCGCGGCTCGGTGACGAGATATCCCTCCTCGTCGTGGTCGAGCCAGTCGAGGAAGAGAGTGGTGTTCGGGTCGTGCCCGACCGCGACGAACAGCCCGTCGGCCTCGAGCTCGCGCGTCTCATCGGTGACGGTGTCGCGCAGGCGCACCCCGGTCATGTGACCGCCCTCCGCGCCCAGCACCTCGTCCACGACCGCGTTCAGAACGAGCTCGACCTTTTCGTTCGCGCGCGCGCGGTCGACCATGATCGGCGAGGCGCGAAACTCGTCGCGGCGGTGGACGATGTACACCTTCGTCGCGAAGCGCGTGAGGAACGTCGCCTCCTCCATCGCCGAGTCGCCGCCGCCGACGACGACCACCACCTTGTCGCGGAAGAACGCGCCGTCGCAGGTCGCGCAGTACGAGACCCCGCGGCCCTGGAGCACCTGCTCCGAGGGGAGGCCGAGCTGCCTGGCGCTCGCGCCCGTCGCGACGATGACGGCCTCGGCTCGATGCTCGTCGCTGCCGACGTGGACGCGGAACGGGCGCTCGGAGAAGTCCACCTTCGTGACGTCGTCCGTGACGAACGTCGCGCCGAAGCGCTCGGCCTGCCGGCGGAAGTCCGCCATCATCGCCGGGCCCATGACGCCGTCCGGGTAGCCGGGGTAGTTCTCGACGTCGCTCGTGATCATCAGCTGCCCGCCCCAGTTGAACCCCTCGATCACGAGCGGGCTCAGGTTGGCGCGCGCCGTGTAGAGCGCCGCCGTGTACCCGGCCGGGCCGCCGCCGATGATGATCACGTCACGAACGTCGCTCACGAAGCCCCTTCACGCAGAGCGTAGCCCCCGTGGTGGGAGCCGTACGTGGGTAAACGCATCGATGGTGATCGATGTTCCCGTCACGCAGCGTCGGCCGCGCTCGAGGCCTGCTCGGTCGCGGGCTGGGCCGGATCGACGAGCTCCGCCGCCGCCAGCGGCCGCGTCTGGCGCTCGAGCGGGGCGAGCTCCGGCGGCTCGACGCCGGTGATGCCGTGCTTCTCGAACCGGCGGGCCTGGACGAGCACCTGGCGCTCGAGCGACCCCACGGTCTCGTTGTACGCCTTCACGGCCCCGTCGAGCGAGCGACCGAGCTTCGAGACGTGGGCACCCATGGTCGCGAGGCGCTTGTACAGCTCGCGGCCGAGGTCGGAGACCTCGCGCGCGCTCTCCGCGATCGTCTCCTGCTGCCACCCGTAGTGCATCGCGCGCAGGAGGCCGATCAGGTTCGTCGGCGACGCCGGGATGACGTTGTTCGCCCACGCGAGCTCCTCGAGCGACGAGTCGTGCTCCAGCGCCGCCCGCATGAACGTCTCGTCGGGCAGGAACATGACGACGAGCTCCGGCGTCCCGGGGAGCTGTCGCCAGTACGCCTTCTGGCTCAGCTTCTGGACGTGGTCGCGCACGTGGCGGGCGTGGTCCGCGAGGTGCGCGCGACGCTCGTCGTCGGTGGCGTCCTCGCGGAACGCGTCGAGGTACGCGACGAGGGGCACCTTGGAGTCGATCACGACGTGCTTCTCGCCGGGGAGGTGGACGATCACGTCCGGGCGGAGCACGTTGCCGTCGGCGTCCGTCGTCGTCTGCTGCTCGTGGAAGTCGCAGTGCTCGACCATCCCGGCCAGCTCGATCACCCGGCGGAGCTGGATCTCGCCCCAGCGCCCCCTGACGTGCGGAGCGCGCAGCGCGGTGACGAGGTTGCCGGTCGTGAGGCGCAGCTTCTCCTGGTCCGTGCGGAGCTGGCGAACGCCCTCCGACAGCGCTCCGTAGGCTTCCTGGCGGGTTCTCTCCACCGTCCGGAGCTGCAGGTCCATGCGCTCGAGCGAGTCCTTCAGCGGGGCGACGTGGCCCGTGAGGCGCATCTCGGCCAGCTCGAGGAACCTCGCGCTGTTCTGGTCGAGCGCCTCGGCCGAGAGCGCCTTGACCGCGGCCGCCATCCGGTCGTCCAGCGAGGCGCGCTCGACCTCGAGCCGCGCCTCCGCCGCTGCGAGCTCGCGCTCGAGCTCGGTCGCTCGTTGCGCCTGCCTCCTCCGCGCGACGAGCGCAGGGCGAACCGCGACGAGAACCGCGAGCGCGCCTGACACCAGGCCTATGAGGAGGGCAGCGATCACCATCGAGCCGACTCACGGTAGTCCCGGCGACGGACGGCACCCCTTACGCAACGGTGACTGAACCGGGGCCGCTGCTACCCTCGCGCGCCATGGCCCAGAAGCCCCGCGTCCAGGCTCCGAAGCAGCGCTCGGGAGCGGCTCCGAGCGACCAGGGGCGAAAGCGGCAGGTCCTCGCCGTGCTGGGCGGGCTGCTCGTGGCGCTCGTGCTGGGCGGGGTCCTGTTCTTCGCGCTGGGCTCCGGTGCGGACGCGGCGGACGTCGCAGCCGTGCGGGGCGACCTGGAGGCGGCGGGGTGCACGTTCGTGGGCAAGAAGGCGCCGCCGGCCGAGCACACGATCACGGACCCGGGCGGCACGAGCGACGAGTGGAACACCGATCCGCCCACGGCCGGCCCGCACTACGCGGAAGCCGCCATCTTCAACGCGTACGACGAGGAGCTCGAGCTCGCTCGCGTCGTGCACGACCTCGAGCACGGCGGCATCTACATCCTCTACGGAAAGGACGTCCCGGCGGCGACCGTGGACGAGCTGCGCGCGTTCTACGACGATCACAGGACCGCCACGATCCTGGCCCCGCTCCACCGGCTGGGCGACGAGTTCGCGATCGGCGCCTGGTACGCGCACTCGGACCCCGCGATGGGCTACCTGGCAAAGTGCCGGACGTTCGACGAGAAGGCGGTCGCGGCCTTCTTCAGCGCGTTCCAGTTCAAGGGCCCCGAGCACTTCGACCCGAGCGACCTCCGGCCGGGGCACTAGGGGCGCGCAGGCCGACCTTTCCGTCCCCGCGGGGCCTTCGGCCGCGCTGCGGGACGTAGACTCGAGCCGCCGGGGTGGCGGAACGGGTGAGACGCGCCCGCCTTAAAAGCGGGTGTCCCTTCGGGGGCGTGCGGGTTCGAGTCCCGCCCCCGGCATG
>CAZMUG010000015.1:0-13682 GCA_964569165.1 uncultured Gaiellales bacterium
GGCTCCTTCGTCGAAATCGCCGTGCCGGACCTCCACACCCCGCGCGCGGAGCCGATCCGCCTTCTCCACGTTCCGCACGCTAACCGCCACCTGATCGACCGGTACCGACTCCAACAGCGCTTCCACAACTTCCGCGCCTAGGTGCCCGGTCGCACCGCTCACGAGAATTCTCATTAGTCGTCTCCTCCAGAAGCTTCCTGAACCAACCGCCCGCATCGGGCGGAGATTTCCGCCGCAGCCGGCGGTGTCATCGGCGTGCCCGCTCACGATCGTTGCCAGGGCTTATTGCGGACGTGCCGCCCCCGCGGCGACGCGCTTGGCGAGCCAGCGCAAACTGCGGCGGCTGAGCACGTCCCTGACAGCGTCGCCCACGTTCTCATCCAACTCGCGCAACGCAGCGGTGATTCCGGATCCGATCGGGCAGCGCGTGTTCGGGGCTTTGGGGTGCGCGGGAAGCACGGGGCCTTCCTCCACCGCGGCGAAGATGTCGCCGAGCGTGATGTCGTCCGGCCTGCGTGCCAGCGTGTATCCGCCACCGCCGCCCTCCCGTCCCGCGATGAGCCCGGCTCGGACCAGAGGCGCGAGCACCCGACGCACACGGGCCGGATTCGTGCTCGCGCTCTCGGCGATGTAGTCGCTGGTTGCGCCTTTCGCTCCGCAGTGTGCGAGGAGGACCAGCGCATGCGCGGCGAGCGCGAAGCAGCTCGTAATGGTCACTGTGAAAAGCAAAGTAACAGTTGCTGGCGTGGCCCGTCAAGCCGCTGGCAAGGCCAGAAGATTTGCGGCTGCCCCCAGCGTCGGCGGCGACAATATTGAACCGTTGTGCAATGATAAGCATCCGTTGGTGGGCAACGCAGACGCCCGAGTGCGTGTTGAGTTCGGGGAACCGCTCCCAGGCGGCACGTCGTAGTGCTGTGAGGTGTTCATCGTGCGACTAGCGAACATTGGCGCTCGAGAGATTCGGAAACGCCGGACCCTGGGTTTCGTGTCGGCTGTGGCGGCAGGGCTATTGGGGTTCGTGTTGATCGGGTACGAAGCTCCGCGGTGGACACGGCTCCTGGTGTTCCTGCCGCTGTGGCTCGCCGGACTGGGCGTGTTCCAGGCGCGCGAAAAAACGTGAATCGCGCTCGCCGCACGCGGCGCGTGCAACATGGATCGGGGCGAGGAGCGGGTCGAGAGCGGGGCCGATCGCGATACGCTGAGGAGTCAGGCCCGTTTGGTACATCGGCGCGCATTGGTGACTGCCGGACTGCTCACCGCGGTCGCGCTGCTTTGGCCGTGAGGTCGGCGCTGGCAGCGTCCGGGGTGTGGACACTCGCGTTCCTGCTGTTGGCGGTCGCGCCTGCCCGCGCTCAGGAATCGCCGTCCACGCCACCTGGTCAGGCACCAATGTTTCTGGCCGACTACAACTTTCACATTAACGTGGAAGCCCTCTCGAACGCGGACCCGCGCTTCTCTTGGGACGCCAGCGCCGGCGGCGACCTCGACGTCATCGATTTCGGCGCAGGGCGAGTCAATCTCCTGGCGAACTACGAAGTCGTCATGGGGGACGAGCTGCGCCCATTCGACACCAACCAGGGAAACTACACGCTCGAGGCGTCGGTCGCGCTCCGCGTTCGTGGAACCGAATTCGGAGGGGTGTTTCACCACGTCTCCAGACACCTCGCCGATCGGCCCAAGCCAGCGTCGGTAGCTTGGAACGTGCTTGGAGTAAGAATGCAACGACGGTTCGTGACCGGCTCGATCGCCGCTGACGTGGGCTCCAGCATCGGTGCGATTGTGCAGCACTCGTCTGTCGACTACGCCTGGACGGGTGATCTTCGTGCGCGGATCGCACACAGGCTCGCGCCGTCGTTCCAACTGTTTGGCGGCGGATCGGTCGAATGGTTTGGCATCGACGAGGCGCGCTCGGCCCGGGACACGCAGTGGAGCGGGCGGATCGAAGTCGGCGTTCGGATCGGAGGTCGAGCCGGAGACGTAGAAGTGTTCGTGGGCTACGCCCGTCGCGCCGACGCGTATCCGACGGAGTCCGCCGTGCGTCGCTGGCCGCTGGCGGGCTTCCGCATCGTCGGTGGATAGCGGAACAACGGATCGACCATGTACGAGCAGGTCATGTACGAAAGGGTATTGACATTCCACTCGTGGATGCGGTGGCCAGTGATGGTGCTCGCCGTCGTGGCGATCGCACGGGCCCTTGTCGGCTACAGACGCGGACGCCCGTGGACCGCGTGGGACGGACGAGCGGGGCTCCTTCTGACGCTGGCCCTGGACATCGAGGTTCTTGCAGGGCTCATGCTGTATTTCTTCCTGACGCCGTTCGCGCAGATCCTCATGGACGACTTCGGTACCGCGATGCGAGTGGGCGCCCTGCGTTTCTGGACTGTGGAGCACGCCGCCGCAATGATGCTGGCACTCGGCGCGGCGCACGTCGGACGTGCGCGGATCAAGCGGACGTTCGATGCGCGCGCCCGGCATCGGATTGCGCTCGTGTCCTTTGCCGTGGCGCTGATCGCCATACTCGCAGCTATACCGTGGCCCGGCACTGACGAGAGCCGGCCGCTGTTTCGCTTCTGACGGCCGCGGTGCCTCCCGTCGACCGCAGCCTCAATCGGGCACAAGGGCAAGCCGAAACCCGAACAACTTCCAGTCCGTTGCCGTCTCGATGATCCGTACGTAGGACAGGTCGCCCGGTCCATTCGGGCCCATCGCAAAACATTGCGTACTGTCATGGACGCCCGGATAAAAGCCAACTTCGAGCGACTCCGTCTCGCTCCATTCCAGGTGAAACACTGTGCCGATCAAATTGAAGACGACTGGCGGGCACAGTGTCACGCGGTAGCCTAGCGGCACAAGATCGCGCGCTCGCCATTGGTCGTGGATGAGGTCGGCGAGCGCGTGGAGCCCCAGGTAATTGTGCCCGTAGCGCGTCCCCCCAAGACCGGCCTGACCGAGCTGGGCAGCCAGAGGATCTGCGGTCGCATCGTAGCCGTACGCCGATCCATAGTACTGTGCCCGGCCGTGTAGATACGTCGGCTTCATCGTGGTTTCGACGGCGACCATGCGCCCCTGATGCTGGCGGTGACCTGCGGCGAGCAGATCCCGCACGCTCGGATGGTGGGGTGAGGGGGCCGTGAACGTCGCGGGCGCTCGCGCATAGAGTCGTGAGCAATACCGATCATCGAACGGCACGGTAGAGGCCGCCGGGATCACGTGCCACTCAAGATTGAATCTACGGAAGTGGTCGGCGAGGGCCGGTGTCATCGGGGGCAGGGTTGGCGCCGGATCCTGCAATTCTACGTCATCCGACAGCGCGAAGTACGTTCGCAGCCTAGTCTCCCGAATCCGTCGCAGGCTGTCGTCAGGACGCTGCGCAGGCGATTCCATATCCGTATCCGTCCTCTCTCTCGAACCGGTGCCCGGAGTCGGTCCCGCCGCGGTGCACAAGCGACGTATGCGTCGCCGTGAGTTCACCGTGCAGCGGCTGGTTCAGGAACGAGCGCCAGTCTGAAACCAAGGAGCGGCCACTCGGAGTCGGTTTCGACTTGGTGCACGTACGAATAGTCATTCGGCCCGCTCGGGCCGACGGCGAAACATTGCGCGTTGCCGTGTGCATCGCGATAGAACCCGAGTTCGAGTGACGCGGTCGCACTCCATTCGGGGTGAAAAATCGTTCCGACGAGATTGAACACGACCGGCGGACAAATCGATACGCGATAGCCCTCCGGCAGCCACCCTCCGCCTTCCCAATCGGCCTGGATCAGCCGAATCAGCTTGCTCAGTGATCCGTAGTCGTGGTTGTAGCGTGTACGAGTCGTGAAGCCCGCGCTGCCCATATAGGGGAGAAGGGGGTCGGCCGCGGAGGCAAACCCATAGGGCGTGCCGTAGCACTGCTGGTTGCCAGGCAGGTAACCCGGCTTCTGCGTGCGCTCGACGGCGACGAACCGCCCCTGGTGTGCGCGATGGCCCGCTCTCAATAGTTCACACAGGCTGTCTCCGTGGTGCAGGGGCGCGAAGAAGGAGGCACTTGCGGTCGGATAGCAGCGTGCAACATAACGGTCGTCAAACGGCGCGGCTGTGTCCGGAGGAACGAGGTACCACTCGAACCCATAATGTGCGAACCCGGCTCGGCCATCCGCGGAAAGCTCAGGTGTGTCATGCGGCGACGGCAATGGGGTCGCCACCGGGATTTGCAGGTACTCGCGCAACCGCGCCTCGGCAACCGGCGTCCAATCGATGATGTGCGGCATTGATTTCCTCGGGGCTTGACCCAGCGCAAGCCACGTTGTAAAGTAACCACTTACTTATCATGGACCACGCGAAAACGTCAATCCGCTCCCGTTCCGCCAGCGGCCGAAAGCCTGCAAGGATTCAGCCTCGCCGGGGTGAGCGGCTCCCGGCGGCCACCCGTCGTGACCAGCTCATCGACGCTGCGACCCGGCTGTTTTCCGAACGCGGCTTTGAGGGAGCGACGACGCGTGAGATCGCCCAGGCCGCGGGTATGAATGAAGCGCTGATCTTCCGACACTTCCCACACAAGGAAGATCTCTACGCCGCGATCCTCGAAGAGAAGGCGCGAGAAGCCGGCACGGAAGGTTGGGTGGCGGAGTTGCGGGCGTCCGCGGAGAGAGGTGGCGATCTCGATGTCCTCCGCCGTCTGATGTCGCTGATCATGAGACACGGCCGGCAGGATCCCCAGTTCCTGCGCCTCATGCTCCACGCGGCCCTGGACCATCGCGAGATGATGCGAGAGTTTCGGACGCGGCATCTGGCGCCGCTTTACGAGGAACTCTTGCGCTTCGTCGAAGCGGGCCAGCACGCGCGGCGGTTCCGGGGGGGGAACCCCCACGCCCTTGTCCGCGTCCTGATGGCAGTGCCGAGTTACCACGCGATCCTCGACGGCCTGCTTGGCGGCGACACCCTCGGAGAGGTTGGCGACGACGCCGCCGAGATCTATGCCCGTATGTTGCTGGCCGCGCTTGTGACGCCCGCTGCTGGCTCCGAGGAGAGTCGGGCGTCTTCATCAAGGAAGCGACTCAATCGTGATTGATTTGATCTCATCCCGTCACAGCGTTATGCCGATCCTCGTAGTCATGTCCACGGCGGTTCTGGCCGCTTCTTGCGCCCGCGGCAATGCCACGGCCGAGAAGGGGCCCGAGGCCGCCGGCACCGGGGCCAATGTTATCCCAGTCGAGACGGCGGTTGCCGAGGCCCGAGACGTCCCGCTGGCGGTCGAGGTTCCTGGAAACTTCATCGCAGATGAGTCCTCAGATGTCGCCTCCGAAGGATCCGGCATGGTCGCTTCCACGCCGGTCGATATCGGAGATCGCGTGTCGCGCGGCACGGTTCTCGCCCGGCTCGACGAGCGCGACGCTCGCCTGAGACTGGATCAGGCGCGAGCCGCTGTCCAACAGGCACAGGCCGCGCTCGGCCAGGCACGAGAGCGTCAGCGGCTTGCCGAAACGACAGCGGCGCGCTACGCCGGTTTGCTGAAGACCGGCGATGTCTCACGTACGGTCTATGATCAGCTGACAAGCGAAACAGAGACTACGCGGCAAGCAGTCACAACAGCCGAGGCCGCGGTTGTCGATGCGAAGTCCCGCGTCGGTCTGGCTGAGAAGGCACTCGCCGACACCACGATTCGCGCACCGTTCGATGGCTTTGTCACGGATCGGAATGTGACGGTCGGAGAGTACGTCGGACCCGGGACCAAAGTGGCGACGGTCATGCGGTTGCATCCCATCAAGCTGCGCATGCAGGTGCCGGAGGTCACGGCAGCGCAGATCCGCAAAGGCCAAACAGTAACAGCTCGTGTGGACGCGCTCCCCGGGTCGCCCGTGACGGGCACGGTCACGGCTGTGAATGCCGCACTCGACCCCGCCACACGCGCGGTGATTGTCGAGGCCACCGTTCCCAACCCGAGCGGCGTCGTCCGTGCCCAAATGTTCGCGACCGCCCGTATCGAACTCGGCAAGACCGAACCGGGCGTGTTTATTCCGAAGTCTGCCATGCTGCCGGATCCCAACACGAATTCATATCAGGCGTTTGTCGTCGAGGGCGATGTCGCACGCCTGCGGGTGCTGCAGATTGCCGGACAAGATCAGCAGCAGGTTCGAGTGCGGTCCGGACTCAAAGCCGGCGAGGCGGTAGCCACGAGCGCGCTGGAGCAACTCTTCGATGGCGCCCGGGTCGTCGCATCGGCATCCCCGGCGGCCCAGACGCGATAGTCCCGCTCGAAGGGAAGGTAGCTCCAACATGCAAAAACTCGCTGAAATCTGTGTCCGGCGGCCCGTCTTCGCGACGATGCTGGTCCTCGCTGTGACTGTCGTCGGGGCGTTCGCGTTCTTCACGCTCGGTGTCGACCGATTCCCGCGCATCGACCTCCCGATCGTCACGGTCACGACCGTCAATCCCGGCGCGGCGCCTGAACAGGTCGAAACCGAAATCACGGACATCATCGAAGGTACCGTCAGCACGATCGCCGGCATCGATGAGTTGCGTTCCACGTCGGTAGAAGGCCTCTCGCAGGTTTTCATCACGTTCGTACTGGAAAAGGACGTCGATGTGGCGTCGCAGGAGGTTCGCGACAAGGTGGATCTCGTGTTGCGCGACCTCCCCCCGACGATTGACCCCCCGACGGTTCAGAAGCTCGATCCCGACGCGGCCCCGATCCTCCTGTACGCCATCAGCGCGCAGCGTCCGACGATCGATGTCACGAGCATCGTCGAGAACGAGATTCAGGAGAAATTGCAGACGGTGAGCGGTGTCGGCGAGGTGATTGTGTATGGCGGCCGCCGTCGTGAGATTCACGTCTACGTGAACCCCGACCGTCTTCGGGCATATGACTTGACGGTCTCGGACGTGGCGCAGGCGCTGCGTTCACAGAACCTCGAATTGCCGGCTGGGCGTGTCGAGGCCGGCGCTCAGGAACTGACGATCCGCGCCATGGGCCGCGTGCAGCGGACGGAAGGGTTTTCGGACCTCGTCATTAAGACAGTGAACGGCTATCCCGTGCGGATCCGCGACGTGGGCCGCGCCGAAGAAACGGGCGTCGAGCCGAGAACGGCCGCGAAGCTCGACGGAGAACCGGCGGTGGTCGTTGCCGTGCGCAAGCAGTCCGGCACCAACACCGTGGCTGTGGCGGACGCCGTCAAGGCACGAATGAACGAGCTGACGCCCTCGCTGCCAAAGGACTTCACCGTCCGGATCGTTCGCGACCAGTCGGAATTCATCAATGCGGCGCTGCATGCCATCCAGGAACACCTCTTGCTGGGCGGCTTGTTCGCGGCGCTGGTGGTGTTCCTGTTCCTGTGGAACATCCGTTCGACCTTCATCGCGGCCGTTGCGATCCCGACCTCGATCATTGGCGCGTTCGCGTTGATGGGCGCCTTCGACTTCACGTTGAACCAGATGACAATGCTGGCGCTGACGCTCATGGTGGGCGTGGTGATCGACGATGCCATCGTTGTCCTCGAGAACATCTACCGGTTTGTCGAAGAGAAGGGCATGCACCCCTTCCACGCGGCGATCGAAGGCACGCGTGAGATTGGTCTGGCCGTCACGGCGACGACGCTGTCGCTCCTCGCAGTGTTCGTTCCCGTTGGATTCATGGGCGGAATCGTCGGCCGGTTCATGTCGTCGTTCGGGCTGACATCCGCCGCCGCGATCGCGATCAGTTTGCTGGTGTCGTTCACCTTGACGCCGATGCTCGCAGCACGATGGATCCGGCCTCCGGACGAGGGAGAGGAAGTCCCACCCCACCATGGCGCGCGCACGCCAGCGGCACCGGCGACCCACACATCGAAGGAGTCGCGGTTCTATCGACCCATTGACCGGACGTACACCCGACTGCTCGAATGGTCGATGGCGCATCGCGGCGTGATCGTCATCGTGTCGCTCCTCACGGTCGCGGCGATTTTCCCGTTGTTCATGAT
Organism: uncultured Gaiellales bacterium; assembly: GCA_964569165.1. Taxonomy (GTDB): domain Bacteria; phylum Actinomycetota; class Thermoleophilia; order Gaiellales; family Gaiellaceae; genus GMQP-bins7. Next base: position 7,932 of record CAZMUG010000015.1, read on the forward strand.
GGCGGGCATCAACTTCCTACCCGAGGAAGACGAGTCCCAGTTCGAGATTACTGTGCGTGCGCCGGAGGGCACGAGCCTGGCGGCGACCCAGTCCGTCCTCGAGCGGATGGCCCGTGATGTCCGTTCGCAGCTTCCTGGCATCGAAAGCACGCTGACCGTCGCGGGTTTCGGTGCACAACAGGTCGTGAATACCGGCACCGTATTCGTCAGGCTGACGCCGATGGATCAACGAGATATAGACCAGTCCGAATTGATCGTACGCGCACGAGAGATCGTTCGCACCTACCCGAGCGATCTGACGGCATCGGTTCAACCCGTTGCGGCGATTGGCGGTGGCGGGTTGCGCAATGCCGCGGTGCAGTACGTGATCGGCGGCCCCGATCTCGACAAGCTTGATGAGTATTCCGCGAAGCTGCTGGAGCATATGCGGAACGATCCCAATCTCGTTGATCCCGACCGCACCCTGCTGCCCGGTAAGCCCGAGTTGCGGGTGGACATCGACCGGCAGCGTGCCGCCGACCTCGGCATCACCGCCTTGAACATCGCCGAGACGTTGAACTTCCTGATGGCGGGTCAGGAGGTCACCACATTCAACGAAGGCCAGGAGCAGTATGACGTCGTCCTGCGCGCCAGTGAAGAGTATCGCCGGGATCCCGATGTGCTGGGCCGCATGACGGTGCCGGCCGCGGAGGGAAAGACGGTGCCCCTCCAGAGCGTCGTGCGCATTGAGCAGGGCACCGGACCGGCCGCGATTGAGCGACTCAACCGTCAGCGTCAGGTCACGTTGCTGGCCAACACTCCACCGGGGGGCTCGCAGACGGACGCCCTCGACGCCTTGGAGGCGGCAACGGCACGGCTAAACATGGATCCCGGATACGTTGCGACCCTGACAGGGCAGTCGAAGGAGCTCCAGCGTGCTGGCCTGTACTTTGGTTTGGCCTTTCTGCTGTCATTTGTTTTCATGTACATGGTCCTGGCGGCCCAGTTCGAATCCTTCATCCATCCGGTGACGATCCTGTTGACGCTGCCACTTGCCGTGCCCTTCGGTCTGCTGGCGACGCTGCTGGCCGGACAGAGGCTCAACATCTTCTCTGCATTGGGCGTCCTGCTGTTGTTCGGCATCGTGAAGAAGAATGCGATTCTCCAGATTGACCACACGAACGAGCTCCGCAGACAGGGTATGGTGCGGCACGACGCCATCATCCAGGCCAACCGCGACCGCCTGCGCCCGATTCTGATGACCACCCTTGCCCTGGTTGCCGGCATGACGCCGCTGATTCTCGGAAGTGGACCCGGCGCGGCGACCAATCGCTCGATCGGTGTTCTCGTTGCGGGCGGGCAACTCCTGTGCCTCGTGCTGACGCTCCTAGCCGTGCCAGTCTTTTACTCGCTCTGGGAGGACCTTGGGGAGCATCGCATGTGGGGGCGGCTTGCGTCCTCGTGGCGCGCGCGGACCTCCAGCTGGCGGCGCCCGGAGCAGACGCCAGTTCCAGTCGTGGTTGAGCGCCGCAGCCGATTGGCCAACGGACCCTCGGAGGAATAGTTCACAGATGGACCAGCGTAGGTTGAGATGGGTCGGGTTCGTTTTACTGATGTACCTAGGCACTGCCACGGCTGCGATGCAGGCACAGCCGAGCCCGCCTGGCGGCCAACACCAGCCAGCGCCGCTGCCGCCGCGTGTTGGCGTGGCTTCTGGTGCCGAGACGGTCGAACTTCGACGAGTCGTCGAGATGGCGCTGGAGAACAACCCCGATATCGTCGTGGCCCGGCTCGGGATCGGCGCCGCTGACTTCCGGTCCGCTGCCGCGCGCGGCGTCTACGACGTGAATCTCCTGTCGAACAGCTTCGCCGAGCATCTGGTCAGCCCCGTCGCGTCGATTATCGGCGGCGGCGCCAACGGGCAGCTCTCGCAGGACACGATCTTTGCGAATGCTGGTGTGGGGGGGCTGACCCCGTGGGGCGGCGGATCGTACCAAGTGGACTTTTCGTCGACGCGGTTCGAGAGCGACAACCAGTTCACGACGCTGAATCCGCAGTTCCCAACGTCCTTCCGGGCGAGTTATACGCAGCCGCTCGGACGAGGATTCACGTTCGACGCACCTCGCCGACAGATTGAGATCGCACGACGAAACGAGACGATCAGCGTGGCCGAGTTTCGGCAACGCGCTCTGGAGGTCGTAACGCGCGTCGAACAAGCGTACTGGAATCTGGTGGCGGCGGTGCGCAATTTCGATACGCAACGTCAGGCGCTCGATCAGGCGCGCGCGCAGGTCGAAAGCAACAGACGGATGGCCGAGGCCGGCATTCTGGCTCCCATCGCGGTCGTCGAGGCGGCGACACAGGCCGCGATTTTCGAGGAGGCCGTGTATGCCGCGCAGGAGGGGGTGACGCGGAGTGAGAACGCGCTGAAACAACTGATACTTCCGGATCGCTCATCCCCCCTGTGGAGTCGTGCATTGCAGCCCGCAACTCCCGCCGATCCGGCGGCTGTTGAGCCGAATCTCGAGGCTGCTGTTGAGCGCGCTCTCATGAACCGCCCAGAGATCGTCCAGCAGGCGGCGGCGGCGGCAATCGCCGACGTGGATATCCGTTACTTCCAGGATCAGACGCGGCCGCAAATCGACCTCTCGGGGACCTTCGCGGTGTCGGGCCTGGCGGGCAACGTCATCTCGCGGGGTCCGAACCCTATTACGGCGAGCACCTTGGTCCTGCAAGATCGGCTCAACGAGTTGAGCCGGCTCTCCGGACTGCCGGAGCTGCCGCCCCCATCGTCAGGTGGAGAGCTCCAGGATTTCCTGATTGGAGGGTACGGCCAATCGCTTCGCACGCTGACAGAGGGCAATTTCCCGACCGCCAGGGTGGACTTGCGGCTTCAACTGCCGCTCCGGAATCGCACGGCGGAAGCGAACCTCGCGGTCGCGAGGCTCCAGCGCCAACAGCTCCGCGTGCAGCGAATCCAGGTCGAACAGGCAATCGAGGGCCAGGTTCGCGATGCGGTGCAGACGGTACGGTCGGCGCGTGGCCGGCTTGGGGCGGCAACGGCCGCACGAGCGTCGGCGCAGGAGCAGTATGAGAGCGAACAGCGACAGTTTGAGGCAGGAACCTCGACGGTGTTTCTCGTGTTGCAACGCCAGACCGCGTTGGTGACCGCGCAGGCGCGGGAGATCCAGGCGGAGACCGACCTACAGAACGCGCTCGCGCTGCTGCGAAACGCGACGGGCGAGGCGTTTGACCGCTGGAACATTCGAGTGCAGGTACCGCCGCCAGTCCCCCAATCCTCAGACCGCTGAAGGGCGGTATCTCATCGAGGCGTGCTTGACACGGCGGGCGAACCGATCACCGCGCGAATCATCGCTGCACTTGAGAGGCGACATCGATGGAGGGCCCGCGTGCAGCGACGACGAGTGATTGTGGCGACCGACCTCTCGCCCGCCGGTGCCTTCGTCGCGCAACACGGCGCGTTGTTCGCGTCGGCCGTAGGAGCGAGCCTTCATCTGGTGCATTATCAATCCCCGCTATTCGCCGCGCCTCTCGAGGCCGGTTCTCTCCTTCCGTTCTTCCAGGGTGTTCCCCCATCGAATGCAACGGCCTACGCCCAACTTGATCTGATCGCCGAGTCTGTCGACCGAGGCGGGATGCCAATCCACGCCGCGATTGTCGACGCGCCGCGCCGGTGTCTCCTAACGCAAGTCAGCGACAGCGACATCCTTGTGCTGGGCGCCCGCCCAGCGGGCTGGCTTTCAATCTATCTGCGTCCTTCATTCCTGAGCCGGTGTCTATCAGCCATTCGTGGCGGCCTGCTCGTCGTCCCAGAATCGGTGACCACAGCCAAGGTTCCGACGGTGGTCTGCGCGTCGGGAGACGTCGCCTCGTGGGGCCGCCTCAGCCACTATGCTGCGACCCTGAGCGAACGCCTCGGGGCGACTTTGCGCGTTCTGCTGCAATCCGACAGCGCCATTTCCCCGTCAGCCCGTACCGCATACGCGAGCGCAGAATCACTGCTGAAGGCGTCATTGAGCGCCAGCAGCACTGAGGACGGAATGTGGGTCCTCACGCCTGCGCCCAAAGCGGACAGGTTCACCCGCAGTGAACGCGTGGCGTACGAACGGCTGCTGCGCTCGTTCCGCAGTCCCGTTCTATTGATGGACGAGCGCAAGGTGCCGCCGGCGTTGTCGTTGTCTGGGAGATGCCGCTCGTGAGAGCGAGCCGCGAGGCGCAGTGCTCCCCGTGGCTCTCACCGATGCTCGCCTCATGATCAGGGCTGCCTGCGAGGTTGTCGCACAACATTGAACGTCAGTCCAATACTGCGCTATGATCAGCGGCGCCTGCGGGGTCGCCCGGGGATGTGGCATGTCACCTGAGGATCCGCGCATTCTGATCGTGAGCCCGTCGGACGGCATCCGTGGAACGTATTCGGCGTACTTGCGTCGCGACGCGCTGGTCGTCGAAACGGCTGAGGACGTCGCCGACGGACTCGCCAAGGCCGTCGCAGATCCGCCGGCGGTCGCAATCGTGGACGATGCGGCGCCCCGCGCTGGAGAGTTTCTGAGCCGGCTCCACGAGATGACCAGAACTCGCCACACGTCCCGCCTATTGCTCGTGTCGGCGGTTCCCGTTGACAGGGAGCTGGAGTTTGCGGCTGCCGTTCTGCTGAAGCCCGTGTCGCCGGAGGATGTCCATGGGAAGGTGTTGCGACTGATGTTGGACAGGGAGCGCCTGATCCGGACTCGGGAGCGGTCGCGTAAAGACCAGCGTCAGGTACACGCTGAACGCAACGCAACGTTTGGGGCTTGAACCACCGGATTGCTTGCGCGCGTCGTGCGTGGGACACCAAGCGATGAGAAGAGGAGGCGAGTCATGAACCGAGGGTCACGCAAGACGGCGGCGCTGTGGATCCTGACCGGGCTGCTCAGCGCACTGTATTTGTTCGCGGGCGGAACGAAGCTCATGGGCATGCAGATGCACGTCGAGCACTTTGCGCAGTGGGGGTATCCCCAGTGGTTCCGACTGTTTGTTGGAGCGTGGGAAGTGACCGCGGCGGTGCTGCTGCTGATTCCGTGCGCGTCGTTCTACGGTGCCGTGCTGCTCGTGCCGGCCATGGTCGGCGCCGTCTACACGGAGTGGTTCCGCGGCCAGCCGGTGATGGCAGTTACGCCAGCCATCCTGCTCGGGCTGGTGAGCCTGATTGCGTATCGGCGGAGGCCCCTGCGGGGCCAGCGGAGGCATCAGACCGCGTCGGCGTCCAAGCCAGCACAGTCAGTGTGAATCTCACGCAGTGTCGGACGCTTGCTGACGGCGAGCGAGCTTCCCGCCTGGTGCCGTCGTTCGAGCATCGAGACGAAGTGGCAGACGTGACGGTAAATGACCAGGCGCTGCAGCGCGGCGTCGCCCATCTGTGGATACCGCCGAAACACCGCAGATGCGATGAGCCGGAGCGCCGTCAAAAGTTTGCGCCGGTGGGGATCGACGACGTACCAGAAAAATACCCAGACGAAGGCCGCCCACACCACCGGCCACCGATAATTGCTCACCTTGCCGTCAACGTCCTTGAGGCGCTCCAACTCACCGACGACCCGCGCGGCGAAGCGCGTCGGCTCGTAGAGCGCGGAGACCATCTCGCGGTACCGATGTTCGAGTTCCTGGACCGTCATTTCCTTCGGGACAATGTTCGTGAAGTAGGCGTTGGCGTGAAACTCTCTATCCGAGATCAAGCGTCCGGCATCTTCCATCCGCTTGTAAAGTGGAGTGCCA
>CAZMUG010000015.1:13692-18810 GCA_964569165.1 uncultured Gaiellales bacterium
GGCCCCAAGGATGGATGGTAATGGGAACGGAATCTTCGCGTCGTTGATGAACTTCACTTGCTCGTCGAAGATACCGGCGTCGTCGCTATCGAACCCAACGATAAGGCCGGAATAGACGGCGATGCCGTGCCGCTGGATGCGTTCGACTTCGCCAAGGAGATCGCGGCGGACGTTCTGGAACTTCAACGTTTCGAGGAGGGACGAGGTTCGAGGTGTTTCAATACCGATAAAGACACTGCGCCCGCCGGCCGCCCAGTATGACTTCATGAGCCCGGTGTTCTGCGCGAGGTTAATCGTGCTTTGGGTCGTGAAGTAAAAAGGACGGGTCGCTCGCTTCTGCAGGGCAGCGAGCGCATCGAGCACTTCCGCCGCATATCGCGGGTTACCGATGAAGTTGTCATCGACGAACAGAAGCCGATCCCAACCGAGCGCGAGAACTGTCTCGACCTCCTGCAGCACCTGCTCCACCGGCTTGACTCGCACCGTGCGACCGTAAAGGGTAATGATGTCGCAGAATTCGCAGCGAAACGGGCACCCGCGCGTCGTCTGCAGACTGATACTCAGGTAATCCTTCGGCGAGACGAGATCGAAACGAGGCTTCGGCGACGTGGACAGGTCGACCGTGTCCGTGGCGAAGTAAGCCCCACGTTCCCGCCCATGTTCGAGATCTGCAATGGCCTCGCGCCAGATCTGTTCGGCTTCGCCCACGATCCGCACATCGGCGACATCGCGGTACCGATCCGGCAGCGACATGACCGATGGCCCGCCAACCACGATACGCTTCCCGCGCGCTCGGAAGCGGGTGGCAATCTCGCGGATGCGCGACTCTTGCAGATGCATGCCAGTCAAACCGACGACGTCGCAGTCGGCGCCCCAGTCGATGGCCGACACGTTCTCGTCGCAAAGCGTCACCTCGTGGCGCTTTGGAATCATCCCTGCAGCCGTGAGCAAGCCCAGTGGCGGTGTCGAGTACTTGCGGAGGACCATCGGGGCGCCGTACTCGTTCGACGTGAAGCTCAATGGCAGTGAGGGGTTGATGAGATAGAACTTCATAGGGTATCAGTCGGTGTGCAGCGCACAGGTACCAGCCAGCATTGAACTCGTGTCCAATGTCACGTCGCGTTCAGTGTATTGAGACGGGCCGCTCGGGTCAACCAACGACAGTGGCCATTTCGCGTCGCTCAATGGACCTCAAGTCGCGGGGATGGAGGATAGTGCGTCGAAGCGGACAGTAGACGGTCGAGGATGAAGAACGGGCAGAGAGGCATCCGAGGCCCCGACGTGCGCAGCCGATACGCTTCCGTCAGATCCACGCGAGCGGCGGCGCAGCGGCGAGCTCGCCGATCTCGGTCGCCAGACGGTAGAATGCCCGCACCCCCTCGATCATCGGCGCATCCAGTTCGAACTGAAGACCGCCCCAGTACGCGTCGAGGATGCCCGCGTCGAGTCCGAACGTCGCCGCATACCGATCAGCGAGCTCGGTTCGGCGCTCGCGCCAGTACGCATGTGAGTCCACCAGGGCGGTTGAGAGTCTGCGAAGCGCGGTGGTCGGGCCCCCGCTGGCCTGCCAGAGCGCGAATGCGAACGGCAGGCCGGTTTCCGCGTGCCACTCCGCGCCCAGGTCCACGCGGGCGGACGCATCAGGGTGCAAGTCTCTGCGCAGGGCGGCGTCGCCGATATACAGTGCCGCGGCGGCGCCCAGCGCGAATGGGTCGGTCCTGGCCTGGTCGAACCACACGAACCGCGGTTCGACGCGCCAGCGGGTTCGCAGCAGGATCTTCAGCAAGACCACGGACGAGGCCGACGCCGTCGGTAGCGCGACCACGCGACCGTCCAGGGTCTCGGGCTGAGACCCGACGAGCAGGATGCTTCGCACTGCTCCGCGCGATCCGATGACGACGTTGGGGAAGAGCCGATAGCGATCACTATGACGGGCGAACTCGATACTCGATGAGGGCGCCACATCGATCAGGCCGCGGGCGAGCAGGTCGTTCAGTAGCGAGGGTACGCCGGGCTCCAGCATGACGTCCGGCGGAGGCGCTTTGTGGACGAAGCGGGCATGCACGGGAAAGCAGTTGCTATAAACAATGTGTCCGAGACGAAGCATGTTGCGGCCAAGCTTGTTCTATCATTTGACATTGAACCAACGTTCAATATAGTGTGCGGTCAGTGTATGGCTGACGGCAAAGTGCGTCAAGAGCCGCCGCCCTTCGCGGTCCTTCGTCGCCCCATTGGCAATCCCCCGGCAGACCCTGCACAGACGGGCGTCGTTCCGGACGGGCACGCGCCGACATGGGAGGTCGCGTGGGCCGGCCTCGTCGGGTATTTTCAGCTACTCTCGTCCAAGCGGGCGCTCCTTCTGGTTCTTGTACTCGCGGCCGCGATGCCCGGGCGGCTGCTTCATCTCGACGCCCAGGGGTTCGCCGAGGACGAGGTCGACAAGCTCCGGGCGGCCGCAGCGTACCGGCGTGGCGACTTCACAGCCGATCCGGAACACCCGATGCTCATGAAACTGGCGATTGTGGGATCGTTTCAGGTCACGGACGCGTGGAACAGCTTCGAGCCGCCCGCGCCCCTGATGGTTTCCGATGAGACCGCTCTCCGCCTGCCGAATGCGGTCGCCGGTGCCCTCGCAGCCGTTGTGCTATTCCTGCTGGCGGAGCTACTGTTCGACCGGTCTATCGCAATCTGGGCCGGCTTCCTCTGGGCATTGGACGTCAACGCGATCGCGGTCAACCGCATCGGAAAGGAGGATTCCTTCCTCGTCTTGTTCCTGCTCATCGCTGCCTGGTACTACGAGCGTGGGAAGCGCGTCGGCCAGACCGATCCGAAGGCAGCGCAGCGCTGGTTCACGCGCTGCGGTGCGGCGTTCGGTCTGATGACAGCCGCCAAGTACATGCCGTATTTCTACGGATTGCACGTCATCTTCTTTCGGGCGGCCGCGCCGCATCAGGGACTCAACCGCCCGGACAAGCGGCCCTTCTTCCTGGCGATGCTCGCCGCGTTCCTACTTGCAAATTTTGCGCTCCTGACTCCCGCCAACTGGCGCGCGATCACGATCTACGTGACCGAGCAGACGATGACCCACACCGGATACGTATTCGCTGGTCAGATCTACATGAACAAGATCTCGGCGACGCCTTGGGGCGTACCGCCATGGTTCTACGTCACGTACCTGCTCACGAAGGTCCCGCTGGCGACTCTGCTCGCATTCGGACTGGGTCTCGTGCAAGTGGTCGTTCGGCGACAGGAGCGGGGCTATGTGTTCGCTCGCGTCTTCCTGGTGTTCACACTCATCCCGTATTCGCTGGCCGCCAGCAAGTTCGTGCGCTACATGCTGCCGATGTTCGTCGTGGTCGATCTGATCGCTGCCATCGGCATTGCGTGGTTGGTTCGGCGGGTGCACCAGGCGCCGCGATCAGCGGCGCGCTCGTGGGCCGGAGCCCTGGCGACCGTGGTGTTCATGTTGTCGCCCATCGCTGCGACGCTGAGCGCCAGGCCGCACTATGGCCTGTACCAAAATCCAATCGGCGCCAGCGCGTCTCGACAGAGGCTCCTCTTTCCACACGACGAGTTGTACGATGCGGGTGTTCGCGAAGCGGCGGCCTTCGTGGCTGCTCGGGCTGGGCGCGGCGCCGTGGTGCTCAGCGAGACGCCGGCCGTGGCACGTGTATATCTGGATCGCTTTGCCCGCAGCGACGTGGAAACGAGCGCGCTGTCGAGTGGGTCCCTTCCTGGCCCGCGTTCGGAGGTCTGGTTCCTCGTCCAGGACGGGAGGGTGTACTTCGAGAACGCGGCGATGATCGACAATCTCCGGCGACGCCACTCACCCGTGACGGAAATTCGGGTCTTCGGGCACCGCGCCGTCCAGGTGTTTCGGGGCCGGTGAGTCCCGTGGGTTTGCCTAGGATGCAGCAGGATGGTCGCGTCGCCCGCGAATCGCGTCCGATCGGCATACGCTCGCCGTGGCTTGCCCTGGCTGCCGGCGCTGTCGGCGGAGGAGTCTTTGCGTGGACGCTTGGTCGAGCGGGCTACGATCAGGTGCTCGAAAGCATCCGGAGTCTGGGATGGATCTTCGTGATCGTTCTTGGCCTTGGGGGCTTGCGGTTCGCGCTTCGCGCGCTCGCGTGGATGACCTGCGTCGAGCGGCCGGCCCGCCTCGCGTTCCGCGACGCATTCGCCGCGTTTCTCGCCGGTGACGCGCTGGGCACGCTCTCGCCCGTCGGCCTGCTCGCCAGCGAGCCCACCAAGATCCTGCTCGCTACCGGACGGCTGCCATCGAGCGTTGCGGTGTCGTCAGTTGCGATCGAAAACATCCTGTATTCACTCTCTGTCGCGATGATGATCGCCGGTGGCGCTCTGGTCTTCCTGTACTCGGCGCCCGCGGATGGATCCCTCAAGGTCGTGAGTCAGGCCGCAGTCGCGTCATTCCTCATCGGGATCTTCGTGCTGGCGGCAGTCGCGACGACGCGACGGCGACCGCTGAGGGCGCTGACACGGCTGGCGCTGCGATGGCCGGCCAATGACCGTCTAACTCGGTTGGTGCAGCACCTCGCGCAGGTCGAAGCGCGTGTCCTCGGGTTCGCCAGCGGCGGAACGCGGCGCTGGTTTCGCACTTTTGGACTGGAGACGGCATATCATGGAGTCGCCGTGCTCGAAGTGTGGGTTACGCTGTCGTATATACTCCCTCGAGAGGTTCAACCGACGCTGCTACATGCCTTCCTTCTGGAAGCGATGAACCGGTTCATCACCGTCATGTTCAAGTTTGTGCCGCTGCGTGTCGGTGTGGATGAGGCCGGTACGGGTTTGGCGACAAGTGCGCTGGCGCTCGGACCTGTACCCGGTGTGACGCTGGCCCTGCTTCGAAAGGCGCGAATCCTGTGTTGGACGGCGGTTGGTGTTGTGGTGCTGCTCACGCGTGGGTGGTCTCCGCACGCTGGGAGTCTCGTTGACTCGTCACAGGAGCCGCAGCTGCAGCCGGACGCAAGCGGAAGGTAGACGGAATGCCGGGGAGAAAAGCGCCAGAAATCGCACGTCGAGAACAGATCCTCAACGCGGCGTTTCGCGTCGCCGTCCGGCAACGCCTCGCCGGTCTTGGCATTCGTGATGTGGCCCGCG
>CAZMUG010000015.1:18820-27911 GCA_964569165.1 uncultured Gaiellales bacterium
TGGCCCGCGAGGCCGGTCTGAGTACCGGCCTGGTGCTCTTTCACTTCAAGACGAAGGAGGCCCTGATAGCCGGACTGCTCGAGTGGCTGCTCGAGAACACCTCCATACTGCGGCCTGACAGGCAGCCACACGATGCCCGTTCGGCTCAGGCCGCTCTCTGCGGGCTGGTCCGGGCAGAAGCGCGGCGGCTCTCAGCGGACCGCCAGCGCTCCGAACTCTTCTTTGATTTCTGGGTGGCTGGCACGCGGGCCTCCCGCCTTCGGGGGCAAATGCGCCGCGCGCTGGCCAAATATCGGCGCGAATTCCGTGCACTCGCCGCCGCATGGCTCGCCGCGAGCGACGGGCGGTGCAACGCTACAGCCGATGGCGTCGCTGCGGCGGCCGTCAGCTTTGTGCAGGGCTGCGCGATCCAGGCAGTGATCGATCCGGCAGGGTTCGATCTCAAAGCAACACTCTCGGTGCTCGACTCCCTTGCCGAACAATTGGGTGACGACGACACACCTCAGCAGCCACTTCCGGCGCGGAGGCCGCGTACCGGTCCATCAGCGGAGCGCCGACCGACGCGCAAAATCGCAGCGCATCGGGGTGGCGACGTTTAGCGCTTCGCCGCCGCGGACGCACGGAGACCAGCAAACCTCCGACGCGCACCACCTGTCCCGACCTCGTCTTTGCCGGCTCCATTGACGTTTGAGCCCTCTGCCGTTACATTGAACGTATGTTCAATGCAGGCGCAACGTCTGGCGGCGCTAGGCGTGCTGTGGGTCGGAAAGTGCTCGTCGATCCACGATCGCCGGCCGTCGCTTTTGACCGTGTGTCGCTCGCATTCGACGACAAGGTTGTTCTCGAGGACGTGAGCTTCACCCTGGGCTCCGCACGAACGAAAATCATCCTGGGCGCGAGCGGCGCCGGCAAATCGACCATTCTCAAGATCATCCTGGGTCTGTTGCGTCCCGATGACGGGGCTGTGTGGGTGCATGGTCAGCGGGTGGATCAGCTTACAGAAGAAGAGGTGATGGAGATCCGCAACGACATCGGCATGGTGTTTCAGGAAGGCGCACTGTTCGATTCGTTGACTGTCCGGGCAAACGCGGGGTATCGGCTCTACGAGGAGATCGATATCCCCCTCGATGAGGCCGAGCGCCGCGTGGAGGAAGTGCTGGGGTTCGTCGGTCTCGGCGACATGGGTGATCGAATGCCGTCGGAACTCTCCGGCGGTCAGCGCCGGCGAGTCGCAATCGCGCGCGCGATGGCCTCAAAGCCGAAGCTCCTCTTGTACGATGAGCCGACCACAGGTCTGGACCCAATCACCGCGACGGCGATCGATCAGGAGATCATCAAGCTGCGGGATCTCGAGCACGTCAGTTCGATCATCGTCACGCACCAGCTGAGAGATGCGTTCTACATTGCAAGACACGCCGCCGTCTCCGCGGACGGCTCGGTTCGGATTCAGCCTGCGGGAGTGCAGAAGCGGCGGGAAACCGAGTTTCTGATGCTGCGCGATGGACTCGCCGTGTTCGAAGGCGACGCGGACGCGCTGCAGAACGCTCGTGATGACTACCTGAAGAGGTTTCTATCCTGAAAACATCGCACGAGCGGATCGGGGCGGAACTGAGGCAGTCCACGTTCCTAGTGCCGCTAATGGCAAGCCATCTTCGAGTGAGGACTCCGCTAGGAACCGCCAGCTGTCCCAACGCACAGGGACCGCGCCTGCAGACAACCGGCGGTACCCACCCGCACTTGCAGATCGATCGGCAGTCTTCCTTGGAACGCGTGCTGGAGCTGGCAGGCGTTGCTCTCGCTGTCTGGCGTCGATGAGCCCCCGACCCTGATTTCCGGGCCGGCCCGTGCGGTGCGGTTGCCGGACAAGTTTGCTAAGGGTCCGGCGGAGGCGTTCTTGGTGGCACGAGAGTTTGCCCACATCCACCCACCGCCAGTTTCCATGCCTTTCTCCCGATGCCGATCGCGCAGCAGGCGGTTGGGGCGGACTGGCGACGCCCGGTGCACGTCGGCTCCGCCCGGGTCACCGCTGCTCCGACGACGCTTTGAGCGTGTGCCGTATTCGTTCTCCTAGCGCGGACGCCGACCCAGCCTTGCAACCTGGCGAGCGGCGAAGCAGCCGGTCGTAAGGAAACCGGCCGGCCTCATGTCGCGACCGGCATGTGGCTAGGAACGGAAGAGTCATGCCCACGGCTCTCAACGTTTGGTTTACCGATGACTTGCGCTGCCATCCACAGAAACAACCCTGCGCAAATCGCATACGGAATTCTGCGGAACCAGAAGTTGGTCTGGATCAGGCGCGCAATCAGGTCCGCCGATAGGCCGTGATTGCTGAGTTGGACCTGTATTGGAACCTGTATCGTGACCGTTGAGGCCCAGACGACTGCTTGCGCAGCAACAGCCGCCCACACGGCCCAAACTGGAATCGCCGCGGGCCGTGACCAGAGCATGAGGGTCGTAAACGCGGTGCCCAGAAGCAGTGGTGCAACCAAGAACGTCAGCACTCTCGGCGAGATGAACTGAGGTAGGCAATGAACTGATCAGTTCCAATGAGATGCCAACTCGCGTAGTTCACAAAGCTCTCAATGAAGGCCGCGCCAGTGCCGTAGAACACGAGCGCGAACGCTATCAAGAAGATCCAATGTGGTTTCATTTCTTCTCCGTGTCGAATTCCACTTCGACGTCGCCCATGCCGCCTGACATCAGACTTCAGCCGCGGCGACGACTTACGACCGCGCCAAGAGACCGCCGGCGCCGCATGATTCACGGCCAGCGCTGCCTGTCATTCCTGACCGGTCGCGACCGAAAGTCTTCGGTTCGATATCTTGCCGCCCGCGTTCGGTCTCCTCGCCCTCCCGTCACTCGGCAGCGCAGCTCACGGCCGGGTTCCATTGCGCGAACATGCCGCTCGGGTTGTTCGCCCACACCCAGACGTGCAAGTCCCAGTGCCAGGGCATGCCCGGTACATGTCCGGGCATGGGGCCCTGGAACGTCTGCCCGAATAGCTGCGGGGTCGGCGTCACGACGATGTAGGTTGGGGGCCAGGGCCCTTGCGCGAACCAGGGGGCAACAACGCCCGTGTCCGGATTGCGCAGCAGCACGGGCTGCAGGTATTCGACGCCGACCAGGCGAACGCCGCCTCCCACCTTGGGTAGATACAGCAGCACCTCGGGCTGCGCGGGGTTGAGCGACTGACTCTGGACCAGCCCCGGGTTCGCGCTGTGGATCCCCATGGTGCCGGCCGCGCTCGCGTCGCAGTGCCCGCCCCTCGGATCTGCATACCCAGCCCCGATGGCGCGCTCCACCTCGTGAAACGCCGCGGTCGCTCCGCGCACGGCTGCAAGCTCAGGCCCGAGGCCAGGGTCGCCCAGCAGATTGATGCCGTTCACCGAACCAGCCTGCGAGCTACCGTCCAGCGCCACCGCTGTCGGTGCGACCGGGCTCGATGTGTCGGCGCATCCGACGGCGACGAAGCCTGCCAGGGCCAGTAGCGTGGCCAAGTATCGAGAGCAACGGACTTTCTGTTCGTCTGACATGACTCCTCCACTCGAATCCGTGAGGCAGAGCGCCCCGTTCGCTGATACAGGCGGAATCGAGGGGGAACGTGTGCAATGGGATAGACTCCGCGCATGCCGGGGGCGGATCTCACCGGTCTGCTCCAGGCCTGGAGTCGTGGCGAGGAGCAGGCGCTCGACCAGTTGGCGCCCCTCGTTCATCGCGAATTGCGCGACATGGCGCGCCGCATCCTCGCGGGTGAGCGACGCGACGGCCAGCTGCAGCCGACGGAGCTCGTACACGAATCCTACTTACGGCTGCTCGAATGGCAGACGGTGCAATGGCAGAACCGCGCGCACTTCTTTGCAACCACCGCGCGGATGATGAGGCGCGTCCTCGTCGACATCGCCCGTGCGCGCCAGAGCGCGAAGCGCGGGGGCGGCGCACAGGCGGAACCGCTCGAACCGGACAGCGTCCCCGCGCCGATGCCGCCAGTCGACGTGAGCGCCCTCGCCGAGGCGCTCGATGCGCTGGCGTCAATCGAGCCGCGCGCAAGTCAGGTCGTGGAGATGCGCTTCTTCGGCGGCTTCACCGTCGCCGAAACGGCTGAAGCACTGGCCATTTCGCCGCGGACCGTCATCAACGACTGGAACGCTGCACGTGCCTGGCTGTTTTCTCGCCTGTCCAGTAGGGACGCCACATGAATTCGTCCGATTGGAATCACCTGGCCGAGTGGTACAGCGTCTGGCTCTCAGCCGACGCAGCCGGCCGCGCGCGACTGCGGGAGCAGCTCGCCCGCGAACAACCGGCACTCATCGGTGAAGCCGACGCGCTGGCCGCGTCGAGCCGGTCGCTTCCAGGCTTCCTGGAGACGCCCGCATTCGTACTGGCGGCGCACGAGATGGCGGAACAGACGCCGATCTTGAGCGTCGGCGAGCGTGTCGGTCCGTACCGCGTTGCTTCGCTGCTGGCACAGGGGGGCATGGGGGACGTCTACCGGGCGACCGACGTGCGGCTCGATCGCGACGTCGCCCTGAAGTTGATGACCTGCGCCGGCCCGCCCGACGGCGGCCGCGTCGGCCGCTTCCTGCAGGAGGCGCGCGTCACGGCGTCGCTCGACCACCCGAATATCGTGAAGGTGTTCGATGTCGGCATGTTCGCCGGACGCCCGTACCTCGTGGCGGAGCTCGTCGACGGCGAGACCCTGCGCGAACGGCTCGCCCGCGGACTGCTCCAGCCTTCTGAAGCGTGCCGGCTGGCGGCGCAGATCGCCAGGGGGCTGGTCGCCGCTCACGCGAAGGGACTGGTCCACCGCGACCTGAAGCCGGAGAACATCGTCATCACGCCATCGGGTGCCGCGAAGATTCTCGATTTCGGCATCGCGAAACTCACGGACGACCCGTTGCCCGCTGACGGCTTCGCAACCCTGAGCGGCGTCCTCCTGGGCACTGCCGGCTATCTTGCTCCCGAGCAGATCACCGGCGCCGCGCTCGATGGCCGCGCCGACCTGTTCGCGCTCGGCTCGATCCTGTTCGAGATGCTTACGGGCGAGCGCGCCTTCGCCCGCGCCCACGTTGTCGACACGCTGCACGCCATCCTTCACGATCCACCTCCGGCCAGCCTTCGCTCGCGCCCCGGTGTGTCCCGGCAGTTGACGACGGTCGTTGAGCGCCTTCTCGAAAAGGAGCCGGAGGCGCGCTTCCAATCGGCTGCGGATCTCGCCTGGGCGATCGAGTACCTCGACCCGTCTGAAGGCGCTCCCTCGCCGTACCTTGCGGCTGCCGGCCCGCCCTCCCGTTTACGGTCCGCAGATTTCAAGGCGGCTGCGGCGGTGTTGATCGTCGCCGTACTTGGCGCGACGGTCTGGTGGCTTCGCCCGACCGCCGGGCCGACGCCGGGCCCCGGGCGGCTCGCGCAGTTCACATGGATGTTGCCCGACGGCGTCTCGCTCGAATCTGCGCCGGTGGTGGCCCCTGACACGGCGCGTCTGGTGTTCGTGGGTGGTGAGGCGTCCGGCCGCCGCCTGTTCGCTCGCGATCTGTCATCGCTCGACGCGGTCGCCATCCCGGGTACTGAGGGTGCGCGCCAACCGTTCTGGTCTCCGGACGGGCAGTCGATCGGGTTCTTCGCCGACGGCAAGCTGATGAAGGTGGCGTTCGGCGGCGGCGCGCCGGTGGCGCTCGCCGATGCGCCGGATCCACGCGGAGGCACGTGGAACCGAGCGGGTGTCATCCTGTTTCAGCCGCTGTATCGTGATTCGAGTCTCTATCGCGTGTCGTCGGCCGGTGGACCGGTCGAAGCGGTCACACAGCTCGACGAGGCAAGCGGCGACGCCACACACAAGTGGCCGGTCTTTCTACCCGACGGCGAACATTTCCTGTTCCAGGTGATCTCGCTGGACGACTCGCGGCGTGGCGTATACCTGGGCCGCCTCGGCGATCCTGCACGCACCGCCGTGCTGCTCTTTCGATCCGAAACGGGCGCCGCGTACGTCCCTCAGCCGGACGGGCGAACCGGGTTCATTCTGTCTGCCGCGGGCGATCACGTCGAGGTGCGGAGGTTCGACCACGTTTCGTTCACGCTGCTTGGCGACGCGCGCATGCTGCGGCTCGCGGCTGCCGCCGGCACGCCGCATCACGAGCCGATGCTCAGCGCGTCCCCCGACCTGCTGGCGTTCTCCGCCGTACACGTCCCCTGGGGTGTACATCCCGCGGCAGTCGATCTCGACGGAAAGAATCTTCGACTCTGGCCCGATGCCGAGCTCGGGGGGTGGTTGCGACTGTCGCCAGATGGCCGACAGCTGTTGCGGGCGATCGTCGATCCGCTCCGCGGCAACCCGGACATCTGGGTGGAAGACCTGGCTCGAGGAACGCGCGTACGCGTGACCACGTCACGCGATTTCGACGTGTCGCCTGTCTGGTCGACAGACGGTCGCCGGATTGCGTTTCGAACCGGCACGGTCTTGAAGGCACACCTTGCGTTGGCCGCGGCCGACGGCACGGGCACCCAGGCCGTTCTCCCGTGTCCCCAACTGGCGTGCGAGCCGACCGACTGGTCGCCGGACGGGCGTCTACTGGCCGTCAACGCCAGCGGCGATGTCTGGGCGGTTTCCACGGAGACCGGTGCGGCGCCCATGCCGCTCCTGGCCGAAAGCTTCGTCGAACGTGATGCGCGCTTCTCGCCCGATGGCCGCTGGATCGCGTACGTCTCGGAGGAGTCGGGACGCCCGGAGGTGTCGGTGCGCAGTCTGTCCGGCGCGCCCAATCGCCAGGTGGTGTCGAGGGGCGGAGGCGATCAGCCAGTGTGGCGGCGGGACGGCCGCGAGCTGTTCTATGTGGCACCTGACGGCCGCCTGCACAGCGTTTCGACGCGTGCCGCCGGCATCTCGAGCCTGGTCGTCGACGCGCCGAAGCCACTGAACGTGCCGCCGCTGGCCCCGAGACACTGGGGAACCGTCTACGACGTCTCACCTGACGGGCGGCGCGTGTTCCTTCCACGTCCCGACCCCAGACCCGCGCCCCGGAAAGTGGGAATCGTCCTGCACTGGATCGATCTGCTCCGGTAGGGCCGCCCTCCGCCGCACGCGCACCACGTTACTCGCGGCTGGGTTGATCGACATCCGCGATGACCTGCCGCGCTTCGGTGGATCAACGGCACAATCAGTGAAGTACTTCGCCTGGGACGACTCGAAGAATGCGAAGCTCTGCGGACCGTTCCTGTGATGGTGATGATCCACGACCACGGATGCACGGGCAATGTCCTGAACGCCGAAGTTCCGGTCTCTATAGACCTACCAGTCCATCAGGTTCTGGTTACCTTAGCGACGAACCCCGGCGATGAGCGTGGTCCACGCACTTAGACAAGTTGGCGATTTCCTCCGCGGTTCGGCCGTAGTCGACCTCAGTCGGTGTGCCCCGATAGTCGAGCAATGACGCTTGGCAGTTCGTGCGGGTCAACGGGCTTGGGCAAGTGGACTTGAAACCCGGCGCGCAGCGCCAAGCGTGCGTCGTCCTTCTGGACGTACGCGGTCAGGGTAACTGCCGGCAAATCTCTGGCGCTGTGCCCGTCGTTCCGCACCTGTAGGATCAAGTCCAATCCGTCCTGCTCGGACATGTCTAGATCGCTGACGAGCACGTCGGGTACCGGACGAAGAACACTTGTTCCGGTCGATTGCGCTGAGACCAGCCACCCGGAGGTCGCGACAGAATCGTTTCTGGACCTGGCGCGGGTGCTCGCGATCCGCGCGGCGGCTACCTCGAAGACCCGGCGCGTCGAACGGTGTAGCGATCGTGCGCTACGCTGAAACGCGAGGATGCCTTGAGCGTTCGTAGCGGACCCGGCCAGGATGGAGATGAAGAACGAGCGACAGGAGCGGTACTGACGCACAGCGAGTAGCCGCCCGGCTAAGTGAAAATCGGAACTGTGTAAGAACTGTGTAAGGTTGGCCTGAAACTACCGAGAAATACCGCGACTTACAGCGTCACATCGCGGCGTAACTTGGGACTGTAAATCGTTGAATCGAATACGCTGCGAGGTGTGTCAGCGTGACTGCGTGAGCGTCACCCGAATCGCTTTCCAAGCGTGCACCTTCAGCCTCTCGGTCATCTCTCCGCGCCGGGATGGCAGACAGGTGATTGTACCACGTGCCCGCGGCGGACCTGTCACCCCACGCGGCCTGGGATCGCCGACCGCCCTGCTCAGAACCGGAAGCGGACGCCAGCCTGAACCGTCCGGGGCATTCCAGGGATGACGCCCCGGCTGCGGTCAACGATGTAGAGCGCATCGCTGGCGTTCTTGATCGCGACGAACACCGATCCCTTGAGGGGCGCGATCAGATACGAGACGGCTGCGTTCCAGACGAAGTGACCCGGAATCAGGCCGAGTTGACCGTCGGCTGACGGGGCGATGGAATTCAGATCGTCGCTGAACTGGTCGCTCACGCGAACGAGTTCGATCTGGGCGTCGATTCCAGACGGGTGCTGGTAGCCCAGGGTGAACGTCAGCAGGTGTTCAGGCGCGTACGGCAGGCGGTGACCCGTGACGGATATTCCCGCCGCGCCGGGGACGGTGCTGAAGCGCGTCCCCGTGAATCGGGCCGTGGTCAACGCCGTGTAGGCCAGACGCCCGTAGACGTTGTGGGCCGTCGCGATGAGGCCGGCGGTATCGAGGCGCCCGGAGACCTCCAGGCCCTGGTGCAGCGTCGAGCCGCCATTGGTCAGCGTGGCGCCGATACCTCCCGCCAGACTGGCGGGTACGATCTGATTCTCGTAATCCATCCGGAACCAGGTCGCATCCACGCTCGCGCCAGCCGGCGCCATCCACCGCACCCCGAGTTCGGTGTCCCAGCTCAGCTCAGGATCGAGTTCCACGACGCCACCCGTGGCGTTGTTGATGACGTCCTCCGTGCGAGGGGGCGCGAAGCCCCGGTGCACACCGCCGAACACGGTGAGGCGCGGCGAGGCCGCGATCGCAGCGCCGATGCCGGGAATCCACTGGGTCAGTTCGGTCCGGCCCGACACACCCGCGCCGGCGTTCGCGAGACGGTTCGTGCGGTCGTAGGACACGCGCTCGATCCGCAGGCCCGGCGTGAGCGTCAGGC
>CAZMUG010000016.1:0-18926 GCA_964569165.1 uncultured Gaiellales bacterium
GGCGGTCTTGACGTCGCTCGTGAAGATCCCGGCCTGCAGCCCGTACGGAGTGCCGTTGGCGAGCTCGATCGCCTCGTCCAGCGAGTCGTAGGGCGAGAGCGTGAGCACCGGGCCGAAGACCTCCTGGCACGACACCCTGGCGTCGGGCCTGGCGCCTGCGATCACCGTCGGCCGCAGGTGCTCGCCGACGAGCTCGCCGCCGGTCAGGATCTCCGCGCCGCCCGCTCTCGCCTCCTCGATCCACGAGAGGATCCGGTCGCGCTCCTTCGGCTCGATGACCGGGCCGACGTCGGTCTCGTCGTCGGCGGGATCACCCACGACCAGCGCCTCCACGAGCGGGACGAAGAGCTCCGCGAACCGCGCGTACGCGGCCCGCTCGACGTAGATGCGCTGCACCGAGATGCAGCTCTGGCCCGCGAACGAGAACGCATGCGCCGCGAGGCGGGCGGCCACGTCCGCGAGATCGGCGTCGGCCGCGACGAGGACCGGGGTCGCATTCCCGAGCTCGAGGTTCACGCGCTTCCTCGGCGCTCGCGAGCGAATGCCCCAGCCGACGGGAGCGGATCCCGTGAAGGTGATGAGCTTGACGCGCTCGTCCTCGACGAGCACGTCGCCGATCTCGGACGACGGCCCGCAGACGACGTTGAGCCACCCCGGCGGAAGGCCGGCCTCGACCTCGAGCTCCGCGAGGAGCAGGGCGGAGAGGGGCGTGGCGCTCGCCGGCTTGAGAACGACCGCACAGCCGGCCGCGAGCGCGGGCGCGAGCTTGTGGGCGACGAGGTTGAAGGGGAAGTTGAACGGCGAGATCGCTCCGACCACGCCGATGGGAACCCGGAGCGTCAGCGCCAGCTTCCCGTCCCCTGCCGGGGAGGCGTCCATCGGCACGACCTCGCCGGCGAGCTTTCGCGTCTCGACGGCGGCCATCGTCAACGTGGACACGGCGCGGGAGGCCTCGATCCGGGCGGCCTTCATGGGCTTTCCCGCCTCGGCGCTGATCGTGCGCGCGATGTCGTCCGCCCGTGCCTCCACGAGCGCCGCCATGCGGTCGAGGATCGCGGCCCGCTCGTGCGCGGGAAGAGGATCGCGCATCACGCGCTCGGCGGCGTCGATCGCGCGGCGTGTCTCGGCGGCACCGACGGTCGGAACGCGCCCGACGAGGGACCCGTCGTACGGCGAGCGGACCTCGAGCCAGTCGCCGGTCTCGACCCACTCGCCGTCGATCAGCAACCTGCGCTCGGTCACGGTGGTGGCCACGCCGCCAGTGTAGTGAGATGCCTCCGGGCACGGCCGGGGCGCTCCGGGCCGTGGCGCCTCTATGCTGTGGCGGATGCGAGAGGCGTACATCGTCGATGCCGTCCGCTCGCCGATCGGGCGCCGCGGAGGGTCGCTGTCGGAGATCCGCTCGGACGACCTCGCCGCACAGGTGCTCAACGGCCTCGTCGGGCGCCTGGACCTCGACCCGGGCGAGATCGAGGACGTCCAGATGGGCTGCGTCACGCAGGTGGCGGAGCAGGCCCTGAACGTCGGCCGCGGTGCGGTGCTCGTGGCGGGATGGCCCGAGACCGTGTGTGCGACGACGGTCGACCGGCAGTGCGGATCCTCGCTGCAGGCGGCGTTCAACGGCGCCGCCGCGATCCAGGCGGGCCACCTCGACCTCGTCGTCGCCGCCGGCGTCGAGCACATGACGCGCGTCCCGATGGGATCCAACCTCGGCGACCTCGGGTGGGGCGCGGTGAACCCGAAGATCGGGGAGCGCTGGCCCATCGTGCCGCAGGGGATCTCCGCCGAGGTGCTCGCGGAGGAGTGGAAGCTGAGTCGCGAGTCGCTCGACGAGTACTCGCTCGAGTCGCACCGCCGCGCGGTCGAGGCGATCGACGAGGGCCGGTTCGAGCGCGAGATCGTGCCCGTCGAGGTCGGTGCGGGCGGGGCGGTCGTGCTGTTCGCGGTGGACGAGACGCCCCGGCGGGACACGTCGCCGGAGAAGATGGCGTCGCTCCAGCCCGCGTTCAGGCCCGACGGCGTGGTGACGGCGGGCAACTCGAGCTCGATCGTGGACGGGGCCGCGGCGATGCTCCTCGCGAGCGAGGGTGCGGTCGCGAGGCTCGGGCTCGAGCCACGCGCCCGCTTCGTGTCCTTCGGGCTGTCGGGAGTCGACCCCTACCGGATGCTCCACGGGAACCCGCAGGCGTGCGAGCGCGCGCTCGGGAAGGCGGGGCTCTCGTGGGACGACGTCGAGGTCGTCGAGGTCAACGAGGCCTTCGCGTCGGTCGTCCTCCAGTTCCTCGCCGACACCGGTCTCCACGAGCGCTGGGAGGCGGGCGACGTCAACCCCAACGGCGGCGGTATCTCCCTGGGGCACCCGCTCGGGGCAACGGGCGCGCGGATCACGGCCACGCTCCTCAACGAGCTCGAGCGGCGGCAGGCCCGGTACGGGATCGCGACCATGTGCATCGGTCAGGGCCAGGCCATCGCGGGCGTCGTCGAGCGTCTCTAGGAGCTTCGCTTTCGATCAGCTCTGCTGATCGAAGCTCTTCGAATACCGACTTGCAGTGATCGATCTGACGGCGCAAGATGTGCCCATGATCGGTTTCGTCCTCATCGTCCTGCTCCTCGTCGTGGGGCCCCTCGCGGTGCTCGCCGGAGTCGACTCCCGGGTCGACGACGTCTCCCGGCGCCGCCTCGGTCACTGACGGCTCCGCTCACGCGACGGCGCGGGCGCGACTAGGATCGCGCCCGGTGGGCGCTTCCGGGATCCGCACGATCGGCGTGGTCGGCCTGGGCGCGATGGGCGGCGGGATCGCGCAGCTGGCCGTCGAGGCCGGCTACGACGTCGTCGGGCGCGAGGTGACGGCCGAGCTCGGCGAGGCCGCGCGCGCTCGGATCGCACACTTCCTCCAGCGGAAGGTCGACAAGGAGCAGCTCGAGGCCGGGGAGCGGGAGGCCGCGCTCGCGCGCCTCTCGACGACGACCGCGCTCGGGGATCTCGGCAACTGCGATCTGGTGATCGAGGCGATCGTGGAGGACCTGGATGCGAAGTGCCGGCTGTTCGCCGAGCTCGAAGCGATCGTCCGCCCCGATGCGGTTCTCGCCACCAACACGTCGGCCCTGTCCGTGACGGAGATAGCAGCCTCGGTGTCGAGCCCGTCGAGGGTCGTCGGGATGCACTTCTTCAATCCCGCGCCGCTGATGCCGCTCGTCGAGATCGTCCGGGCGGAGCTCTCCTCCGACGATGCCGTGGACGCCGCCTTCGCAGTCGGGGAGAGGATGGGCAAGCGGCCGGTCCGCTGCCACGACACCCCGGGGTTCGTCGTGAACCGGGTCCTCATCCCGCTCCTCAACGACTGTCTGCGCGTGCTGGACGAGGCCCGCGTCTCGCCCGAGGACCTCGACACCGCGATGACGGCCGGCGCGGGCTGGCCCATGGGACCCTGCACCCTCGTCGACCTCGTCGGGATCGACGTCCACGTGCACGCGTCGGAGGCGCTCTACGACAAGCTCCGCGAGCCGCGTATGGCGCCCCCGCCCCGGATCGTCGCGATGCGAAACGCCGGCCTGCTCGGGCGGAAGAGCGGACGCGGCTTCTACGTCTACGACTGACGTACGGGCCGAGAGCGGGCAAGGCCGGTGCGCTTACAGTCTCCTTACACGCCTCTCACCGCGGCCCCACGGTGGGCGCCGATACTGGGCGGGAACCATGCGCCTGCTCGTCCTCGTCGTCTCCCTCGTGGCCCTCGGAGCCACCGTCCTCACCGGTGCGCAAGCCGCCGAGCCGGGAGGTGGGGCCCTGTCGGTCGAGCGCGGGAAGGGAGCGGTGACGCTGGATCTGCACGGGTCGATCCTCGGCCGCCTGTCGGTCGGATCGCTCCGCGTCACGGACCAGACCCCGGCCGACCGCTACGCGGCCCTCGTCTTCGGGCGACGGGTCACGCAGGAGCGCCTCGGGCCGCGGACCGTCGTGTACCGGGGGCGTGGGCTCCGGTTCCGCATGCTCGGAGGCGGCTATCGCGTCGTCGTGCGCGGGACCGGCATGGACATCTCGGCCGTCGGCAGGGGAGCCGCCGTCCTCGACGGGGAGCCGAGGCCCGGATCGGACGACGCGGGCGTGTACTCGCTCGACGGTGTGGACTGCGGGCTCGAGCCCACGTCGTGCCTCCCGCTCCCGCTCGAGCCCACGCGATTCACCCTCGGGCCCTCCGGAGAGGGCCAGCCTTCCGGCAAGCTGACGCCGTGACCGCGCCGCACACCATCCTCGTGGTGGAGGACGAGACGTCGATCGCGACGTTCGTCGCCGCGTACCTCAGGAACGCCGGCTACGCGGTCAACACCGCCGCGTCGGCCCAGTCGGCGCTCATCGAGCTCGCGTCCGAGTCGCCGGCCCTGATCGTGCTCGACCTGAACCTCCCGGACGGGGACGGGGTCGAGCTCTGCCGCCGGATTCGCAAGACCTCGGACGTGCCGATCCTCATGCTCACGGCGCGCGACGAGGACATCGACAAGATCATCGGGCTCGAGGTCGGCGCGGACGACTACATGACGAAGCCGTTCAACCCGCGCGAGCTCGTCGCGCGCGTCAAGAGCATCCTTCGCCGGGCTGCGCCCGAGCGGCGCAAGAGCGAGTCCGACGAGATCCGACACGGCGACCTGGCGGTCAACTCGGGCAAGCGCGAGGTCCATGTCGGAGACGAGGAGATCCGCCTCGCACCGAAGGAGTTCGACCTGCTCTGGGAGCTGCTCGACCACCGCGGGATCGTCCTCACGCGCGACCAGCTGCTCGAGCGCGTGTGGGGCTACACCTTCGCGGGCGACACCCGCACGGTGGACGTGCACGTGCGCCAGGTACGTCGCAAGCTCGGTGACGCGTCGCCGATCGTGACGGTGTGGGGGGTCGGCTACAAGGTCGCCTCCGAGCGCGCTCCGGCGCCGACCCGCTAGCGGGTTACCCTGGCGGAGATGCTGGGAACGCTCAGGTTCCGGCTGACGATCCTCTTCGCGGGAGGCGTCCTCGTCTTCGGGCTCGTCTCGATCGGGCTCGCGATTCGTCTCTTTCAGGACGTCACGCACGAGCAGTCCGTCCGGGAGCTCGAGCGGGAGGCCTCGGGCCTCGCGGCGCTCTACGCGGAGTCGGCGCTCCGGTCCTCGGACGAGGGCGCCAAGGCGCCGGAGTTCGCCGCCGAGAAGCTCGAGCTCGCGACGGGGGACGAGCTGTACTACATCGGCGCGTCGCTCTTCCCGGGCCAGCGCTTCGGCCTCACGCGGCTCCCCCGGAGCGCCGTCGGGGACGCCGAGCTGGACCGCGACCGGCAGGTCATCGTCGAGTTCACTCCGCCCGGCCAGACCAGGAAGCTCATCGCCGCCGCCCATCCGGTGCAGCTCGTCACCGGAACCGAGCCGTTCGGCTGGCTCGTGGTCGCGAAGCCGGTCGCCGCGCTGCGAGAGGAGTGGCTGACGCTGCTCGGGAGGCTCGCGCTCTCCCTCGCCGTCGGCGTGGCGCTGTCCGGCGTGCTCTTCTGGTGGCTCTCGCGCCGCCTGACCGAGCCCGTGCGCGCGCTGGCGCTCGCAACGGAGCAGGTCGCCGCCGGCCGCTACGACGTGGAGATCCCCGCGGCCCGTGGAAGCGACGAGATCTCCGTCCTCACGGAGCGGTTTCGGGGCATGGTCGCAGAGCTCGCGGAGACCGAGCAGCTCAAGCGGTCGTTCCTCATGTCCGTCTCGCACGAGCTTCGGACCCCGCTCACGGCCATCCGCGGCCACGTCGAGGCGATTCGCGAGGGGATCGTCACCGACCCGGAGCAGGTCGGCTCGTCGCTCGATATCGTCGCCGCGGAGACCGACCGCCTGGAGCGGCTCGTCGGCGACGTCCTCGACCTCGCGAAGCTCCAGGCGCACCGGTTCACGGTCCGTCACGAGGAGGTCGATCTCGATCGGCTCCTCGACCAGGCATACGGCGCGTTCGCGGAGGAGGCGCGGCGCCGCGACATCGACTACCGGATCGAGGGCACCGGCGCCGGGCCCGTGATCGTCTCCGACGGCGACCGCGTCCTCCAGGTCATCACGAACCTGCTCTCGAACGCGTTTCGCTGGACCCCGGACGGCGGGAGGATCGAGCTCGAGCTGGCGTCGAGCAACGGCACCGTCTCGGTGGACGTCCGGGATACCGGGCCCGGGGTGCGGAGCGAGGATCGCTCGCGGATCTTCGACGCGTTCGTCTCGGACGACACGAACGGGACGGGACTGGGCCTGCCGATCGCGAGAGAGCTCGCGCTGGCGCTCGGCGGCACGGTGGAGCTCGGGCCCGAAGGCGGGCAGGGGAGCAGGTTCAGGCTCGTGCTGCCGAGCGGGCCCGTCGTCTCGTAGCGGCGCTTCGGGTCAGGCCGCAGCGGCGCGCGCGGCGCGGTGGGCGTCGTCGCGCACGAGCTGCTCGAAGGGGTCCGCGGAGGCCTGTGCCCGCTCCAGGCGCTCGAGCCGGGCATCGACGCCCCGCCAGCCCGAGCTGACGAGGTCCACGAGGAGCGCGAGGTCGTCCACCCGCGCGTGCCGCTCCGCCAGGAGCTCTCCCTCCAGGCGCTCGAGCCGGCGGATCGCCTGGTTGAGGAGGCCCCGGATCTCGGCGACGTGACGACCGACGGGGAGCACCTCGGCCCGCAGCCCCTCCCGGACGGCCGTGCCGACCTGCGCCGGAACCGACGCCTCGAGCTCTGCGGCGGCGGCCGCGAGCGCCTCGATCTGGTCGCGCGAGCGCTGGAGCGCGGCCTCGAGGTCCGCCTGTGCGGGCCGGCCCGCGGCGGCGTCCGCGATGCGCCTCTCGGCGCGCTCGAGTGCAAGGGTGTCCATGGACGGCGAGGCTACTCTCAGCCCCGGATGGACAGCTCGCTCCTCGACTACGAGCTCCCGCAGGAGCTCGTCGCCCAGCACCCCGCCGAGCCGCGGGACTCCGCCCGGCTCCTCGTCTACCGCAGGAGGAGCGGCACGATCGAGCACGGCGTCGTGTCCGCGCTGCCGGAGCTCCTCGACGGCGAGCTCGTCGTCGTCAACGACACGCGGGTGGTGCCTGGCCGGCTCCGGCTCCGACGGGCGACGGGCGGCACGGTCGAGGTGCTCCTGCTCGAGGCCGTGGACGGCAACGGCACGTGGGAGGCGCTCGCCCGGCCGTCGAGGCGGCTCCGAGCAGGCGAGGAGCTCGGCCCGGTCCGGCTTCTGGAGTCGCTCGGCGGCGGACGCTGGCTCGTTCGGCTGGCGGGTGAGCCGGACGGCGAGACACCGCTCCCGCCCTACATCACCGAGCCGCTCGCCGACCCGGGCCGCTACCAGACCGTCTACGCCCGGGACCCGGGCTCGGCGGCGGCGCCGACCGCCGGTCTCCACTTCACGTCAGAGCTCGTCGAGCGTCTCCGCCCCGAGCGCGTGACGCTCCACGTCGGGCTCGACACGTTCCGGCCCGTGGGCAGCGAAACCCTGGAAGACCACGTCCTGCACGGCGAGCGGTACCGGGTCGAGGCCGGGGCCTGGGAGCGGATCTCGGCCGCACCGCGCGTCCTCGCGGTCGGCACCACGACGGTCCGCATCCTCGAGACGGTCGCGCGGACGGGCGAGCTCGAGGGCCGCACCTCGCTCTTCATCACGCCGGGCTTCGACTTCCGGCGCGTCGATGCGCTCCTGACGAACTTCCACCTTCCGAGGACGACGCTCCTGGCGCTCGTGATGGCCTTCGTCGGAGTGGAGGAGACGCGCCGCCTCTACGAGGCCGCCGTTACCGAGCGCTACCGCTTCTACTCCTTCGGCGACGCGATGGTGGTGCTGTGAGCTTCCGCGTCGAGGCGACGGACGGCGCCGCCCGCGCGGGCGTGCTCACGACCGCGCACGGCGACATCCGGACGCCCGCGTTCATGCCGGTGGGCACCAAGGCGACGGTGAAGTCGCTCCATCCCGACGAGGTGCGCGCGCTCGGCGCCGACGTCGTCCTCGCCAACGCGTACCACCTGCACTTCCGGCCCGGCGAGCGAGTCGTCCAGGAGCTCGGCGGCCTTCACGCCTTCTCGGGCTGGGACGGGCCGATCCTGACCGACTCCGGGGGCTTCCAGGTCTTCTCGCTCCGCGACACGATCCGTGCGCTCGACGAGGACGGCGTCACGTTTCGGTCGGTGTACGACGGGTCCGACGCGCGCTTCACGCCCGAGGGCGTCGCCGAGATCCAGCGGCGGCTGGGGTCCGATATCGCGATGTGCCTCGACGTGTGCCTGCCCGCGGGAGCTCCGCGGCGCGACCAGGAGCGAGCCGTCGAGCTCACGTCGCTGTGGGCCGAGCGGCAGGCGGACGCGCCACGGGCGGAGGGGCAGCTCCGGTTCGGCATCTCGCAGGGCGGGACCGACCGAGAGCTGCGAAGCCGCTCCCTCGCCGAGCTCGCCGCGCTGCCGTTCGACGGGTTCGCGCTCGGCGGCCTCGCCGTGGGCGAGGGGAAGGACGAGATGCTCGACTGCGTCCGCTGGTCCGCGCCCCTGCTCCCGGCCGAGCGGCCCCGCTACTTCATGGGGATCGGCGACCCGGTCGGGATCGTCGAGGTGATCGCGCGCGGGATCGACATGTTCGACTGCGTCCTGCCGACGCGCACGGCGCGCACGGGCTCGGCGCTCACGTGGGAGGGACGGCTGAACCTTCGCAACGCGCGGTTTCGGCTGGATTCCGGGCCGCTCGACCCCGGCTGCGCCTGTCCGGCGTGCGAGCGGTTCTCTCGTGCCTACATCCGTCACCTGCTGACGCAGGACGAGATCCTGGGGCTGCGGCTCCTCAGCCTGCATAATCTGCGCTTCGTACTCGACCTGACCGCGCAAGCGCGAGCTGCGATCGAGGGAGGGACGTTCCCGGGCTTCCGGGACCGTGCCCTCGCGCGCCTCGCAGCTTCCCCGGAGGAGGGCCCGTGCAATTCGTGATCGTGATGGTGCTGATGCTCGTCGTCATGTACGTGCTCATGATCAGGCCGCAGCGCCAGCGGCAGGCGCAGCAGCAGTCGATGATCGACCGGGCGGGCGTCGGGGACGACATCCTCACCACCGGCGGCATCTACGGCACCATCACGCAGGCGGACGGGGACGACATCGTCGTCGAGCTCGCAGAGGGGCTGAACGTCCACATGACGCGGCGTGCGATCGCCGCCGTCCTGCCTCCGGAGGCCGAGGAGCCGGACGACGTCGTCGACGGAGAGGCGACCGAGGTGGACGTCGCCGGAGACCTCGATGAAGGTGGAGTTGCGGCCGGCGAAGATGCGGTTAGGAGCCAGAACGGCGAGGCGGCGGGCACGGCGCCCCGGCGGTAACGTGAGGCTCCGCTCTTGAACCGACGCTCATCCGTCATCGTCGTCGGCCTCCTGGCCGCCGCGCTCGTCGCGGTAGCGCTCTTCGCGCTGCCCGGCTCCCCGCTGCACAGGAAGCCCACGCTCGGCCTCGACCTGCAGGGCGGGCTCGAGGTCACGCTCCAGGCCGTCCCGCCGGCGAACCGCCAGCTGACGGAGGAGGACCTCGACCGCTCGGTGGACATCATGCGGAACCGCGTCGACAAGCTCGGCGTCTCGGAGCCGTCGATCTACAAGCAGGGCGACGACCAGATCGTCATCCAGCTCCCCGGCGTGAAGGACCCGGAGGCCGCGGCCGAGATCATCGGGACGACGGCGCAGCTCGAGCTCTACGACCTCGAGGCGTCCCTCGCGGGGCCGTCCGTGACGATCCAGGGTCAGCCCGTGGAGCACACGTCGCTCTACGAGCTGCTCGCGAAGGTGCAGTCCCAGGTGCAGGACGGAAGCTCGGACGCCTGGTACGTCGTGAACCCGAAGACGAAGAAGATCGTGTCGGGGCCCTATGCGTCGAAGGAGCAGGCGCTCAAGCCCTACGACGGGGAGCTGCCCGAGAGCCTCGAGCTCTTCGCGGTGCCGGAGGGCATGGTCGTCGTGACCTGCGGCACGTCGGACCCGGACCAGGCCGCCGCGGTCATCTGCCCGGGCGGGCAGGGCGCCGGGGCGCCTCCGACGCAGACGAACTACTACCTGTTCAAGTACGACCCCCCGCAGGTCCCGCAGATGACGGGCGAGGACTTCAAGCTCTCGGGCACGCGCGCCGACTTCGACACGAGCCCGGGCGGCGGCAACCGCCCGATCGTGACGATGGAGTTCACGAAGGCCGGCTCGGACAAGTTCGAGGAGATCACCCGCAACCTGCACATCCGCGGGAACCTGCGGAAGGCCCCGCAGCACTTCGCCATCGTGCTCGACCGCGAGATCCGCACCTGGCCGCAGATCGACTACACGGACTCGAGCCTCGCCGGGGGCATCGGCGGCGGCCGCGCCCAGATCGAGGGCCTCGAGTCGATGGGGGAGGCCAAGGACATCGCGATCGTCCTCCAGACCGGCGCGCTGCCCGTGAAGTTCGTGACGCTCGACCGTACGGACATCTCCGCCACGCTCGGCAAGGACTCGCTCCAGGAGGCGTGGAAGGCGGCGTTCGCGGGCCTCGTGCTCGTGGTGTTCTTCCTGCTCCTCTTCTACCGCTTCCTCGGCGTCGTGGCCGTGATCGGCCTCCTCATCTACGCGGCCTTCCTGTACGCGACGATCCTGCTCTTCAACGTCACGCTGACGCTGCCGGGGTTCGCGGGCCTCGTGCTGACGTTCGGCGTGGCAGCCGACGCCAACATCGTCATCTTCGAGCGCATCAAGGAGGAGGTGCGCGCCGGGAAGTCGATGCGCGCCTCCATCGCCCAGGGCTACAAGAAGGGCTTCGCGACCATCATCGACGCGAACGTGGTCACGGCGATCACCGCCATGGTGCTGTTCGCGGTCGCCACCGCGAGCGTGCGCGGCTTCGCGCTCATGCTGCTCATCGGCACGGCGCTCTCGCTCCTCACGGCCGTGCTCGCGACGCGCGCGATCCTCGCGCTGCTCGGCGGCTTCGGCTGGCTCGACAACCCGAAGCTCATGGGGGCGACGGGGGAGGGCCTGCCCCGGTGGCTCCGGATCGACTACATCGGCAAGCGCCGGATCTGGTTCACGATCTCCGCCGTCGTCGTCACGATCGCGGTCGCGGCCATCGCGCTCCAGGGCCTGAACCTCGGGATCGACTTCAAGGGCGGCACCCAGATCTCGTTCCGGACGCCCGAGCCGACGTCGCTGGAAGAGGTGCGCAGCGAGGCTGCGAAGATCGGGCAGGAGGGCGCCGTCATCCAGGGCCGCGGCTCGTCCGTGGACGGGAAGTACACGTCGTTCCAGATCAGGACCGAGTCGCTCACGAGCGCCGAGCAGAACCGGCTCCAGCAGGACCTCGCGAGCGCCGTGGACGCGGGCTCGTTCGGAGCCAAGAACGTCTCCGAGAGCTTCGGGCGCCAGATCGCGAAGAACGCGCTGTTCGCGATCCTCGTGAGCCTCCTGCTGATGGTCGTCTACATCTCGTTCCGCTTCCAGTGGAAGTACTCGGTCGGCGTCATCGTCTCCCTCGCGCACGACCTCCTGATCGCGATCGGGGTCTACGCGCTCACCGGTCGCGAGCTCTCCACCGCGACGGTCGCGGCGCTCCTGACCATCCTCGGGTACTCGATGTACGACACGATCATCATCTTCGACCGCATCCGCGAGAACGTGCCGCTGATGAAGCGCGCGTCGATGCGGGTGATCGGCAACGTGTCGCTGTGGGAGGTCATTCCCCGCTCGCTCGCGACGACCTTCATCACGCTCCTCCCGGTCGCTGCGCTGTACCTCTTCGGCGGGGACACGCTGAAGGACTTCGCCTTCGCCCTGCTCGTCGGGATCGGCGCCGGGTCGTACTCCTCGATCTTCCTCGCCGCCCCGCTCCTCGCCGTCCTCAAGGAGCGGGAGCCGGAGTTCGCCCGACGGCGCGACGACCTGGGGGCGCTCGCCGGGGTGGCGACCCTCGGCGGCACGCTCGCCACCGAGGCGGCCGAGATCGTCGCGGAGGAGGCAGCGGAGGCGGCTCCCGTCGCCTCACAGCTGCCGACGACGCCGGTGCCGGCCCCCGCGGGACCGCCCGGGCAGCAGCCCTCGAAGCGCGAGCGCCGCAGCCAGCGGCGCGCATCGAGACCTCATGGCCGAGCCAGGTAGCGAGCGCGGGCCGCTCGAGACGCTCACCCTCGCCGGTCTCGGCGGCCTCGCCGCCGTCGCCCAGCGGGCCGACGAGCTCGCGGACGAGCTCGGTCGCCGGCTCGGGGTCGAGCGGGACGAGGTCCGCGCGGCCATCTCGGACGTCGTGGAGAGCTGGCGGCGCGAGGCCGCCCGGCTCGGGGACTCGACGGGCGGCACCGCCGCGCGGATCACGTCCGAGCTCGGTATCGCCTCGAGGACGGCGCTCGACGAGCTGGAGCTGCGCCTCGCGCAGGTGGAGCACCGGCTGAAGCTCCTCGAGCGCGAGCGGGCGCGGAGCGCGTAGCTCCGGGGAGGCTCCGGAGAGCCTCACCCTCCTACAATCCGCCCATGGCGACGACGGAGGCACGTCCCCCTCGGAGCATCGGCCGCCTGTCCGAGATAGCCCAGGTCGCCGCGAAGCACGGGTTCGGCTACTTCCTGCGCAGGAACCGGCTCGGCGACCTCGTGCCCGGAGGGGACGGCGTGCACGATGTGCCGGCCTCGGACCGCGGGCGCCGCCTGCGGGAGATGCTCGACGAGCTCGGGCCCACGTTCGTGAAGTTCGGCCAGCTCCTGTCCACGCGGCCGGACATCGTCCCGCCGGACATCGTGGCGGAGCTGCGGGGGCTGCAGGACCACGTCTCGCCCGTCCCGTTCCCCGAGATCAGGGCGGTCCTCGAGGAGGAGCTCGATCTCACCGTCGAGCAGGCGTTCCTCGAGCTCGATCCCACGCCGATCGCGTCCGCGTCGATCGGCCAGGTCCATCGCGCGGTGCTCCCCGACGGCCAGGAGGTCGCGGTCAAGGTGCAGCGACCCGCTGCCGCGCGGCAGATCGAGGCGGACCTCGGGCTCCTCTACCAGGCGGCGCGGCTGCTCAAGGAACGCGTGAAGGCGCTCGAGTTCATGGACCCGCAGGAGATCGTGGACGAGTTCGCGCGCTCGATCCGCCTCGAGCTCGACTTCGGGCACGAGGCACGGAACGCAGACGTCTTCCGCCGCAACTTCGACCGCGACGATCGCGTCCTGGTGCCCCGCGTCATCCGCCCCTACTCGACTGCGCGGGTCCTCACGCTCGAGTTCGTCCGGGGGACGACGGTGTCGGACCTCGACGTCGAGGCCCTGAGGCCGGACGAGCGCCGCGACGTCGCCTACCGGCTCGCGGACGCGTGGATGACGATGGTGTTCCGGCACGGGTTCTTCCACTCGGACCCGCACCCCGCGAACATCTTCGTGCTCGACGGCGGGGCGATCGGCCTGGTCGACTTCGGCCAGGCGGGGAAGCTGACGGGGGACGACATGGCGAAGCTGACGCGGCTCTTCGTCGCGGCGGCGACCGAGAACGTCGACGCGATCCCGCGGCACCTTCGGGAGCTCGGCGTCCGCTACGACCTCGACCGCGAGCTCGAGCTGCGCGCCGAGTTGCGCGGGCTGTTCGACCGCTACTACGGAGCCCGGCTCTCGGACATCGACCCGATCCAGGTCATCCGCGAGGCGTTCCAGCTCATCTACTCGCTGAACCTGAAGCTGCCGAGCCGCTTCGTGATGCTCGACAAGGCGATCGCGACGCTCGCCTCGGTGGGCCAGGAGGTGTATCCGGAGTTCAACGTCTTCGAGGTCGCGCGGCCGTACGCGCGCGGGCTGCTCGCCGAGCGGTTCCTGCCCCGTGCGGTCGCTCAGCGGACGAGGGCCGAGGCGTCGGCGCTCGGCTCGGTCGCGCGCGAGCTTCCGTACCAGGTGAGCGACGTGCTCGAGCGGCTTCGCGACGGGACCTTCCAGGTGCGCGTCGCGAACCCGGGGATCGACCAGCTCGACGAGCACCTCGACCAGGCGTCGAACCGGCTCGCGGTGGCGCTCGTCGTCGTCGGCGGGCTGCTCGGCTCCGCGATGATCGGCGTGTTCGCCGACGGCGGGCCGCACGCGCTCGGGGTCAACCTGCTCGCGCTCTTCGGGTTCGTGATCTCGGGCGTCTTCGGGATCTGGCTCGTCTGGGGCATCCTCAGGCACGGCAGGCTGTAGCGCGGACCGTCCCAACCCGACGTGACCGTCGCGGAACGGTTGTGACGGATTCGCCGAAACGGACATCTGGCGCGGGCGGGGAGTGGGGGCTACGTTCGTCGGCATGGCGAGCGCCGTCCTCGTTGCGGAGCCGGAGCCGGAGACGCGGGAGTACCTCGGCCGCCAGCTCCGCGACGACGGGTTCGACGTGCTCGGCGCGTCGCAGCGGAGCGAGGCGCTGGAGCTGGTCGAGCAGGTGCGCCCCGACCTCGTCCTGCTCGCGGAGCTCGACCTGTGCCTCCGGCTGCGCCAGGGCGAGCCCGGGCGGACGTGGGACCGCAACGTCCCCGTGATCCTCATCGCTCCCACGTCGGATCCCGTCGAGCGCGTGCGAGCGCTCGACCGGGGTGCCGACGACGTGCTCGGGCGCCCGTTCGCCTACGAGGAGCTGCTCGCCCGCATCCGCGCGCTCCTGCGGCGGACGACCCCCGAGCTGGAGGTCGTCGTCGCCGGCGACCTCCAGATCGACCGCCCGACGAGGCGTGTGACGGTTCGCGACGTCGCCGTCGGGCTCTCGGCGAAGGAGTTCGACCTCGTCGTGAAGCTCGCGTCCGAGCCGTACCGCGTGTTCACGAAGGAGGAGCTCCTGAGGCAGGTCTGGGGCTTCCAGGCGCTCGGTCGCACGCGGACGCTCGAGTCCCACGCCTCGCGGATCCGCAAGAAGCTCTGCGTCGCCCCGGACGACCGCTTCATCGTGAACGTGTGGGGCGTCGGCTACCGCCTGCTCGAGTAGCAAGGGGCTACCGGGCGCCCTCGAGCTCGAGCAGTCTCGCCTTGAGCCCGAGCCCGCCGGCGTAGCCGACGAGGCTTCCGGTCGAGCCGACCACGCGGTGGCAGGGAAGCACGATCGGGATCCGGTTCCGGTTCATGACCGCTCCGACCGCCCGCGCCGACCGGGGATGGCCCACGCGAGCGGCGAGCTCCCCGTACGTCGTCGTCTCCCCGTAGGGGACCCGGGCCAGCTCCTCGAGGACGGTGACGGTGAACGCCGGGAGCGCCCGCAGGTCGAGCGCGAGGTCGAAGACCCGGCGGCGGCCGTCGAAGTACTCGTCGAGCTCGCGCCGGGCACGGTCCACGCTGCGAGACGAGCGGAGCACGCGCGGGCCGGCGATGCGCACGAGCTGCTCCAGGTGGTGCTCCGGGTCGTCGTCGAACGAGATCGCGGCGAGGCCTGCGGCCGAGGCCGCGACGAAGAGGGGGCCGATCGGTGTCTCGATCACGTCGAACCCGACGTCGACGAGCCCGAGCCCGTGGGCGGCGGCGCGGAACCTGCTGTCGAGATCGGCCGAGACGGTCATGCGCTCCTCCTTCGCAGCTTGCGGACGCCCGTCGAGGCGGCCTGGCGGGCGGCGTCCGCGCTCGAGCCGAGCACGGACGCGATCTGGTCGTACGAGAGGTCGTAGCCGTACCGGAGCACCACCGCGGCACGTTCCTTCGGGGGCAGGCCGTCCGTCAGGTCGGAGAGCGCGCGGTAGGCGGGAGCCGCGTCCTCCGCGCCGGTCTCGACGAGCTCGCTCGTCGGCCGCTCCCTCCGGTAGGTGTCGAGAGCGACGTTGTGGGCGATCGTGAGCACCCACGCGCGAAGGTGGTCTCCGTGCTCCAGGCGGCCGTAGGCGCGCAGTGCCCGGAGAAACGTCTCCTGATACGCGTCCTCGGCCCGGTCGGCGCCGAGCCTGCGGCGGAGGAGCCGGAGCACCTCGCCGCGATGCTCCTCGTAGAAGCGCTCGAACGGTGGTATCGCCACTGCGTGCATCATCGTCGTCCAACGCACCACCCCGCCCATTTGTGAGAGTGCGGCCGTGAGAGCCGCCGTCGTCGGGCACGTGGAGTGGATGGAGTTCGTCCCGGTCGAGCGCGTGCCGAGGCCGG
The DNA here is from genome assembly GCA_964569165.1 of uncultured Gaiellales bacterium. Classification (GTDB taxonomy): domain Bacteria; phylum Actinomycetota; class Thermoleophilia; order Gaiellales; family Gaiellaceae; genus GMQP-bins7. The sequence goes on from CAZMUG010000016.1 coordinate 16,037, forward strand.
GCGAGATCGTCCACGCCACCGAGTCGTGGGAGGAGGCGGCGGGGGGCGGGGTGGTTGCCGCCGTCCAGCTCGCCGCGCTCGCCGACTCGGTCCTCTTCCTCACGGGCCTTGGCTCCGACGAGCACGGGGAGCGCGCGCGCCGTGAGCTCGAGGCGCGGGGGATCGAGGTGCACGCGAGCTCGTACGACGGCCCGCAGCGGTCCGGCTTCACGTACGTGGACGAGGACGGAGAGCGGACGATCACCACCGTCGGCCGCAAGCTCCATCCGCGCGGGCACGACGACGCGCTTCCCTGGCACGAGCTCGCCCGCTGCGACGCGGTCTACCTCTGCGCCGGGGATGCGGACGCGGTGCTGCGCGCCCGCCGCGGCCGCGTCCTCGTCGCCACGGCGCGTGAGCTCCCGACGCTCCGCCGGGCGGCGGTCGACCTCGACGCCCTCGTCGCGAGCGGGAAGGACGGTGCCGAGTCCTACCGCGTGGGTGACCTCGACCCCGAGCCGCGTCTCGTCGTGACGACGTCCGGTGCGCTCGGCGGCTGGGCGCAGCCCGGTGGGCCGTACTCGGCCGCGCCGGCGCCCGCGTCCGTGGCCGACGCCTACGGCGCCGGGGACTGCTTCGCCGCCGGCCTGGCCTTCGCCCTCGCGGCCGGTCTCGACAGCCACGGGGCGCTCGAGTTCGCGTCCCGCTGCGGCGCGGGCGCTCTCGCCGGCCGCGGCGTGCACGCGGAGCCCGTTCGCCTGCAGTAGGTCCTCCGGCAGGGCCCTGAAGGGCCCCTGCCGCCCTCAGGCCCTACCGCCCTCACGCTCGTGCGCCTCAGCCCTGCCCCCAGGTGGGGGAGGGGGGTTGCATTGTGGGTGGAAGTGGGGTAAGGTGGGGCGCCGTGGGGATCACCGAGCCCCCAGCGAGCCGATGTTCCACGGAGCCTACGAGCACTCCATCGACGACAAGAACCGCGTCACGCTGCCGGCGAAGTTCCGGGAGGCGTTCGGGGGCGGCGTCGTCCTCACCCGCGGGATCGACCACAACGTGGACGTCCATCCGCGCGAGACGTGGGAGGCGAGCATGGCCCGGATCGCCGAGCTCGACTCGCTCACGCGAGAGGCGCGCGAGATGAAGCGGTTCGTCTTCGCGACCGCCGCCGTGCTCGACGTGGACAAGCAGGGCCGCGTGCTCGTGCCTGCCGACCTGGCCGCGCACGCCGGGCTCGGAAAGGACGTCGTGGTCGCCGGCGTGCACACGCACGTCGAGATCTGGGACCGCGCACTGTGGGCGGATCACGTGAAGTCGATCGAGAGGAGCGTGGGGGATGTTGCCGAACGTGCAGCGGACAGACGCAGCTGACCACGTCCCGGTGCTGGCCGAGGAGGTGCGCCATCTCCTCGAGGTACAGCCCGGCGAGACGGTGGTCGACGCCACCTTCGGCGCGGGCGGCCACTCCCGCCTCGTCGTCGCGGACCTGCGGGCGAGCGGGAAGCTGGTGGCTATCGATCGGGATCCCACGGTCCGCCCGTACTTCGACCGGGTCAAGGCCGTGGCGCGCGGCGTCCAGACGCGGTTCCTGCGCGGGGACTTCGCGGTCGTCCTCTCCCAGCTGGCCGGGAACGGCGTCCGGGCGGATGCAGTCCTGATCGACCTCGGCCTCAGCTCGATGCAGGTCGACCGGCCGGAGCGCGGCTTCTCGTACGCGACCGACGCCCCTCTCGACATGCGCATGGACCCGTCCGACGAGATGAGCGCCGCGGAGATCGTGGCCACGTGGAGCGAGCGCGAGCTCGAGCGGGCCTTTCGCGCGTACGGCGAGGAGCGATACGCGCGTCAGATCGCGCGCGGTGTCGTCCGTCGCCGTGGGGAGGCGCCGATCGAGCGCACGGGACAGCTCGTGGACGTCGTGCGCGCGTCGATTCCGGCTCCTGCCCGGTTCGGCGAGGGACATCCCGCGAAGCGGGTCTTCCAGGCGCTCCGGATCGCGGTCAACCACGAGCTCGAGTCGCTCGAGACCGGCCTGCCGGCCGCGCTCGAGATGCTCCGGCCGGGCGGACGCCTCGTCGTGATCAGCTTCCACTCGCTCGAGGACCGCATCGTCAAGCGCTTCCTGCGAGACCGGTCGCGCGGGTGCACGTGCCCGCCGGACTTCCCGGTCTGCGTGTGCGGCCGGGAGCCCGAGATCCGGCTCCTGACGACGAAGCCGGTGCGGCCCTCCCCGCGCGAGGTGGACGAGAACCCGCGCGCGAGCTCCGCGCGGCTCCGGGCGGCGGTGCGCGTCCGATGACGAGCGTCGCGCACGCTGCGCGAGCCAGGAAGCCCCGGGCCAGAGCGTCCTCGAAGCGCCGCCCCGTCGTTCTCGGCGGCGGTGTGGTGTGGATCGTCCTCTTCGCCGTGCTCCTCGCGGGAGTCGTCGCGGTCAACGTCGCCGTGTTGCGCCTCAACCTCCAGCTCGACCGGTCGAACACGGAGCGGGTGGAGCTCGAGGCCGACGTCTCACGCCTTCGCTCCGAGCTCTCCAGCGTGGCTGCAACGTCGCGGATCGAGCGGCTCGCGCAGGGTGAGCTCGGGCTCGTCGCCGCCGACCCGGACGCAACGACCTACGTCGAGCTCGGCAGGTGAGAACGGCCTCCGTCAACCGGCGGATCGTCGTGCTCGCGGGGGCGTTCGTGGTGCTCCTCGCCGCCACGCTCGTGCGCGCCGTCTGGATCCAGGTGCTCGACGGCCCCGAGTACGCCGAGATGGCCGCGCGCCAGCAGCGCGAGACGGTCGTGGTGCCCGCGGCGCGAGGCTCGATCCTGGATCACGACGGCAAGCCGCTGGCGCTCGGGAAGCAGTCGGTGACCGTCTACGCGAACCCGCAGCAGGTGGACCGGCCGCGCGAGCTGGCGCTCGCCGCCGGGCACGT
>CAZMUG010000016.1:18936-27376 GCA_964569165.1 uncultured Gaiellales bacterium
ATCGCCGCCCAGCGGTAGAACGCCATGTTGCACCCGGGCACGTGCTCGGCGGTGACCCCGAGGCCCTCTACCCGCTCCTGACCGACCGCTCGCGTGGCTTCGTGTACATCGCGCGCAAGGTCGACGCGGAGAAGGCCGAGAAGCTCGAGAAGCGCCGGTTCGCCGGGGTGGGGTTCTACCCGGAGGAGCTCCGCTTCTACCCGCAGGGCCCCGTCGCGTCGCAGGTGCTGGGGTACGCGGGGCTCGACAACAAGGGCCTCGAGGGCCTCGAGCGCGAATTCGAGACCGTGCTCGGCGGCACGCCCGGGAGCCAGACCATCGTCAAGGACCCGTTCGGGCGCGCGCTCGACGTCGTCGAGACGAAGGCCGAGACGCCGGGGCGCAGCATCCGGCTGACGCTCGACGACCAGGTGCAGGCGAACACGGAGGACGTCCTCCAGGAGACCGTCGAGCGCTGGGGCGCGCGCGCGGCGACGGCGGTCGTGATGGACCCGCACACGGGCGACATCCTCGCGATGGCGACCGCCCCGCGCTTCAACGCCAACCGCTTCCCCACGACCCGCGCCGACCGCAGGCGCAACCGCGCGGTCACGGACACCTACGAGCCGGGCTCCACCTTCAAGCTCGTCACGGTCGCGGCCGCGCTCGAGGCGGGGATCGTGACGCCGCGCTCGTCGTTTGTGCTCGCGCCGACGATCAAGGTCGCCGACCGAACGATCCACGAGTCGCACACGCGCGGCACGGAGCGGCTCACCGTCCGCCAGATCATCGAGCAGTCCTCGAACATCGGGACGATCACGATCGCGGAGCGTCTCGGAGCGGGCCAGCTCGCGTCCTGGATCGACCGCTTCGGGTTCGGCAAGCGCACCGGCATCGACTTTCCCGGCGAGTCACCCGGGTTCGCTCTCCCGCTCGACCAGTGGTCGGGATCGACGATCGGGACCGTGCCGATCGGCCACGGGATCGCGGTGACGCCGATCCAGATGGCGCGCGCGTACTCCGCGATCGCGAACGGAGGAGTCCTCGTGCACCCGCGGCTCGTGGACCGCGTCGCCGGGCGGACGGTGCCGCCGAAGCCGAAGCGGCGAGTCGTGTCCCGCGCCGTCTCGGACCAGATGCTCGGGATGCTCAAGGGCGTCGTCGTCGAGGGCACCGGCACGAGGGCCGCGATTCCCGGCTACACGGTCGCGGGGAAGACGGGCACGGCCGCGAAGATCGACTCGAACGGCCGGTACTCGAAGTCCCGCTACGTCGCGTCGTTCGTCGGCCTGGTCCCGGCGACGAAGCCGAGGCTCGTGATCATGGTCATGGTGGACGAGCCGCGCGGCGGCTTCTACGGCGGCGAGGTCGCCGCGCCCGCGTTCGCCGAGATCGCACGGTTCGACGTCCAGCATCTCGAGATCCCGCCGGACGCGCCGAGGACCGCGTCCCGGTAGCGCCGACGCGCGGCGCCGCCCTGGGGTTTCTCTAGCCTTTCCCGCGGTGGAACTCGACGCCCTGATCCGGGCTCTCGCCCCGATCGAGGTCCCCGGGGCTCGCGCCCTCGACGTCACCGACCTCTCCCACGACACGCGGGACGTCACGCGTGGCGCCCTCTTCTTCTGCGTGCCGGGCGCACGGGCGGACGGCCACGACCTCGCCTGGGAGGCGCTCGAGCGCGGAGCGGTCGCGCTCGTGGTCGAGCGCGTCCTGGACGTGGACGTGCCGCAGCTCCTCGTGCCGAGCGTTCGCGAGGCCATGCCCGTCGCGGCGGACGTGTTCTTCGGAGAGCCGACGAGGGAGCTCGAGGTCGTGGGCGTCACGGGGACGAACGGGAAGACGACGACCTCGTTCCTCCTCCGCTCGATCCTCGGCGCAGCGGGGCGCGCGCCCGGGCTCGTCGGGACCGTCGAGTGGATCGTCGGCCGGGAGCCGCGGACGGCGCCGTTCACGACCCCCGAGGCGATCGAGCTGCAGCGGCTCTTCCGCGAGATGCTCGAGGCGGGAAACCGGAGCGCCGTCGTAGAGGCGTCGTCCCACGGCTCCGCCCTCCGGCGGCTCGACCGGGTGCGCTTCGACGCGCTCGTGTTCACGAACCTCGGCCAGGACCATCTCGACCTGCACGGGTCGCTGGAGGAGTACTTCCAGGCCAAGCGGCGCCTCTTCACCGGGGCGCTCCCGCCGCCCGCGGCGGTGTCCGTCGGCGACGAGTGGGGGAGACGCCTCGCCGCCGACCTCGCGGACGCCCATCGCGCGCCCCTCCTGACCTTCGGCCTCTCCGGCGACGCCGAGATCAGGCCCGAGCAGCTCGAGCTGAGGGGGGCTGGGAGTCGCTTCAGGGCGGCCGGGATGGAGATCGAGACCCGCCTCGTCGGCGCGTTCAACGTCGAGAACGCGCTCGGCGCGATCGCCGCGGCGATCCTTCTCGACGTCGACGAGGACGACATCGTCGCGGGCATCGCGGCCGTCGAGGGCGTACCGGGACGGCTCGAGCCCGTGGACGAGGGGCAGCCCTTCGCCGTGCTGGTGGACTACGCGCACACGCCCGACTCGCTCGAGACGGTGCTGCGGGCCGCGCGCGGGCTCGGGGAGGGGCGGGTCGTCGTCGTCTTCGGCGCCGGAGGCGACCGCGACCGCGGCAAGCGGCCGCTCATGGGGCGCGTCGCCTCGGAGCTCGCCGACGTCACGATCGTCACCTCCGACAACCCTCGCTCCGAGGAGCCGGTCCGGATCATCGAGGACGTCCTGCAGGGAGCGGGGCTCGAGGTGGAGGTCGATCCCGACCGGCGCACGGCGATCGAGCGAGCGGTCTCGCTCGCGACCCCGGGCGACGTGGTCGTGATCGCCGGCAAGGGCCACGAGCAGGGCCAGGAGATCGCCGGCGTCGTGCACCCCTTCGACGACCGGGAGGTCGCGCGCGAGGCGCTCCGGAGGCTCGCTCGCCCGGAGGGCCGCTCGCGGTGATCTCCCTCTCCCGGGACGACCTCGAGGCGCTCGCACTCGGCGTCCTCACGCCCGCAGCGCCCGGTGACGAGGTCCGAGCGGTGGTCTCGGACTCCCGGCTCGCGGGGCCGGGCGATCTGTTCGTCGCGCTCAACGCGGGCGTCGAGTTCGTCGAGGACGCGCGCTCCCGCGGCGCGTGGACGCTCGTGCCTGACGACCAGGAGGCTGCGCTCGCCGCCCTCGCCCGGCTCGTGCGCTCGCGGAGCCCGGCCCGCGTCGTCGCCGTGGTCGGCTCGGTGGGGAAGACGACGACGAAGGACGTCCTCGGCGCCCTGTGCGCCCCGCACGCCCGCACGATCCGGGCGGAGCGGAGCCTGAACAACGAGATCGGCCTTCCCCTGACCGTCTGCCGGCTGGAGCCCGACACGGAGGTCCTCGTCACCGAGATGGGCATGCGCGGGCTGGGCCAGATCGCGTACCTCTGCGAGATCGCCCGCCCGGACGTCGTCGTCGTCTCGCACATCGGCCCGGAGCACCTGGAGCTCCTCGGGACGGTGGAGCGCGTGGCGGAGGCGAACGCGGAGGCGATCGCTGCGCTGCCTCCGGGCGGCACGGCAGTCGTGCCGGCGGCGAGTCGCGAGCTCGAGCCGTTCCTGAGCCGCGAGGACATCGTGATTCGCCGCTTCGACCGGGCGGACGTCGTGCCCGGTGGCGTCACCCGCTTCCGCCTGGACGGCGAGGTGATCGAGCTCACCCTCCCGTTCACCCAGGCGCATCTCGCGGTCAACGTGCTCGCGGCCCTGCACGCCTACGTGGCGCTCGGCCTCCCGCTCGCCGGTGCCGCCGAGGGCGCCGGCGGCATCCAGCTCTCGCCCTGGCGCGGCGAGGAGACCGCGCTCCCGGGCGGGGGGCTCGTCGTGAACGACGCCTACAACGCGAACCCGGACTCGATGCGGGCGGCGCTCGAGCACCTCGCCGTTCGCGCCGGAGACCGGCGCAGGGTCGCGATCCTCGGCGAGATGGCCGAGCTGGGAGAGGCCTCGTCCTCGTATCACGAGGAGATCGGCGAGCTCGCGGCCCACCTCGGGATCGAGGTGCTGGGCGTCGGCGAGCCCGCGCGGGCGTACCGCCCGGTCGCGTGGGCGGCAGACGCGGGCGCCGCGGTCGAGGTCGCCCGCGGGCTCCTCGCCCCGGGCGACGCGGTGCTCGTCAAGGCGTCCCGGGCCGTCGCGCTCGAAGGCATCGCCGCCGAGATAGCGAACTTCGCCCGAGCATGGTCCCCGTCCTGATCGCGGGCCTGCTCGCGATGGTGGCAGCCGTCGTGACCGGGCCGAAGTTCATCGAGATGCTCCGCGCCCGCAACCTCGGGCAGCAGATCCGCGCCGAGGGGCCGGCGACGCACGTCGTGAAGCAGGGGACGCCGACCATGGGCGGGCTCCTCATCATCGTCGCCGCGATCGTCCCCTTCCTCTTCCTCTCGCAGTACACGGCGGAGGGCCTCACCGTCCTGACGATCGTCGTCGGCTGCGCGCTGATCGGCTTCACCGACGACTACCTGAAGCTCCGCCGGCGCCACTCGCTCGGCCTCCCCGGGCGCTGGAAGATGGTCGGCCTCGCGCTGATCACGCTCGTGGCGGCGCTCCTGCTCCAGGAGACGGAGACGTTCACGACCTCGGTGTACGTGCCGGTCGCCGGGTGGTCGCTCGATCTCTCCTACGGCTACTACGCCTTCCTCTTCCTCGTCATCGGGGGAACGGTCAACGGCGCCAACCTCACGGACGGGATCGACGGCCTGGCCGCCGGGACGGTCGTGATCATGCTCCTCACCTTCCTGGCGATCGCCGGCATCGCCTGGGTCCGGTCGGGCGACCCGGGCCAGCGCAGCGAGGTCTACCTCGACATCGCGACGCTGGCGGCGGCCCTCATCGGGGGCACGATCGGATTCCTCTGGTACAACGCGTTCCCCGCCGAGGTGATCATGGGGGACACCGGCTCGTTCGCGCTCGGCGGCGCCGTCGCCGGGTTCGCCATCGTCACCGGGACGGAGATCCTGCTCCTCCTCATCGGCGCGATCTTCGTGATCGAGGTGCTCTCGCTGATCATCCAGGTGGTGAGCTTCAAGAGGACCGGCCGGCGCGTCTTCCTGATGGCGCCGATCCACCACCACTTCGAGATGAAGGCATGGTCCGAGACGAAGATCATGGTGCGGTTCTGGATCGTGTGCGCGATCTTCTGTGCCTCGGGCTTCGCGCTCTTCTACCGCGACTTCCTCCAGTTCCTCCCGCCGTGAGCGGCTGGAGCGCCGCGGGCCGGCGCGTCCTCGTCGTGGGGCTCGCCCGCTCCGGGAAGGCCGCGGCCCAGGCGCTCGTGGAGCACGGGGCGGTGGTGGCCGGCTTCGACCGGAACGAGTCGCTGGACGCGGGAAGGCTCGGCGAGCTCGGCGTCGAACTCCACGTGGGACGCGAGGAGGAGACGTTGCTGCAGGGGATCGATCTCGTCGTGAAGAGCCCGGGCGTTCCGGGGGAGACGGCGCTCGTCGCCGGAGCGCGGTCCCGCGGCATCCCCGTCTGGAGCGAGATCGAGCTCGGCTCCCGCCTGCTCTCGAGCCCGATCCTCGGAGTCACCGGCACGAACGGGAAGACGACCACGAGCGAGCTCCTCGGGGCCGCCTTCCGGGCGGCGGGTCGCCCCGTCGAGGTCGCGGGCAACGTGGGGCGACCCCTCACCTCGCTCGTCGGGCACGTGAGCCCCGACGCGTGGGTCGTCTGCGAGCTCTCGTCGTTCCAGCTCGAGGACGTCGAGACGCTCCGGCCCCGGGTCGCGGTCCTGCTCAACCTCGCGCCGGACCACCTCGACCGCCACGGCGACCTCGATGCGTACGCACGGGCGAAGCTGCGGATCTTCGAGCGGCAGGTACCTGAGGACGCTGCGGTCGTCCCGCGCGGCTTCGGTCCCGTTCCCGGCGAGGGCCGGCGCGTCGAGTTCGCCGGGGACGACCCGCTGCCGGCCGAGCCGCGGATCCCGGGCGCGCACAACCGCGAGAACGCTGCGGCGGCGACTGCGGCCGCCCGCGCCGCCGGCATTCCCGACGCGGCGATCGCCGAGGCGCTTGCCACCTTCGAGGGCGTCCCGCACCGGATCGAGCTCGTCCGCGAGGTCCGGGGCGTCCGCTACGTGAACGACTCGAAGGCCACGAACGTCGCCGCCGCCCTCCGCGCGCTGGCCTCGTTCCCCGGAGCGCGGCTGCACGTGATCCTCGGCGGCCGTGGAAAGCACGAGCCGTACGGCGGGCTCGCGGAGGCGCTCGTCCCGGGACACCGTGCCTACCTCGTCGGCGAGGCTGCACCCGAGATCGCCCGCGCGCTGTCGGCCGCCGGGGTTCCCTTCACGGACTCGGGTGACCTGCGCTCGGCCCTGGCGAGCGCATCCGCGGCCGCGAGGCCGGGCGAGGTCGTCCTGCTCGCGCCCGCGTGCGCGAGCTTCGACCAGTTCCGCGACTTCGAGGACCGCGGGGACGCGTTTCGCCTGCTCGTGGAGGAGCTCGCGTGAGCGAGAGCCACGTCGAGCAGCGCCTGCTCGCGTTCGTCACCCTCGGGCTGGTGGCCTTCGGGCTCGTGATGGTCTACAGCGCGACGTCCGCGACCGCAGCCGTGGGCAACGGCGACTCGATGGCCTACCTCGAGCGGCAGGCGGTGTACGCGCTCATCGGCGTCGTCCTCATGACCCTCGCCGCGCGCTTCGACTACCACCGGCTGCGGTTCCTCGCGCCTCCGCTCGTCCTCGCCGCCCTCGGGCTGTGCGTCGCGGTCCTCGTCCTCGGGCCGCCGATCAACGGCGCCCGGCGCTGGTTCCTGCTCGGCCCGGCCAGCTTCCAGCCGTCGGAGCTCGCCAAGCTCGCGCTCTGCCTGTTCGCCGCGTCGTACCTCGCGCGCCGCAGGGCGCCCCGCACGCTGGGCGAGCTCATGAAGCCGCTGGGCGCCCTGACCGCCGTCTTCTGCGCGCTCATCGTCGTCGAGCCCGATCTGGGGACGACGATCACGCTCTGCGCGATGATGCTGGCGATCTTCCTCGTCGCGGGCGTCCCGTTCCGGCTCCTCGTTCTCGCCTCGGCGCTCGCCGCAGTCGTGGGGCTCGCCGCGATCTGGGTCGAGCCCTACCGCCGCGCGCGGGTCTTCTCGTTCGTCGACCCGTGGAGCGACGCACAGGGATCCGGGTTCCAGATCGTCCAGGCGACCATCGGGATCGGCTCCGGCGGGCTCACGGGCACCGGCCTCGGCGAGGGCGTGGGCAAGGTCTCCTACCTCCCGGAGGCGCACACGGACATGATCTTCGCGGTCGTCGGGGAGGAGCTCGGCCTCGTCGGGTCGCTGCTCGTGATCGGAGCGTTCGCCGCCTTCGCGATCGCGGGCTTCCGGATCGCGCTGCGCTGCCGGGACCCGTTCGGAAAGCTGCTGGCCGCCGGCATCACCGCGCTCGTCGCGGGGCAGGCCTCGCTGAACCTCGCGGCGGTGCTCGGGATCGCGCCGCTGACCGGCGTCCCGCTGCCGTTCGTCTCGTACGGTGGCTCCAGCCTCGTGGTGCTGCTCACCGCGGTGGGCGTTCTCCATAACATCGCCGTCAATGGAACGGTCGTCCAGGCCCGCGTGCCTGATCGCCGCCGGGGGAACCGCGGGGCACGTCAGGCCAGCGCTCGCAGTGGCGGAGGCGCTCCGCGCCCGCGGGGTGGCGGTGACGTTCGCCGGGTCGCCCGATCGCGTCGAGTCGCAGCTGGTTCCTGAGGCGGGGTTCGAGCTCGACACGTTCGCCGTGTCGGGCCTTCCGCGCCGCGTCGGGCTCGACCTCGTCCGCTCGCTCGTGCGCGCCGTGCGAGCACCGTTCGCGTGCAACCGCATCCTCGCCCGGCGCCGCCCCGACGTCGTCCTCGGCGCCGGCGGGTACGTCGCCGGCCCCATGGTGCTCGCGGCGCGCCTGCGCGGTATCCCGGCGGCGCTGACCGAGGCGGACGCGCACCTCGGGCTGGCGAACCGCCTCGCCGCGCCGTTCGCGCGACGCGTCTTCCTCGCCTTCGCGATCGAGGGGCGGCGCGGGGAGAGGTACCGGGTGGTGGGCAGGCCGGTCCCTGCCGCGCATCTCGGCTCGGACCGGGCAGAGGGCCGGGCGCGGTTCGGGCTGCCCATGGACCGCCCCGTGCTGGCGGTCTTCGGCGGGCTCGCGGGCGCGCAGGCGCTCAACGAGCTCGCGGTGACGACGTGGGGGAGGAGCGGGCCCGCGATCCTGCACGTGTCGGGGGAGCGGGACTACGCGAGCCTCCAGCCGAGGGTCATGCGGCCGGACTACGTCCTGGTTCCGTCCACGGACGCGTTCGGCGCCGCGCTGGCGGCGTCGGACCTCGCCGTCTCCCGCGCCGGCGGGACGGTGTGGGAGCTGGCGGCGGCCGGGACGCCGGCGATCCTCGTCCCGTACCCGCACGCGACCGCCGACCACCGGCGATGGTGGAAACACCTCGAAGGGCTATTCG
>CAZMUG010000017.1:0-27030 GCA_964569165.1 uncultured Gaiellales bacterium
CCCGTCGCGCGGGGCGGCGCCTGGTGCGGCGCCTGGTGCGGCGCCTGGTGCGACGCTTCAGCGTCGCACCGCAGTTGACCTACGGCAGGGCGCTGAAGCACCCTGCCCGGGCGCTGAAGCACCCTGCCCGGGCGCTGAAGCACGCTGCCGGGCCGGGGCCGCGCGAACCATCTAGCGTTCCGCACGTGGCGCGGATCGAGTACGTGGGGCACGCGACCGTCGTGGTCGACCTCGACGGCGTGCGCCTGCTCACGGACCCGCTGCTCCGCAACCGCGTGGCGCACCTCCGGCGCGCGGTCCCCGTGGACGCGAAGGCCCTGCGTGGGGTCGACGCCGTGCTGATCTCCCACGCGCACTACGACCACCTCGACCTCCCGTCGCTCGAGAAGCTCGGCAAGAAGCTGCCGATCGTGGTCCCGCGCGGCCTCGGCGGGCTCCTCCGCAAGCGGAAGTTCGAGTCGGTGCTCGAGGTCGAGATCGGCGAGACCTTCTCCGTCGGCGCCCTCCGGGTCCGGGCCGTCGAGGCGGAGCACGATCGGGGGCGCGGGCCGTTCGGGGTCTCGGCCGACCCGGTCGGCTACGTCGTGGAGGGATCCAGCACGGTCTACTTCGCGGGCGACACGGACCTGTTCGACGGGATGGCGGACCTCGGCCCGGTCGACGTCGGTTTGATCCCGATCTGGGGCTGGGGGCCGGGGCTCGGCGCGGGCCATCTCGACCCGGAAGGCGCGGCGAAGGCCGTGACGCTGGTCCGCCCGGGGCGCGTCGTCCCGATCCACTGGGGCACGTACTTCCCGATCCACCTGGGCCTCCGGGGCAGGCCCGGCTTCGTCGATCTCCCGGCGGCCGCGTTCCTGGCGGAGATGCAGCAGGCGGCGCCCGACGTCCCGGTCACGGTGCTCCGGCCGGGCGAGAGCACCGAGCTCTGAGACCGCTCTACGTGGGTTGAGAGCCCGCCGATCGGTTCACGACCGTCTGCGAGACCATCGCCTGGTTCGGCACGAAGACGAGGTCGCCCTCCTCGGTGACCAGGGTCGTGTAGCTGAGCGTGATCTCCCGCACCCGCCCCGAGTGCTCGGCGACCGTGATGCGATCGCCCAGCCGGATGGGCTGCGTGAAGGCGAGCAGGACGCCGGAGCCGAGGTTCCCGAGCGGCGTCGAGAGCGACACGCCGGCGATCACGGCGAGCACGGCGCTCGAGGCGAGGAACGCGCTCGCGACCTCGTGCGTCGCCGGGAAGACCCGGAGGACGCTCCACGTGCCGATCAGGATCGCGAGCGCCACCGCGACGCGCACGAGCATCGAGAACGTCGTCCTGCGCCGGGCGGCGATCCCGGGGTCCTTCTCGGCGAGCCGCCGCTCGTAGCGGCCGAAGAGCCACCAGAGGCCGACCTTCAGCACCACGATGACCGCCACCCAGACGGCGGCCAGGATCAGCGCGTCGACGACGCGGTCGGACGTGTCCATGGCGGCGGGATTCGCCGCGCCGCCTCGAGAGCCTGCCCGGCTACTCGCCGGCGAGGACGCGCGCCTTCGCGGACGCGTACTCGTCGTCCGTCAGCTCGCCCTTCTCGTGCAGCTCGGCGAGGCTCGCGAGGCGAGCGGTCACGTCTGCCGTCGCCGGCGCCGCCGGCGCTGCGGCACGCGCGGAGGAGCGGTCGCTCCACCAGGAGGAGATACGGGCGCGCGTCTCGCCGATCACGGCCGGGCCTTCGGCGTCCGGGAACTCGTGCAGGGTCTTCGTCCGGACCGTCTCGATCCAGAGCGCGCCGAGGGCGACGACGAGGGCGAGCCAGAGCAGGCGGACGAAGTCCAGCGTCGGGCTCACGAGGACCAGCAGGAGGACGAAGACCCCGAGGGCGACGTATGCCCAGACCCGCTCGCGGAGAGCCGGTGCCAGCCAGCGGCGCGACGCGAGCGCCCGGCGCCCCGGCCCGGCGAGCGCCGCCGCGACGACGATCAGGATCCCGAGGAAGACGAGCCAGCGGAACGAGCTGCGCATGACGACGGTGAGGATGTCCCAGGCGTTGCCGGCAGCGACCCGGGTGTCCCGGTCCTTCACGAGCGAATCGACGACGTAGCCTCCGATCACGTTCGCGGCGACGAGGCCGACCACGCCGACGACGATGGCCACGATCCCGAAGCCCCGGATCGCGCGGCGCCGGTCGCGCGCGACCCAGACGGCGGCGCCGAGGACGAGGAGCATGAGGACGGGCAGGAACCAGGCGAGCGTCTTCAGGAGCTGGAACACGCTCTGCGCGGTGTCGAGCTCGTCCGACCGGAGGACCTCGATCTGCCCGACGTTCTCCGGGAGCTTCCCCTCGATCTGCGAGCGGATCCCGATGCGGTCGGCCGTCTCGAGGACGATCTGCCGGAGGTCGAGCGTGACGACGCCACCCTCGGTCGAGGCTCGGTCGCCTCCGCCCTCGAGGACGTCCACGAGCGTCGCATGCGCGTTCTCGACCGCGATGGCGAACGCCGTCTGCAGGGCAGGCTGCTCGAGCGCCCGGTCGATGACCTGGTACGAGGCCTGGCGGACGCCCGCGGACGCGAGCCCCGCGAGCGACTTGAAGTCCTCCGGGAGCTGGCCCTCGATCTCGGCCTGGACGTCCACGTTCGCGTACAGCTCGTCCACCGCCCGCGTCGCGATCGCCGAGCGGATCGCGTCGTCGGCGAGCAGCTCCGAGCTCGTGTCCGTGAACGTCTCGGTGTTCAGCGCGACGCGGTTGACCCACACCGCGAAGGTCGAGAGGAGGAGCAGGAGGCCAGCGAGCACGAGCAGCACCCACATCGCCGCCGTGCGTCCACGGCTCTGCGCTCGCGGCTCCGAGACTGTCGCTTCCTCGCCGGTCATCGCGCGGATACTACGCGGCTGCGTCCGCCGGGGCATCGCCCAGCGCGAACGCCTCGTGCAGCGCCCGCACCGCCTGCTCGACGTCCGACCGCGAGATCAGGCAGGAGATCTTGATCGGCGAGGTGGAGATGAGCTGCAGGTTGATGCCCTCGTCGGCGAGCGTGCGGAACATGCGGGCGGCCACGCCCGGGTGCGAGCGCATCCCGGCGCCGACGATCGACACCTTCCCGAGGTCGGCGATCTCGTCCACCTGGATGGGGCCGAGCGACTCCTGCGCCCGCACGAGCGCGCGGCGCGCGGCAGGGACGTCGTCGCGGGGGACGGAGAACGACAGCTCGGCCGAGCCGTGGACAACGTTCTGCAGGATCGTGTCCACGTTGACGTGCTCCGCGGCGGCCGCGTCGAAGATCGCGGCCGCGGACCCCGGGCGATCGGGCACGTCGCGCAGGGCGAACACGACCTCGTCCTCCGAGTGCGTGACCGCCGAGACGATCGGCTGTTCCATCCCGGCGACGTCTTCCACTCTCGTGCCCTCCTCGTCCGAGAACGTCGAGCGCGCGTGGATCGGCACGTGCTGCCCTCGTGCGAGCTCCACGGCCCGGAGCATCAGCACCTTCGCCCCGGAGGCTGCCATCTCGAGCATCTCCTCGTAGGAGACGAACGCGAGCTTCCTCGCGTTCGGGACGATCCGCGGGTCGGCCGTGAACACGCCCGGGACGTCCGAGTAGATCTCGCACGTCGCGCCGAGGGCGGCCGCGAGCGCGACCGCGGTCGCATCCGTCCCGCCGCGGCCGAGCGTCGTGATGTCCATCGTCTCGCGCGAGAAGCCCTGGAAGCCGGCGACGAGCACGATCTGGCCGCGCCCGAGTGCTTCCAGGATCCGGACCGGGGTGATCTCACGGATCTTCGCCTTGCCGTGGACGGGGTCGGTGATGATCCCGGCCTGCGAGCCGGTGAACGACACCGCCTCGTGACCGAGGTCGTGCACGGCCATCGCCACGAGGGCGCACGCGATCCGCTCGCCGGTCGTGAGCAGCATGTCGAGCTCGCGTGGCTGCGGCTGCGGGGAGACCTGCTGCGCCAGCTCGAGCAGCCCGTCGGTGGTGTCGCCCATCGCGGAGACCGTCGCGACGACGCGGAGGCCGCGCTCCCGTGCGTCCACGAGCCGTCGCGCCACGTGCCGGATCTTGTCCGGGTCGGCGACCGACGAGCCGCCGAACTTCATGACGACCGTGTCCGGGGACGGCTGCTGCGCCTGGCTCATGTGGCGGATTGTCGCGGTTCCGGCAGTCGGCGGCGCTGGCTGGCGGACGGTCGCGTGGAACCGCTCCGCCCGGCTACTCCTCCGCGGCCGCAGCTGGTGGGCGCGGGCGGTCCATCTCGTGGAAGGCGGGGTTGAAGAAGCCGAATGCCGTCACGCCCAGGTAGCAGAGGCCGATGCCGAGGAACGTCGCGGCGACGCCGAGCGCCTCGATCACGAAGCCGCCGAGCAGGACCCCGAGCGGGATCGCGGCCCACGCGCCTGCCCGCGTGGCGCCGAACACGCGCCCGCGGAGGCTCGCCGGGACGAGCTCGAACTGGATCGTGGCGAGCAGCGGGTTGATCGGCCCCGCAGCGAGGCCCACGACCGCCGCGCCGAGCACCGCGACCCAGAGCGAGGGGAGCGTCGCGAGCATCAGGTACATGAGCGGAAAGGCCGCGAAGCACGTCACGAACACGCGCCGCCGAGGCAGCCGGTGGCCGACCGCGCTGAAGGCGAGCGAGCCGGCGAGCGCTGCGGCGCCGAAGGCGCCGTAGATGAGCCCGAGGTCTGCGGCGCTTCCGTACTCCTGCTTCGCGAAGACCGACATGAGCACGGGAAACGGGGAGTCGAGGAGGTTCGTGACCAGGACCGTGAGCACGACGGCGCGGATCACGCGCTGGCTCCAGATGAACCGGAGGCCCTCCACGAGCTCGGTGAAGTAGCGCCCCTTCCCGGCGTCCGCGTCCGTCGCCGGGCTCTTCCGCGGCCGGGGAACGAAGAGGGCGACGAGGGCCGCCGACACGAGGAAGCTCCCCGCGTCGAGCCACAGCGCCGTGGTGGGGCCGAGCACGGCCACGAGGGCACCGCCGAGCGGTCCCCCGACGAGGACGGCGGACTGCTGGATCGCGCCCCGGATCCCCGTCGCGCGCTCCATCCCGACGCCCGCCTGCTCGACCGCATCCGGAAAGAGCGCGGCCCGGGCCGTGCTGCCCGGCGCGTCGAGGAGCGCGCCGAGGAAGACGAGGGCGAAGAGCTGCCACAGCTCGATCCCGACCGTCGTGTGCAGCAGCGGGATCGCGGCCACGGCGGCCCCGCTCGCCAGGTCGGCGGCGATGCTCGTCGCCCGGAAGCCGAGGCGGTCCACGACGACGCCGCCGAAGAAGCCCGCGAGGACGATCGGGAGGAAGTTGAGGAAGACGGCGAACGCGGTCGCGGTCGCGCTGCCCGTGGTGACGAGGATGTACCAGGGGATCGCGAGCTGCGCCACGAAGTTCCCGACGAGCGAGACCGCGTCGGCGGCGTAGAGCGCGTACAGCGGCGCGCGGCGCACGGGGGCAGCCTAGTCCCGGGTTGCAGGTGGGCCGGGTCGCGGCAGGCCCGCCACTACAATCCGCCGCGCCGTGAACGTCGTCGTCTACGTCTCCGACGCCCTGCGCGCGGACCATCTCGGGTGCTACGGGGCCCGCTACCTGAACACGAGGACGATCGACGAGCTGGCGGCGGGCGGCGTCCGCTTCGACCAGGCGATCACCGCGGCGCCGTGGACGGCTCCCTCGACGACCTCCATCGTCACCGGGATGTACCCGCACCACCACGGCTACCTGCACTGGGACGCGGAGCTCGAGCCGGGCGTCGAGACGCTGTTCCGCGCGTTCGGCGCGCACGGGTACGAGGTCGGGAGCTACGTGTTCGACACGAGCTACCTCTTCCGGGACCTGCCCGAGGCCAACGTCCTCGGGACGAGCGAGTCGCTCGACGGCGCGCTCGCCTGGCTGCGCGAGAGCCGCGGGCGCCCGTTCCTCCTCTACGTCCACAGCTGGGCGACGCACATGCCCTACGAGACGCTGCACGCGGGCAAGGACTGGAAGGCGGCCAAGCAGGAGGTCATCGGCGGCATCCAGTCGGACTCGGCGACCGCGCTCGAGGCGATGCGCGAGGGGTACCGGAGGGCGGTCGAGCGCCAGTCCGAGGAGCTCGTGGCATCCTTCCTCGAGGAGCTCGAGAGCCTCGGGCTGCGCGAGCGGACGGTCTTCGCCTTCCTCTCCGACCACGGTGAGTCGTGGGGGGAGCGGTTCGAGGCGAAGGGAGACGTGCAGGGCGTCTACCACATGCACGGGGCGACGCTGAACGACGAGATCGTCCACGTCCCGCTGATCCTCTCCGCCCCGGGCGCGCTCGACCCGGGAGTCGTCGGGTCGCAGGTGCGGACGATCGATCTCGCTCCGACCCTCCTCGAGCTCGCGGGCCTCCCGGCGCGCGAGACCGACGGCGCCTCGCTCCTGCCGCTCGTGGACGGACGGGAGCAGGGCGACCGCGTGGCGATCGTCGCCGGCACGGACCGCGGCGCGCTCACGAAGCTCGCCGTGCGGAAGCCGCCGTGGAAGCTCGTCCACGACGTCGAGACGGGCGAGGAGGAGGCGTACAGGCTGGACGTCGACCCGCGCGAGCGGGAGAGCCGGCCGGAGGACGTCCCGCCGGAGCTGCGCCAGATCGCGTTCCAGGAGCTCGAGAGCGCGGAGCACCACGAGCTGAGCGCCGAGGAGGAGGCTGCGGTCGCGAAGCGTCTCGCGGACCTCGGCTACCTCTAGCCCGATGCCCGCGCTCGCCACGCTCTACGAGCGGATGTTCTTCATCCGGCGCTTCGAGGAGACGCTCCTCGAGCTCTTCTCGCTCGGAAAGCTCGTGGGGACCACGCACACGTACATCGGCGAGGAGGCGAACGGCGTCGGGCTCATCGCCCACCTCGACCCCGGGCGGGACGTCGTCTTCTCCAACCACCGCTGCCACGGGCACTACCTCGCCTTCACGGACGACGCGTACGGCCTCCTGTGCGAGGTGATGGGGCGGGCCGACGGCACCTGCGGGGGCAAGGGCGGCAGCCAGCACCTGTGCAGGGGCAACTTCTACTCGAACGGCGTCCTCGGGAGCATCGTCCCGGTGGCGACGGGCATCGCCCTCGCGGAGAAGCGGAAGGGGACGGGCGCCGTCTCCACCGTGTTCCTCGGCGACGGCGCGCTCGGCCAGGGCGTCACGTACGAGTCGCTGAACATGGCCGCGCTCTGGCGGCTGCCCGTCCTCTTCGTGGTCGAGAACAACCACTACGCGCAGTCCACGCCGATCGAGCTCGCGCTCGCGGGCTCCATCCCGGCGCGGGGGGCCGCGTTCGGGATCCAGCTCGAGGAGCTCGACACGACCGACGTCGAAGTGATCCACGAGGCCGCGGGCCGTGCGGTCGGGCACGTCCGGGAGACCGGCACGCCCTTCTTCCTCGTCCTGAACACGTATCGCTTCAGCCCGCACTCGAAGTCCGACGACCAGCGCGATCCCGCCGAGATCGAGGAGCGCCGGACGCGCGATCCCCTGCTCGTCGCGGGAGCACGGCTCGACGAGGGCGAGCGGACCGCGATCGAGGAGCGGTGCGAGGCACGGCTGGCCGAGACGGTCGCCGCCGCCGACGCGGCGCCGTTCGCCGCCCCGGAGGCCGCGTGAGCGCGGGCGCGCAGCCGAAGCGCTGCGTGCAGGTGCTGAACGAGGCGCTGCACTCGATCTTCGCCGCGCGCGAGGACGTCCTCCTCCTCGGCGAGGACGTGCTCGACCCGTACGGCGGCGCCTTCAAGGTGACGCAGGGCTTGAGCGACGCCTATCCCGAGCGCGTGCTCACGACCCCGATCAGCGAGGCGTCGCTGTTCGGCGTCGCCGCCGGAATGGCGCTGCGCGGGCAGCGCCCGATCCTCGAGATCATGTTCGGCGACTTCGTGACGCTCGGCTTCGACCAGGTCGTGAACGGGATCTCGAAGTTCGCGGCGATGTACGACGGCCAGGTGACGGTTCCGCTCGTCGTCCGCACCCCGATGGGCGGACGGCGCGGGTACGGGCCGACCCACAGCCAGTCGCTGGAGAAGCTCCTGCTCGGCGTCCCGAACGTCTGCGTCGTCGCGGCGAGCGAGTGCCACGACCTGAGCTCGCTGCTCCGGGCGGCGGTCGAGGACGAGCGGCCGGTGTTCTTCATCGAGAACAAGCTCATGTACGGGCGTCCCAACCGGCGGCCGGTGGACGGGCACGTCGGCGAGCTCGCGGTGCGGGAGGGCGGAGGCGCCTACCCGGCGCTCACGTTCTCCGCTACCGGCTTCACCGAGGGCTCGGCGACGATCGTCACCTACGGCGGGATGCTCCCCCTCGCCCTCGATGCGGTCACCGAGCTCGTGCTCGAGCACGAGGTCTTCTGCGAGGTGGTGGCGCTCTCGCAGCTCCTGCCGGTGGAGCTGCAGCCCGTGCTCGAGTCGGTCGCCCGGACGGGCGCTCTCGTCACCGCGGAGGAGGGGACGCTGACGGGCGGCTTCGGCGCCGAGATCGCGGCCCGGGTACAGGAGGCCGCCTGGAGTGATCTGCGCGCGCCGGTGCGCAGGGTCGCGGCCCGGGACGGGATCATCCCGTCGGCGCGTTCGCTCGAGGACGCGATGCTGCCCAGCGTCGAGGACCTCGTGGGCGCGGTTCTCTCGCTCGAGGCCGTGAGAAGCTAGCGCCGGTGCTGGAGATCGTTCTCACCCGGGAGGACGCGAACACCGAGTACGCGCTGCTCGCGGAGTGGCTCGTCGAGGATCGCTCGGAGGTCGCGCAGGGCCGGCCCGTCTGCGTCGTCGAGACGACGAAGGCGACGGTCGAGATCGAGGCCCCCGGCGCGGGCACGATCGTGCAGCTCTTCGCCGAGAACGTCGAGGTCGAGCTCGGGAAGGTGATCGCGTACGTCGCGGAGTCGGCCGAGGAGCTCGCCGCGCTGGACGCGGGCGAGGCCGCGCAGCCGGCGCCGAAGCCCGCCGCGGGCGACCGGAAGGCGACCCGGAAGGCGGTCGAGCTCGCGGCGCTCCACGGCGTGGACCTCTCGGCGATCGAGAAGCGCGGGTTCATCACCGAGAAGGACGTCGAGCAGGCCGTCGCGCGGCGCAAGGCCGCCGAGCCGCCCGTGTCGGAGCCGGTGCTCGCGGGCGTCTCGGCCGAGGGGGTCTCCCTCCCCTCGACCTTCGACCCGGAGGGGGCGGACGGGACGCTCGATCCCGCCTTCCTCGCGTCGCTTCGCGAGGAGCCCGGGTCGTTCCGGGCGCTCTCGCCGGAGGACAAGGCGGGCGCGCTCCGGGAGCACGGCGCGCGGATCGGCGAAGGGGTGGACCTGGGGCAGGGCTCTCTCGTCGTCGCGCCGCGCATCGTGATCGAGGACGGGGTCCGGCTCGGCCCGGGCGCCACGGTCGTCTGCGAGGAGGCCGTCGCGATCGGCGAGCTCACGCAGTTCGCGCAGGGCCTCGAGCTCCGCTGCCGCCGGGCCTTCCTCGGAGCGGGGATCTGGGGCGGGCGCTCGGTTCGCTTCGGCGGAGGCGGCCACCGGGACCCGTGGGCGACGCTCGTCGTCGGAGACCTGGCGTTCGTCGGCGACGAGGCGTTCGTCAACGTGTGCCGCCCCGTGCTCGTCGGGCGCGAGGTCTTTCTGACGATGCGCTCGCTGATCGTCACGCACAACATCGGGCACTCTGTCCTCGAGGGGTTCGAGAACAGGTTCGCCCCGGTCGTGCTCGAGGACCGGTCGCAGATCGGGCTCGGCGCGATCGTCTACGCCGGTGCCCGGATCGGCGCCGAGGCGATCGTCGCCTCGGGCTCGTACGTCGTGGGCGATGTCCCGGCCGGTGCGTTCGCCATCGGCGTCCCTGCGAAGGTGACCGGGGCCGCGAGCCACACCCTGTCAGCCGGCAGGCGCGCGGAGCTCGCGCGACGCTTCCTCGACGACCTGCACGAGCTCCTCGCGCTCCGCGGCCACGCCGTCTCCCCGATCGAGGAGGGAGACGTGCGCGCCTTCCAGGTCGAGGGCACGCGGATCGCGTTCGCGGAGCGCTTCGAGGGCGGGGTCGGGGCGCCCGCGGTCGTTCTCACGCTCGACGCCCGTTCGGCGCCGCCGGAGGGGGTCGCCGTCCTCGACCTCCTGGGGCGGCGCGTGCACGGCGAGGGCGGCGTCGTCCTCGACTCGGTCCGCGAGTTCTGCCGCAAGCGCGGGATCCGCTTCGAGCCGGGCCCCTGGCGATACTCGCCGGGCGGCCTCCTGTAGGGAAGCACGCCCGCCACTAGTAATTCGCGCCACTTGCGAGTAGGGTGCGCGGGCGAGGGATACGTCGCCGAAAGGGCGGAGGATGCTCCGGTCGATTCCAGCCGCTGCGGCTGCCACGGCCCTCCTCGCGGCTGCCCTTGCCGGCGCCTCGTCGGGCCAGCCTGCTCCGGGGGCCGCTCCGCCAGGCCTCGAGACGGCGATCGCTGCCACGCAGAAGCACGGGGAGGAGCTCCTCGACAGGCCCGGCGTCGCCGGGGTCGGCGTCGGCGTCGACCGGAACGGCGAGCCCGTGGTCGAGATCTTCAAGGAGACGGGCGACGTGCCCGGTCTCCCGCGGTCCCTGGAGGGCATGCCCGTCAGGTTCGTCACGACGGGGATCATCGAGGCGCGGGCCCCGACCGACCGCTTCCCGCGCCCCGTTCCGATCGGCGTCTCGGCCGGCCACTACCAGCTCGCGACGGGAACGCTCGGAGCGCGCGTCACCGACGGCACGAACGTCTACGCGCTCTCGAACAACCACGTGTTCGCCGGAATCAACACGGCGAGCATCGGGGACCCGATCCTGCAGCCCGGCCCGATCGAGGACGGCGGAGTCGATCCGGCGGACCGCATCGGAACCCTCTACGCGTACCAGCCGATCGACTTCAACGGCGGCGACAACACGATGGACGCCGCGATCGCCCTGACCTCGTCGTCCAGCGTGGGCACGTCGACGCCGCCCGACGGATACGGGGCCCCGAGCGCCCTGACGGCCCCCGCCTCGATCGGGCTGCCGGTGCAGAAGTACGGCCGGACGACGGGGTTCCAGCTGGGCCAGGTCGAACAGGTGAACGTCTCGGTCGACGTGTGCTACCTGCTCCTGTTCGACATCTGCCTCCAGGAGGCGCGCTTCGTCAACCAGATCTCGATCTCACCCGGGCCGTTCAGCGCGGCCGGGGACTCGGGATCGCTCATCGTGACGCAGAGCGGGAACCAGCCGGTTGCGCTCCTCTTCGCAGGCGGCGACGGGCTCACGATCGGGACCCCGATCGACACCGTGCTGCAGCGATTCGGCGTGACCATCGACGGAGCACCGCCGGAGGACGGCCCGCCCGGCGCCCCCACCGCGCTCTCCGCCCTCGCCGGTGACGCCTCGGTCTCCCTCTCCTGGTCGCCTCCGAGCTTCGACGGCGGCTCCCCCGTGACGAGCTACCGGGTGTATCGCGGCACGAGCCCGGGCTCCGAGACGTTCCTCGCGGACGCCGGCCCGGCGACGAGCTACCTCGACACGAGCGCCGTCAACGGCACGACCTACTTCTACAAGGTGACCGCGGTGAACGCGAACGGCGAGGGCCCGCTCTCCAACGGCGCCTCGGCGACACCCACAAGCCTCGTCCCGCCGGCCGAGCCGCTGCCTACGGTGGACGACTTCAACCGGGCGAACGAGACGCTCTCCGACGCGGGCCGCTGGACGAACGGCGTCAACGGGTCGGTCGAGACCGGGCTCCAGGTCAGCGCCAACCAGCTGGCCTGCACGAAGACGTCCACCTGCACCGCGTGGCGCAACACGAGCCAGTACGGCCCCGACACCGAGGTCTGGGCACGGCTCGCGGTCAAGCCCGGCGACAACAACCAGCTGCGGCTGTATGCGCGGCTGCAGCAGGTCGGCACCTCGACCTACGACGGGTACATGCTGCGCCCGAACCAGCTCGCCGGGACCGACCAGGTCCTCTTCGAGCGGGTGGACAACGGGGCCATCGTCAATCTCCTGACCGTGAGCCAGGAGCTCGCCGCCGGCGACACCTTCCTGCTGCGGGTCACCGGATCCACCATCGAGGCCTGGCGTCATGACGGCTCCGGCTGGTCGCGACTCGGAACGGTCTCCGACTCGACCTACTCCGGAGCCGGCTATGCGGGCCTCGGCATGCGCGGGACGACCGGGCGCGCGGACGACTTCGGAGCGCGGAGCCTGAGCCAGAGCCCGCCCGGCGCCCCCACCGCGCTCTCCGCCCTCGCCGGTGACGCCTCGGTCTCCCTCTCCTGGTCGCCTCCGAGCTTCGACGGCGGCTCCCCCGTGACGAGCTACCGGGTGTATCGCGGCACGAGCCCGGGCTCCGAGACGTTCCTCGCGGACGCCGGCCCGGCGACGAGCTACCTCGACACGAGCGCCGTCAACGGCACGACCTACTTCTACAAGGTGACCGCGGTGAACGCGAACGGCGAGGGCCCGCTCTCCAACGGCGCCTCGGCGACACCCACAAGCCTCGTCCCGCCGGCCGAGCCGCTGCCTACGGTGGACGACTTCAACCGGGCGAACGAGACGCTCTCCGACGCGGGCCGCTGGACGAACGGCGTCAACGGGTCGGTCGAGACCGGGCTCCAGGTCAGCGCCAACCAGCTGGCCTGCACGAAGACGTCCACCTGCACCGCGTGGCGCAACACGAGCCAGTACGGCCCCGACACCGAGGTCTGGGCACGGCTCGCGGTCAAGCCCGGCGACAACAACCAGCTGCGGCTGTATGCGCGGCTGCAGCAGGTCGGCACCTCGACCTACGACGGGTACATGCTGCGCCCGAACCAGCTCGCCGGGACCGACCAGGTCCTCTTCGAGCGGGTGGACAACGGGGCCATCGTCAATCTCCTGACCGTGAGCCAGGAGCTCGCCGCCGGCGACACCTTCCTGCTGCGGGTCACCGGATCCACCATCGAGGCCTGGCGTCATGACGGCTCCGGCTGGTCGCGACTCGGAACGGTCTCCGACTCGACCTACTCCGGAGCCGGCTATGCGGGCCTCGGCATGCGCGGGACGACCGGGCGCGCGGACGACTTCGGAGCGCGGAACGTCGGTGCACCTCCGGCCGACACCGAGGCCCCAGGCGCACCCGCGAGCCTGCAGGCAAGCGCCGCCGGCTCGAGCCAGATCGACCTCACCTGGCTGGCCGCGACCGACAACGTCGGCGTCGCCCAGTATCGGATCGAGCGTTGCCAGGGAACCGGCTGCTCGAGCTTCACCGAGATCGCCACCACCGCCTCCACCAGCTACTCGGACGCGGGCCTCGCCGCCTCCACGTCCTACTCCTACCGCGTACGCGCCGAGGACGCCGCCGGAAACCAGGGCCCGTACTCGGAGACGGCCTCGGCGACGACCGCCGGCGCGCCCGACACCGAGGCCCCGAGCGCACCCGCGAGCCTGCAGGCAAGCGCCGCCGGCTCGAGCCAGATCGACCTCACCTGGCTGGCCGCGACCGACAACGTCGGCGTCGCCCAGTATCGGATCGAGCGTTGCCAGGGAACCGGCTGCTCGAGCTTCACCGAGATCGCCACCACCGCCTCCACCAGCTACTCGGACGCGGGCCTCGCCGCCTCCACGTCCTACTCCTACCGCGTACGCGCCGAGGACGCCGCCGGAAACCAGGGCCCGTACTCGGAGACGGCCTCGGCGACGACTGGCGCCGGCGCCGTCCCGCCCGTCGAGCCGCTCCCGGCGCTCGACGGCTTCGACCGGCGCAACGAGAACCCGCTCTCGGATCAGGGCCGCTGGTCGAACGGCGTCATCGGGTCGTCGGAGACGGGTCTGCGCGTGAGCTCGAGGAAGTTGAGCTGTACGAGGACGACGACCTGCACGGCCTGGCGCAACACATCGGCGTTCGGTCCCGACACCGAGGTCTGGGCGCGGATCTCGACGCTGCCGGGCACGAACAACCAGTTCCGGCTGTACGCGCGGCTCCAGCAGCCCGGGTCGTCGGCCAACGACGGCTACATGCTCCGGACGAATCAGCTCACGGGCACCGACGAGGTCTACCTCGAGCGCATCGACAACGGAGCGATCGTCCGGCTCGGGACGTTCGCCCAGGACCTCGCCGTCGGCGACGTGCTGCTGTTTCGCGCCGCGGGGTCGGCGCTGGAGGCCTGGCACCGGCGCGGCACGACGTGGTCGCTCGTCGGGAGCACGTCCGACTCGACGTACGCAGCGGCCGGCTACATCGGCGTCGGGATCAGGGGCAAGACGGGCCGCCTCGACGACTTCGGCGGCCGCTGAGCGCCGGCGTCCGGCTTCCTCCGCGCGAACGCGTGTGCCGCATCCGCCCCGGGGGCCGCGTTAGGGTGGAGGGCGAGCCATGGCGCACACGATTCGCCGCGTCGAGTACTACTACGCGAACATCCGCGACGAGCTCGGTGCGGCCTACAGGGTCCTCGCGCAGCTCGCGGAGCTGGGCGTGGGCCTCCTCGCCTTCACCGCGATCCCGAGCGGGCCGAGCCTCGCGCAGTTCGCGCTCTTCCCGCAGGACCCGAACAAGCTCGCCGCGGAGGCGAGCGCCGCTCAGCTCAAGCTCGAGGGCCCGTACCACGCGTTTCTCGTGCAGGGCGACGACGAGCTCGGCGCCCTCGCGAGCGTTCACGAGCGGCTCTTCCGCGCGGGCGTGGACGTCTACGCCTCGTCGGGAGTCACGGACGGGCGCGGCTCGTTCGGCTACGTCGTGTACGTCCGCGAGGACCAGTTCGCGCGCGCGGCCGGAGCGCTCGGGCTCTGACCGTTCCGGCCGGTAGGTCGGCGGCCGGTCCCGGGCACGAGGCTAGACTCGGGCCATGGCCCGCCGCGTCCTCGTCATCGGGCTGGACTGCGCCGCGCCGCAGCTCGTCTTCGACCGCTGGCTCGACGAGCTCCCCAACATCCGCAGCCTGACGCAGCGGGGCCGCTACGGAGTGCTCCGGAGCTGTGATCCGCCGATCACGGTTCCCGCGTGGTCGGTGATGACCTCGTCGCGAAGCCCGGGCGCCCTCGGCTTCTACGGCTTCCGCAACCGGAAGGACCACAGCTACGACGCGATGGCGTTCGCCGATTCGCGCTCGGTGAAGGTGCCGCGGGTGTGGGACCTCCTCTCCTCGAGAGGTCGCCCCGTCGTCGTCCTGGGCGTCCCGCAGACCTACCCGGTCTCGCAGGTGCACGGGGTCATGGTCTCGTGCTTCCTCACGCCCGACACGAACCGCCAGTACACGTATCCGGCCTCCGTCAAGCAGGAGATCGAGGACCTCGTCGGTGAGTACCTGGTCGACGTGCCGAACTTCCGGTCCGAGGACAAGGCGCAGATCCTCCGTGACATCGAGACGATGACCGAGCGCCGCTTCCGGGTTGCCGAGCACCTCCTCGAGACGCGCCCGTGGGACCTCTTCTTCATGGTCGAGATGGGTACCGATCGCGTCCACCATGCGTTCTGGCGCTACTTCGACTCCGAGCACCGGCTGTACGAGCCCGGCAACGAGTTCGAGCCGGCGGTGCTCGACTACTACAGGGGCGTGGACGAGAAGCTGGGGCGGCTGCTTGCGGTCGCGGCAGACGACGACACGGCAGTCCTCGTGCTCTCCGACCACGGCGCCAAGCGGATCGACGGCGGCATCTGCGTCAACGAGTGGCTGCGGCAGGAGGGCTACCTGACGCTCCTCGAGGAGCCCTCCGGGCCGACCGTGCTCAAGCCGGACCTGATCGACTGGTCTCGGACGATCGCCTGGGGGGAGGGCGGCTACTACTGCCGGCTGTTCCTCAACGTCGCCGGCCGCGAGCCCGACGGCCAGGTTGCCGCGGACGACTACGAGCGCGTGCGCACCGAGATCAAGGAGAAGCTGGAGGCGCTCGGGGACGAGAACGGGCACCCGATCGGCACGGTGGCGCACCGCCCGGAGGAGCTGTATGCGGAGCGGAACGGGGTCGTGCCCGACCTGATGGTGTACTTCGGAGACCTCTACTGGCGCAGCATCGGCCAGGTCGGGACCGGCACGGTCCACGTGTTCGAGAACGACACGGGCCCGGACGACGCGAACCATGCGCACGAGGGGCTGTACGTCCTCGTGGCGGACGGCGTCGAGCCGGGGCGCGGCGAGGAGAGGCAGATCGTGGACGTCGCGCCCACGCTGCTCCGGCTGCTCGGCGAGCCCGTGCCCGATGAGATGGAGGGTGCGAGCCTCCTCTGAGTGGCGGCGCCACTCAGAGGAGACGGGAGTCTGCTTCAGCGGATTTCCGGGCCTTGGGCAACTACAGGTAGCCGAGCTCTTCCAACCGGGCCGAGAGGATCGCCTCGTCCTCCTCCGGGATCGGTGCCGCCTCCACGCTCTCGGCCACGAGCGCCGCCAGCTTCGAGCGCAGCTCGCCGACGAGGTCGAGCCGCTCGCGCGCGAGGTTGCGCTTCTCCCCGGGATCCGCCTCGAGGTCGTAGAGGGCGTCCACGACGCGCTCGTCGGAGAGCGACGTGATGAGCTTGAAGCGGCCGTCGCGGATCGCATGCTGCGCGACCGTGGGCACCCCGGGAGTGACCCCGACCTCCATCACGACGGCATGAGCGGGAGGCTCGTCACCGGAGGTGACGCTCGACGCGAGGCTCGTCCCCTGCCAGCCGCGGAGCGGCTCCGGCAGGCCGGCGAGGTCGAGGAGCGTGGGGGCGAGATCGACGTGGCTGACCGGCTCCCGGCGGACACCGCGCGCGACGCCCGGGCCGGTGACTGCGAGCGGCACGCGGACGAGCGGCTCGAGCAGCGTCTGGTTGTGGTTCCAGAAGTAGCGCGGCGCGAGCTTCAGCAGCCGCTTCGATTCGCTCGCGACCCCGCGCTCGAGCATGGCGAGCGACCAGCGCTGGATGGGGAGCCGCTTCGTGATCCGGCGGGCGAGCCCCTGCCAGCGCAGGCCCGGCGGCTCGAGGAAGAGGTTCTCCCCGTGGTCGCCGGTGAGGATCACGATCGCGTCGCCGGCCGTCTCGCGCATCCGGCCGATCCAGGGGTCGATCCCGGCGAGCGCGCGCTCGTACGTGTTGCGCCCGTGCCTGCGGCTGTCGAGCGAGCGCGGGTACTTTCGCGGCGTGTGCACGTCCCAGACGTGGACGAAGGCGAAGAACGGCTCGTCCCCCGCGGCCAGCTCCCGCACCATGGCGACGGCCTCCTCGCCCCACGGCGAGTGCACCGAGCGGCGCGGGAGGTCCCGGTAGTCGGCCTCGGCGAAGCCGCGGAAGAGCCCGATCGAGTCGAGCAGCGGCCCGGTCACCGAGCACCAGGTGCGGTAGCCGCCGCTCGCCAGCTCCTCGGCGACCGAGGGGACGTCGTCGGGAAGTGCCGACCCGCGCAGGGCCCGGACGCCGTGGGCCTCCGGATAGCGCCCCGTCAGCATCGACGTGAACGCGGGGCTCGTCGTGGGGCAGGTCGTGTACGCGGTCGCGAAGCTCGCCGCGTCGGCGATCAATCGGCTCGTCTCGGGCCAGGCGTCGCGCGGGCGTGCGACGGTGTCCGCGCGCAAGCAGTCCACCACGATGACGAGGACGCTCGGCCTCACGAGCGCCCCAGCATCCGCAGGTACAGGGACTCGAGCTGCTCGCCGGGGTCGCCGAGGCGCTCGCGGACGACGCGCTCGTTACGCTCGCCGTACGCCAGCCGGAGCGCCGGGTCGCGGAGGAGCTTCAGGAGCGCGGCGAGCACCGCCTCCTCGTCCCGGCAGTCCACGACCTCGCCGCCCTCGCCCTGGGTGATCCACTCGTCGATCGTGACGGCGTCTCCCATGACCATCGGCAGGCGCGATGCCATCGACTCGATCATCGAGGCGGGCGTGGCGTCCGTGGACGCGATGGAGACGCCGATGTCGGCCGAGGCCGCGTACATCGGGAGCTCGTCGGGCCGGGCGAAGACCTGGGCGACGCGGTCGCGGAGCCGAAGCTCGTCCAGCAGGCGGTCCGTCTCCTCCTTCGTCCAGCCGCCGCGCGCCGCGAGGACGAGCCGCGCCTGCGGCACCTCCCTCTGCGCGCGCTCGAAGGCGCGGATCAGCACGTCCAGGTTTGTGTTCGGGCGGTAGTTGCGGAGGGAGAGGATCACCAGCGAGTCGTCCGGCCAGCCGAAGCGCGCGGCGAGGCCCGGGTCGCGGTGCTCGGGGCCGAACGGGCGGAGATCGACGTACCAGACGATGCGGTGCACCTTGTCCGCGGGCGCCCCGAGCCGGATCGTCTCCTCCGCGTTCCCGAGCGACGAGACCACGAACTCGTCACCGGCGGCGATCGCCTTCGCGACGTGCCTCCGTCCGCGGCGGCGCTCACGGCCGTACGTGAAGATGTCCGTGTTCCAGGGGGACATGACGAGCGGGTGGACGTCGGCCCAGGCGGCCCACCAGCCGTACGGGAGCAGGTAGTGGGCATGCACGAGGTCCACGTCGAGCTCCTGCGCGAAGCGCCGGATCGCCGGCCCGAACCCGAGCCGCCGCGCCCCCTTCACCTTCATCAGGCCGCCGAGCTCGCGGATGTTGTGACCGTGGATCAGGTCGAGCTCGCCGGGCCGGTCCGTGATCCGGTTGGAGACGACGTGCACCTCGTGCCCGCGCTCGGCGAGACGCCAGGCCCAGCGCAGGAAGATGATCGAGCGCCCGTCGCCGATCCCCAGGAGTCGCAGTGGTCTCTCGGACACGGGCGCTGACTCTACCGGCGGCCTCGCGCAGGCCCGTCGCTACGGTCCCTGCGCCATGTCGCTCTGGGTGCGCATCGCTCTCGCCGGCTTCGTGCTGGCCTGGATCCTCGGCCCGGGCGAGCTCCGCGCCACGGTTCCGATCCTCCCCGTCTTCCTCGTCGCGCTCGGTCTCGAGGTGCACCTCCTCGTCGGCGCGCTGCGCAACGACCGGCGCCCGGTCCCCGACCGCCGCCCGCAGGAGATCGACCGCGAGCGGTACGGCTTCGAGCCCGACCTCGACGAGGGCCTCGCCGACCACGAGGAGGAGGTGGAGTGGGAGGGCGCCGTCGCCCTGCCCGAGCCCGCTCCGCGCTCCCGGGCGCTGCGCCGCTTCGCGCTCGGGCTCGCGGTCATCGCCGCCTTCGGCGCGGCGATCTGGGTCGTGGACAGCCGCACGGGCTGGGGGTCGCTGTCCGGGGAGACGAGGCTCGAGGCGGTGCGGCGGTTCTCGGAGGAGGCGTCACGCGTCGCGGAGAAGCCGGTCGAGATCCGTTGCGACGAGGCGCGGGACTACGTCGGGGCGGTCCAGCACGCGGACGGCGTCGCCGAGGTCGGCGGCGAGCTCGCGATCCTGACGCCGGAGATCTGCCTCGACCTGTACCGGCTCGCGTTCGAGGGCGAGGTGACGGGGAGCCGCACGGGTCGCGCGCTCGCGGTCCTCGCGCACGAGGCGTGGCACCTGCGGGGCGTGCGTGACGAGGGCGTGGCCGAGTGCTACGCGCTTCAGAGCGGCGTGGAGCTGGCGGCGCGTCTCGGGCTCTCGGAGGGCACCGCCGCGCGGCTCATGCGCCAGCAGCTGACCGAGAACGCCCTGCGCGGGGCGGGAACGCTCGCGTACCGCGTGACGGCGGAGTGCAGGGACGGGGGCCGGCTCGACCTCGACCCTGCGAGCGATCGCTTCCCCTAGGGTCGCCGTCCCGAGCGGCTCACGCCGAGGTCCCGCAGCAGGCCGTTCGTGAGGTCGTACACGACGCCGTGCACGGTGAGGTCCTGGCCGCGCTCCCAGGCGTCCTCGACGATCGTCGTCTCGCAGACGTTCTCGACCTGCTCCACGACGTTGAGCTCGCACAGCCGGTCGAGCCTCCGCTCCTCCGGGAGCGCGGCGAGCTCCGGCTCGTGCAGCTGCTCGACGTCCACGACGTGGCGAAGCCAGTTGTCGATGAGCCCGTGGCGGGCGCCCTCGTGCGCGGCCTGCACGCCCCCGCAGCCGTAGTGGCCGCAGACGATGACGTGCCTCACCACCAGCACCTCGACCGCGTACTGGAGGACGGAGAGGAAGTTGAGGTCGGTGTGCACGACGACGTTCGCGACGTTGCGGTGCACGAAGACCTCGCCGGGATCCAGGCCGATGACCTGGTTCGCGGGCACGCGGCTGTCCGAGCAGCCGATCCAGAGGTACTCGGGCGCCTGCTTCTCCGCGAGCGAGGTGAAGAAGCCGGGGTCGCCCGCGACCATGGACTCCGCCCACGCCCGGTTCCGCTCGAAGAGCTCCTCGATCCCCGCCATGGGCGGGAGGCTAGCGGTGAGCCGCCGACCGGTATCCGGCCTGCGGCTCGTCCTCCGCCCGTTAGCGTGTGCCCGTGCACGTGATCGCCGCGCTCCCCCTCGCCGCCACGAAGAAGGACGTGACCGACACCGTCACGACGGTGCTCGCCTCCCTGGCCGTGTTCGTCCAGATCCTGATCGTCCTCGTCGTCCTGCTCGCGCTGCTCGCCCTCGTGGTGCCGGCCGCGCGCACGACGCTCCGGGATCTCGTGGGCTCGGTCGGCCCCGCGGCGCTGTGGCTCGCCTTCGCGGTCGCGCTGGTCGCGACCGCTGGCAGCCTCTTCCTCTCCGAGTACTCCGACTTCGTTCCCTGCCGCCTGTGCTGGTTCCAGCGGATCGCGATGTATCCGCTCGTGATCGTCCTCTTCGGCGCCGCCCTCCGCCGCGATGTCCGCGGGGCCTTCTTCTACGGCCTCCCGCTGGCGGCGATCGGCGGGCTCGTCGCCGTCTGGCATCTCTACATCGAGGCGAACCCCGAGGCCGAATCCGCTGCCTGCAAGGTCGGCATCCCCTGCTCGACGAAGTGGATCGACGTCTTCGGCTACTTCACGATCCCGATGCTCGCCCTGACCGCCTTCGCCGCGATCGGTGTGCTCCTCCTCGTCGCGTGGTCCTGGCGCCGTCACGGCGGCGAGCCCGCCCCGTAGACTCCCGCCCGCTACCCCCGGCCGGGCTCGCGGGGGGTCCTACCGGTTGATGTAAGGGTGCCCTTACACTATCCTGGTGCGGTGGCCATGTCGTCGAGCTGTCCCGGAGGCCTCCAGGGGGCGGGCCCGGCGCATCGGCTCTCGCTGGTCCCCGCGGGCACGCTGGTGAGGATCAGCGGCATCGGCGGCGATCCGGCCGCCCACGGGAAGTTGCTCGCGCTCGGGCTGATGCCCGGAGCCGCGGTGAGGGTCGTTGCGGCTCACGCGGGCGGCGCGCTCGTGATCGAGACGGGCCGCCGGCGCCTGGTGGTCGACCGGCGTAGCGCGGAGCTGATCGAGGTCGACGGGAGGGCTCGCGCGTGCGTCTGAGCGAGCTCGGGGTCGGCCAGCGCGCGAGCGTGAGCGGCTACTCGGCAGCCGATGCCGCGTATCGGGCGCGCCTGCTCGCGATGGGATTGACGACGGGGACCGTGCTGAAGCTGGTGGAGGTGGCGCCCCTGGGCGACCCGGTCAAGGTCGAGGTGCGCGGCTACAGCCTGTCGCTGCGCAAGACGGAGGCCGACGTCCTCGACGTGGAGCGGGTTTCGTGAGCGACCGAGCCGGCACCGTCGCCATCGTCGGCAACCCGAACTGCGGCAAGTCGACGCTCTTCAACGCTCTCACCGGGAGCAGCCAGCGGGTGGGGAACTGGCCGGGCGTCACGGTGGAGCGCAAGGAGGGCAGGCTTGCCCTTCCGGGCGGTGACGTCCGTCTGGTCGACCTGCCCGGCATCTACGCGCTGCTCGCCTCCTCCGAGGACGAGCGGGTGGCCCGCGACTACGTGCTGAGCGGGGAGCCGCAGCTCGTGATCGACATCGTCGATGCCGGCAACCTCGAGCGGAACCTGTTCCTGACGACCCAGCTGCTGGACCTGCACGTGCCGCTCCTGCTCGTCGTCAACATGCTCGACTGCGCGACCGCGCAGGAGATCCACGTCGATCTGGAGGCGCTCGCCGCCGGCCTCGGCTGCCCGACGGTTGGCATCAGCGCGACCGCGCCGGGTGCCGCCCGGATCGTCTCGGCTGCGATCGCCGACGCGCTGCGGGCTCCGGCGCCGCCGACGGCGCACGTCGAGCAGCTCGCGCCGGTCGAGCAGCTGGCCGGAGCCTGGGCCGACCGGCTCGCACCCGTCGCCGCGGAGTCGGGCGCCGACGCCCGCTGGCTCGCGCTCAAGCTGATCGAGCGGGACGAGTGGGCGACGCACGCGGTCCTCGCCTCGGGCGCGTTCGACGCCGCCGAGCTCGAGCGCGGGCTCGAGGCGCTCGAGCTGGAGCTCGCCGGGCCTGCCGACATCGCGCTCGCCGAGGCGCGCTACCGCTTCATCGAGGAGATCACCGCGAGCTGTCTCGTCCGGGCGGGGGAGAGCGTCAGCGCGAGCGACCGGATCGACCGGATCGTGCTCAATCGCTTCCTCGGCATCCCGCTCTTCCTCCTGGCCATGTACCTGCTCTTCTGGGCGACGGTCAACGTGGGCGGGGCCTTCGTCGACTTCTTCGACATCGCGGGCGGGGCGCTCTTCGTCGACGGCTTCGGGCGCCTGCTCACGGCGGTGGGAAGCCCTGGCTGGCTCGTGACCGTGCTGGCCGACGGGATGGGCGCGGGGCTGCAGACGGCGATCACCTTCATCCCGATCGTCTTCGTCATGTTCGTGGGCCTCTCCCTGCTCGAGGACTCGGGGTACATGGCCCGGGCCGCCTTCGTGATGGACCGCGGCATGCGCTGGCTCGGCCTGCCCGGCAAGTCGTTCGTGCCGATGCTGCTCGGCTTCGGCTGCAACGTGCCGGCGATCATGGCGACGCGGACGCTGGAGAACAGGCGCGACCGCTACCTGACGATCTTCGTCAACCCGTTCATGTCGTGCAGCGCGCGACTGCCCGTCTATGCGCTGTTCGGCGCGGCCTTCTTCGGCGCGGCCGCAGGAGCGGTGACGTTCTCCCTCTACCTCGTCGGGATCGGCGCCGCCGTTCTGAGCGGCCTGCTGCTCAAGCGCACGCTCTTCCGGGGCGAGGCGGCTCCGTTCGTGATGGAGCTGCCGCCGTACCATCGGCCGAGGCTCCGCATCGCCTGCTCCCAGGGCTGGCGGCGACTGCTCGTGTTCCTGACCCGCGCCAAGTACATCGTTCCCGTCGTCACCCTGCTCGCGGTGCTGAACTCCATCGGCGGCCCGAACAGCTCGAGCTCGCTGCTCTCGCAGATCGGCAGGACGATCACGCCGGTGTTCGAGCCGATGGGCGTCGAGGAAGAGAACTGGCCCGCCACGGTCGGCATCTTCACGGGCGTCCTCGCGAAGGAGTCGGTCGTCAGCACGCTCAACTCGCTCTACACGCAGGAGTCCGACGGCGCCGGGCCCGCCGCCGGCTCGCCGGGGGTCGCGACCGGCCTCAGGGAGGCGGCCGCGTCGGTGCCGGCCGCCCTCGAGCACGTTCCGGCAACCCTCGTCGACCCGCTCGGCGTGGGTGTGATCGGCGGCTCCCAGGGAGCGGTCGCCGACGAGGTCGGAGCTGGCGCGAGCGTGTATGCCGGCCTGCGCGCAGGCTTCACCGGCGGCGCTGCGCAGGCGTACGCGTACCTCCTCTTCGTCCTGCTCTACCTGCCCTGTGTCGCCACGT
The DNA here is from genome assembly GCA_964569165.1 of uncultured Gaiellales bacterium. Lineage (GTDB taxonomy): Bacteria > Actinomycetota > Thermoleophilia > Gaiellales > Gaiellaceae > GMQP-bins7. The sequence goes on from CAZMUG010000017.1 coordinate 23,471, forward strand.
TCGCCGCCATGACCAAGGAGATGGGGTTACGCCATACGCTGCTCGCCGTGGCCTTCGTCGCGGTGGTCGCCTGGTCGGCGGCGACGCTCTTCTACCAGGTCGCCGTCGCGCGGGATCCCTTCTGGACTGCCGCGCCGGTGGCGTTGCTCGGCCTGCTCGTGCTGGCGTTCTGGTGGATCGGCAGGACGCGTCGTCCCCTGGGGGCGCGGGCGCTCGAGCCGGCGCAGGCGACGGCGAGATGAGGCATCGACGCATGCTCCGGACAGGCTCCGATGCTCGCTGAGCTGCTCCAGGCCCTCGCCGATCCACGGTCGCGCACGATTCGCGGGCTCGCGGAGGAGCTCGGCACCGACCTGCGTGGCCTCCGCCTCGCGGCCGACCACTGCCGGCGGCTCGGCTACCTCGAGAGCTCCGACCCTCGCTGCGAGATCGCTCACTGCGGCGGCTGCCGTCTGCCGTGCGGCCTCTCGGCCCGGCGCGACGGCGAGGATGGCTGGCCGGCGCCCGTCTGGTGGAAGCTCACCGAGCGTGGCCGCGACGCCGTGGCCAGGACTGCGTCTCGCGCGGTGCCGGTCGAAGCGCGCCGGGACGGCCGGGAAAGGGCCCCCGCATGAGCGGCAGGCGCCCCCCGGTGCTCCTGCCCTGCAGCGGCTCGAGCGCTGCAGGGCCCGCGGCCGCGGACGTCGCGCGCGACCTTGCCGGGCGCGGCCTCGCCGAGGTCGTGGGCGACATCGAGCGGGTCGTGGCAGCGGCGCGGGAGGGACGTGAGGTGCTCGCGCTCGACGGCTGCGCCTCCGGCTGCCAGGCCCGCCTGCTCGACGCGCATGGCGTCCGCGTGGTCCGGGCCCTCAACCTCGCGGAGGCGGCGAACGAGGTAGCCGACGCATCGTCGATCGCCGAGCTGGAGGCTGCCGCCGTCCCCGTCCGGCGCACCCGCCGCCGGCCGGCAGCAGTGCCGGGAGCGGGCGAGCGGCGCGTTCGCAGCCTCGACGAGTACCTGCTCGCCGTCGACGTGCTGACCGCGCCCGTCGTCGAGTGCGGGGCCGTCGTCGACGCGCCGACCGTGGTGGCCCACATCGCCAAGCTGCTGCAGGTCTCCCGCCCCACGGCCGGCGAGATGGTCGGGAGACTGGAGCACGAGGGCCTGATCCGCCGGGGCGCGCACAAGGACGTGCTGCTGACCGCGACGGGTCGAGCGCACGCCGACCGGCTTCTGCGCAGGCAGCGGATCCTCGAGTGCTTCGTCGTCGACGAGCTCGGCTACACGCTCGCCGAGTGCCACGAGCAGGCACGCCGGCTCGTCGTCGGGTTCGACGACGAGCAGGTGGAACGGATCTGGGCCAGGCTCGACAAGCCCGAGCGCTGTCCGCACGGCTGCTCGATCGACCCGGCCCAGGCTCGTCGGAACGCACGGGAGCTGCTTGCGCTCTCCGCCGTCCCCGGCGGCGCCGCGGTCACGGTCGACCGGCTCGAGGGGAGTGACGGCGAGCGCCTGCATGCCCTCGTCGATGCCGGCGTGCACCCCGGCGCTCGCCTCTCCGGGGTGACGCAGAACCCTGCCGCCGGCATCGTCTCGTTCGCAGTCGCGGGGGAGAGGCATTCGCTCGACCGCTCGCTCGCAGCTGCCGTGCTCGTCCGCTAGCGCGGCTCGATCAGGATGTGCTCCGACCGGCCCGTGCGGTCGCGCTGCGCCTGTCGGTCCAGATCCTGCTCGTCCTCTCGTCCCGGCGCGCGCGTAGTCCGCAGCGCTGATACGGGGAACCCCGGATGCCGCGCCCGATCGTCACGGCAGACGATTGGGTGGCTCCATCGTTTCGTCGAAGGGGGCAGCCCGAGTGAAGGAGATGTTGTTCGTCGGCCGGGGCGGCGAGGGCGTCGTCCTCGCATCCCAGCTCCTGGCCGACACGTTCGCCCGCGCGGGGTTCTGGGCGCAGAGCTTCCCGGAGTTCAAGGCCGAGCGGCGTGGCGCGCCGATCTCCGCCTTCCTGCGCTGGGACGAGTCGCGGATCCACCGGCGCTACAAGATTCACGACTGCGACGTCCTCGCAGTGATCACGCCGTCGCCGCCGCTGCCGGAGACGCTGCGCAAGGTCCGGCCGGGCGGGCTCGTCGTGCTCAACCGCGAGGCGCGCTTCGGGCTCACCGGCCCGTTCGATGTGGCGCGTGTGTCCGCATCCCGCATCGCGCGCGACCACGGCATCCTCTCCGCCGAGGGCCGGCCGATGGGGAACATGGCCCTGCTCGGAGCATGCGTGCGGCTGCTCCTGCCCGACGGCCTCGCTTTCCTCGAGCAGGCCATCACCGCGCGTATGGGGCGCCGAGCGGAGGCCAACGTTGTCGCGGCGCGGGAGGGCTACGAGCGGTGCACGAGGCAGCGGGCGCGCGCGGGCGACGCGAGGCTCGAGCCGGCGGAAGAGCTCGAGAGCGCGAAGAAGATCAGGCTGACGCCGCTCTACCAGTCGAGCACGCGCGACTCGCTCGCCATCCAGACCGGCTCGTGGTCGCTCGACCGGCCGGTCCTCACCGACCACTGCACGTCGTGCGCGCTGTGCGCGCTCTTCTGTCCCGAGGGCGCAATCGAGCGTGACGACGGGTCGGTCGTCATCGACTACCTGCACTGCAAGGGTTGTGGGATCTGCGAGATCGTGTGCCCGGTCCGCGACGCGGTACGGATGGAGGAGGTGCGGGCATGACAGCGGTTCTTCCCCTGGGGCGCACGGTGCTGACCGCCAACGAGGCCGCAGCGCACGCCGTGCTGCTCGCGCGGGCGCAGGTGATCGCCTGCTACCCGATCACGCCGCAGACGATCATCGTCGAGCGCCTCGCCGAGCTCACCGCGGGACGGGACGACATCGCCTTCGCGAACCTCGAGAGCGAGCACTCGATGTTCGGCTACGCGGTCGCGGCCTCCCGGGTGGGAGTCAGGACGTTCACGGCCACGTCCTCGCAGGGCCTCCTGTACTCGCACGAGCAGCTGCATCGCGCCTCGCGCGAGCGGATCCCGCTCGTCATCGTGAACGTGAACCGCGCGGTCTTCGCCCCCTGGAGCATCGAGCCGGAGCTCTCGGACTCGATGAGCCAGCGGGACACGGGCTGGGTGCAGCTCTACTGCGGCTCCGCGCAGGAGGTGCTCGACAGCGTCCTCTGCGCGTACCGGATTGCGGAGACGGCGATGCTTCCCGTGATGGTGTGCTCGGAGGGGTTCATCCTCTCGCACACCTCCGAGGTCGTGGACGTGCCCGACCAGGAGACGGTCGACGCCTTCCTGCCGCCGTTCCGGGGACCCGACGACTGGGTGCTCGACCCTGCCGTCCCGCGCACCTTCTCGGCCCTGCCGGAGGGGCGCGACTACGCGGCGTTCATGCACCACGTCGCGGAGGCGATGGATCGCGCACGACCGCTCGTCGAGGACGTCGCGGAGGAGTTCACCGCTCACTTCGGCCGGCGCAAGGCGGGAGCGCTCGAGATCGGCGGGTGCCGCGATGCGGAGTCCGCGCTCGTCACGATCGGGACGATCGGCGAGTCGGCGCTCGAGCTCCTCGAGGACGACGACGTCCTCC